>NZ_LT670844.1:6909686-7243124 GCF_900141755.1 Bradyrhizobium lablabi | reverse complement strand
GCAGGATCAGGCCCAGCAGCATGACGATGAGCGGTAGATAAAAGGCCGACAGCAAATTCGAATAGACCACCGGAAAAGCTCCCCACAGAATAACGGCGGTGATGACCAGCCAAGTCTCGTTGCCGTCCCAGATCGGCGCGACGGCGCTCAGCATCGTGGCACGCCTGGCTTCGTTGGTTGTAAGTCCGAACAGCAAGCCGACGCCGAGATCAACCCCGTCGAGCAGGACATAGAGCAAAATGCTGATCGCCAACAGCGAGACCCAGAACATGACCATGGTTATTCTCCGGCGACGAAATGATGCGGTTCTGTAATCGGCTCGTCATCGGCCAGTGACATCGGCCGGTTCGGAACCGCGAGATGGGGTACTTCGAATGGCTTCCGCGGGCCGGTGCGGATCAGCCGGTAGATGTAAAAGGTGCCAAACAGGAAGATGAAGGCGTAGACCGAGCAGAAGATCACGAGCGAGATCGTCGCCTGCTGCGTGGTCAGGAACGGCGTCATGGCATCGGCGGTCCGCAACACCCCAAAGACGACCCAGGGCTGACGGCCGACTTCGGCGGTGAACCAGCCGGTAATGATCGCAATGAAGGGCAGCGGAAAGCTGAAGAACGTCAGCCAAAGCAGCGGGCGATTATACGCCAGACGATGTCTGTAACTCAGATAGCTGCCGAGCCAGGCTAGCCCCAGCATCAAGAGACCGCATCCCACCATGATCCGGAAGGCGAAGAACGGGAGGACCACCGGCGGCCAGTTCTCCCGGGGGATACTGTTGAGCCCTGTTTCCGCAGCGGTGAAACTGTCGGAATCGATCAGACTGCCGAACGGCGGTGGCAACGTGATCGCGAACAGGTTGCGCCGGTTCTCCACATCGGGCCAGGCGAACAGCACTTCCGAACCCGGCTTCTCGTCGTTCCAGCGCCCCTCAATGGCGGCCATCTTGGACGGTTGATAGGTGTTGACGTAGCCGCCGACCAGATGCCCGAACACAAGCTGGATCGGCATCAGCACGGCCGCGAGACCAAGGCCCATGCGCAGCATGATCCGCGCCTCGGCGTGATATACCTTCCGCAGCATGTACCACGCGCCGGTCGCGGCAACGCAAAAGGCACCGGTCAGGTAAGCGGCGAGCAACATGTGCGGAAATCGCGACCACACCACCGAGTTGAAGATAATTTTGGTCCAGTCGTTTGGAACGAAGGCGCCGTTTTCCATCACATAGCCCGATGGCACCTGCATCCAGCTGTTATTGACCATGATCCAGAACGCCGAGATCGAGGTACCCAGCGCGACCATTGCGGTGGAAAACAAATAGAACCATGGCGGCACGCGGCTGCGGCCAAAGATGAGGACGCCGAAGAAACTGGCCTCGAGCATGAAGGCCCAAAAGGTCTCAAACATCAGAAGCGGGCCCTGGATCGGCCCGGACATTTTGGACAGCACGCTCCAATTGGTGCCGAACTGGAATGCCATCACGATCCCGGACACCACCCCCAATCCGAATGCCACGCCGAATATCTTCAGCCAGAATTCGAAGATCACGCGATAGACCGGGCGGCCGGTCGCAAGGCTCAGAGCTTCGAGGACAGTGAGCCAGGCCGCCAAGCCGATCGTGAAGGAAGGAAAGATGATATGGAACGTGATGGTAAAGGCGAATTGAATTCGCGACAGCAGAAGCGCGGTCATGTCCATTGCAATTCTCTCAGCCTAGCAGGAGGGCGACTACCTGAAGCTAGGAATGGCAACGGTGCGGGCTATTAAATTCGCCGTTAATTTTCCAAGACGAGCTGTGTTGCACTATGCTGCGGCGCTGCGCGGCGGCGGCGCCATGAATTCCGGTCCGACTGGATCGGTGATCGTGTCGCGCAGGATCCGATCGATCTCGGCCTTGGCAGAGGCATCGAGCGTCCAGCCAGTCACCTCGTCGACCGGCTGCAACTGACCGGGATGACGCGCCCCCCACAGTGCCGTGGTGATGCCCTGGTCGAGCATCCAACGCACCGCCAGGTGAATAACGCGCTTGCCGAAGCGTCGCTGAGCGAGCCTGTCGAGTTTTTGTACGGCGGCGATATATTGCGCGAACCGCGGCTCGCGGAATTTCGGGTCGGTTCGCCGCAGATCGTCGCCATCGAAAGCGGTATCCGCCCGCATCCGTCCGGATAGCAGGCCCCGGCACAGGGCACCATATCCCAGCGTCGCGATTTTGTTTTTCCGGCAATAAGGCAGAAGGTCGGTCTCGATTTCGCGTTCGAACAGATTGTACGGCGGTTGCAGCACATGCAGCGGCGCAACACGGCGAAATCGCTCCATCTGGAGCACCGAAAAATTGCTCACTCCGATGGCGCGGATTTTTCCCTGCACCAATAACGTCAGCATCGCTTCCGCGGTTTCCTCGATCGTGACCAGCGGATCGGGCCAATGAACCTGATAGATGTCGATGTAATCGGTTCGAAGCCTGCGCAGGGAATCCTCGACCTCGCGCAGGATGCGGGCGCGGCTGGCATTACGGGATACTTGTCCACCATCCCATTGCAGTCCGGCCTTGGTGGCAATGAGGACATCCGAACGCCGCAGACCCGCCGCGATAGCCTTGCCGACAATCTCCTCGGAGCGGCCAAATCCATAGACCGGGGCGGTGTCGACGATATTGATGCCATGCTCGAATGCGGCCTGGATGGTCGCGATAGATTCGGCTTCGTCGGTTCCGCCCCACATCCACCCGCCGATCGCCCAGGTACCGATCGCGACCGGCGACACTTTTAGTGACGTGCCATGAATCTCGGTGAGTTCCATGCTCATTTTGAGAGCTTCTGCTTGATCGGCCATGGTCCTGATTCTCCTCTAAGTGTGCGGTGTGGGAGCGCGATTGGCGGCTAAGTCCAGTCTCAATTGTCATTCGCGGAGGGCACGGCGTAGATTCCCGCTTCCTCCGCGGCGATAAGCCCGAGCGCAGTCCAGTCGAGTTCGCCGTAGCCGCGCGCGATCCCCGTGATCAGCCGGTCGCGGACCACGCCCACCGATGGCATCGGGACACCCGCCCTCTCCGCTTCCGCAAGCGCCAGGCGCACATCCTTCAGAACGAGAGGCAGGACAAAGCCGGCCGCGTAAATCTGTCTGGCGATCTTGTCGCCGTAAATCTTGTGCGCGCGTCCGCCAAACATCGTGCTCGTCATGATGTCGATGAAGGGTTGCGGATCCATCCCGCGCTTCCGGACCACGGCAACGACCTCCCCGAGCATCTCGAGTGCCGTCGCGCTCATCATATTGCCAAGCAGCTTGACCAGGTTTGCATGTTGCGGGTCGGTGCCAATGACAAACGTTCTTTGTCCGAGACTGTCGAAGATCGGCTGGCAGCGCGCGACATCGGCCTCTGCGCCCGCGACGACGATGAACAGCTGACGCGCCTTGGCGGCATCCGGATTCCCGAACACCGGCGCCGCCACATAACCTTGACCATGCCGTGCGTGCTCACTTGCCAAGAGCGATGCAGCCTTCGTGCTGATCGTACTCATCGACAGATGGATCGCGCCGGGCATCAGACCCGCGGCCAGACCGTCGAGAGGATCGTCCCTGCGGCCAAACACGACGTCGCGCACGGCATCGTCGTCAGGCAACATGGTGATGACGACGTCGCAGTCGATCAAGTCACCGATATCGGTCGTGGGCCTGAGGCCAAGCGGCTCGAGCTCGCCGATCTGCTCCGGACGACGGACATAGGCGATCACCCGGCGTCCGGCGGCGACCAGGTTTGCCGCCATCGCCGTCCCCATGTGGCCAAGGCCGATGAAGCCGATATCGCCCATCAGCGGTGGGCGGCTGGATTGAGAGCCGCCGCGAGACCCGCTCGACGGATTTTCGGCTCGCCTCCCGAAGTCGAGATGAGAACCGGGCTCGTGCTTGGACATGGGAGGCTCCTGACCGAACGCAGCCGCATCGATGGATGCGCAGCTTGCGACGGCTGCTCCCAGCAATTTAGTGACGAGCGGTTTCAGCACTTGTCCCGGCTTGCTGCGGCTTGAATGATCCTGCCTCACGTGCCCTAAAACCGAATTTAGTTATCTGACGGGCAATTTAATGGTGCCCGACAGCCATCCGCTTACCCTCATCCTCGATCGCTGCTCTTACGCACAGCAGGGAGCCGGCGTGCGCATCAGGACCACACAAATGAGTGACACGGGCATCAACCTGGTAGGTTTCCCCTCCTCGCCTCCGGCATCCGCTGCGGCAAGGCCGCTTCGCGGCGGCTTGCCGGCGTGGCAGCAGAAGCGCGTGGCGGAATTCATCGACAGCCATCTCGCCGAGGAGATTTCGCTGGCGGCTCTCGCGGAGCTCGTCGGTCTCAGCGTCTACCATTTTGCGCGCGCCTTCCGGCGATCGTTCGGCACACCTCCGCATCGCTACCATATGGCGCGTCGAATCGATCGAGCCAGGACGTTGTTGCAGAGGCCGGCGCTCTCCGTGACGCAGATCGGCATCCAGCTCGGCTTTCGCGAGACGAGTTCGTTCACGAGGGGATTCCGAAAATTCACCGGAATGACGCCGACCGAGTATCGGCGTCGCCAACAGAGTTAGCCTCACGAGCCAAGCCCACAGGAGGAAGCAATGAAGGAACGCAACAACACACAAAATCTTCAGCGCAACGGGGCGAAGCGCTGCGCCATCTGTGACGGAAAGTTCGGTCTCATCCGGCACTATTCCTGGCGAACCGCCCTCTGTTCGAAGAAGTGCGTCGATCGCTTCAAGTCCCGCGAGGAGGCGGATCGCAGATGGTTGATCCGGTTTCACGTCGCCCGAAATACAGTTGCAGCCGGGCTTACGGGATTTCGGAGCGAAGAGGCTGCGCAATGAACCCTCAATACAAACTCTTTCACCCATCAACCACGATTATCCGCTTCGCATCGGGAGACGCCACGTGAGATTCATCCTGGTAAATGGCAGGACGCCCTTTCGACTATCCTTATGTGCGCTGTGCCGCAAGCCGATCGGCGCAAGCTACCTGCGCGAGATCGAGACGCGGCTCCCCTACTGTGATGATCAATGCTACGTTGAGCATTGCCAAGGCGCGGTGCTGGCCATCGAAAATCAAGCGAGAGCGTCGTGAATGGCCCTGGGCATGTCGGGTGACGCGGCGACCTGCGACAGTTGCGAGCGCAGCGCAAAAAAATATGTTGCCCCGAATCCACGGTAGGAACCCGGCGGTCTTGCGCTGCGGTCTGGCATCTTGGCCACTTGCATCACGGAGCGACGCGTCGGATAGTCAGGTAGGGCGCGGTCGCAGAAAGGTCCCCCAACGGCTGGAGCAAGGGACGGTAGGAGGGCGCGATGGCTCGCACTGCTTGGCTTACAGTCTTAGCCGGCCTCGGACTCCTGCTTGCGACGGCTTCGGAAGCATCGGCCGCCGACGACATCATCGCGACAAAGGCTGCGCCCGCCGCAAGCGCGCAGGCTCCCTCGCAGCCGGCGACGTGTACCAGCCTTGAGGAGTTTGTCGCCACGGCCTGCCCACTGACCTGGAACGGCATCACGGTCTACGGTACGATCGACGGGGGTGTGACGTGGCGGAGCCACGGAGCGCCCTTCAATGGCACATCCGCCGTCGGGGTAGATTATCTCATCCAGAAGTACAGCAGGGGCCCGCGGTGGGATCTCGCGCCGAACGGTTTGACCAACTCAAATATCGGGATCAAGGGCAACGAGCCGCTCGCTCCGGGATGGGCTTTTATCTTCGATCTGCAGGCCGGGTTCGATCCTTATTCCCTGCACCTCTCCAACGGACCGCACTCTGACTTTCAGAACATCGGCGTGCCGCTTACCAGCCAGGACTCGTACGCCGACTCCAGCCGGGCCGGGCAATTTTACAATGCCGTGGGCTATTTGGGCGTCAGTTCACCCTATGGCACCTTGACCGTTTTCCGGCAAAACAACCTGACTTTGGACGCCATTTTTGCCTACGATCCAATGAGCCTTTCGTACGCCTTCTCGCCGATCGGCTGGCAGGGAATCACCTGCGGCGTGGGCGATACCCAGGATTGCCGATTTAGCACATCGGTGAAGTACCATGTCAACATTGGCCAGTTCAGGGTCGCGGCACTCTGGCAATTCGGCGGCTATGAGCTCAACAACGCCGCGACCGGCTCCTACCAACTCCAGATCGGCGGGGACATTACCAATTTGGCCGGCGGCACGCTTTCGCTCGACGCGATTGGCAGCTACGTCCAGAACGCCGTGTCGATAACGCTTGGCGGCAACACGCTGCCGGCGGTGCTGCCGCAGTTTCTCACCGCGACGCTCTCCGACAATTCGAGCGTGATGCTGGTTGGAAAATACAGCAACGGGCCACTCAAGCTGTTTGCCGGGTACGAATTCATTCGATATGCGCCCCCCAGCAATCGGTTTGCCCCCGGTACTGGTTTTAGTGATATCGCGGGAGACTTCGTCTGCGCCGCCTGCACTGCGATCAACGGCACGAACATCAGCAACACGGCTTTCGACGCCGGCGACAAGTTATTCCATGTATTCTGGACCGGAGTGAAATACGCCGTCACTGACAATCTGGATGTGATCGGCGCTTACTACCATTATACGCAGCCCACCTTTGGCGCATTCGTCAACTGCACCAACCCCTCGGCGTTCTCAAACTGCCATGGGACGTTCGACGCCGTTTCCTTCGTCGTCGATTGGCAGTTTGCGAAGAAGTTTGATGCCTATGCCGGGATCATGTTCTCGCAGGTCAATGGTGGCCTGGCGAATGGCTTCCTCAATCGGAGCAGTATCGATCCGACGGTTGGGCTTCGCTTTCGCTTCTGATTGCGCGCCGCCGCGATTTGACGCGGCGGCCGCTCAGCTCCAGATGTCTTGAACGAGATGGCGAGAACTAGGCTCATCAATCGTTGTATTTCGGTCCGCCATGATAACGGTAGGCATTGGCCTCGGCCGCCTGCGTCGTCGCCATCGGATCGCTGTGATAATAGCGGCTATCGGTATACGGGTTGCCCGGTCCGAAGTTCTGGCAATTTGCGTTCGGATAGAATTGCGCGCAATAGCCGGGGTCTTCGACAACGGGTTGCGCCATAACGGGCACTGCGAAAGCTGCCGCCGCAACCGCGATAGCGCCGATCAATGCGAATTTCATGTTGGTCTCCTGGCTGGACGATATGAGCACCACATGGGAAGGCGGCTGCAGGTATGCCATTAAATTCGGCTTTAGAAGCACTTCGCTTTAGTCGCGGGGACGAGGGACCGCTGCCAGCCCAGCCTGCGCGATTTGCACGTCGTGCTCCGGCGTATCGAAGCTCGCGCCGATGGCACCGATCACCTCGCCGTCGACAACGATCGGAAGCCCGCCTTGCATCTCGGTAAACCCCTGCGCCGTGACGGCCGCGACGCGACCGTGGTTGATCGCGTCCTCCAGCGCCTGGCTGGGTTTCTTGAACAGCGCGGCCGTTCGAGCCTTGCCGGGGGCAAGTTCCACGCTGGCGAGATAGGCGGCATGGTCCATGCGCTCGATCAGGATCGGCCACCCACCGTCGTCGACAACCGCTATAACTCCCGCCAGGTGATCGCGCGCCGCCTCCTGCTCAGCTGTCGCGACGATCTTTCGCGGAATCTCCAGGGTCAGAACTTTCTTTTCTGCAAATGGCGCGGCCGCGGCCGGCGGGAGCAACGCAACTGCTCCGAGCACGACGACGCTCGCGATGGCGATGCGCATTGTGGTTTCCCTTCACAACGGTTTACGGGCTCAGTCCGTCAGTCCATCGAGCCTCATTTCGAGGCGATGTGTACGCCCGCTGCGGCGGCAAGCTTTTCGGCGCGCTGCAAGTGATCCACGATCTTCGGCAGGGTTTTGCGCGCAAACTCCTTGAGGTCGGGATCGCTGCCGTTCTGGATCTCCTGTTCGAACAACGCCGCGTTTCCTTTTTGATACTCGACCTGACCGCTCAAATAGTCGCGGTCAAACGCGGCGCGACGATCCGCCTCGAGCGTGGCAATCATGGCGTTGTAGGCGCCGTGCAAAAGCGTGTTCGACGGAGTGACGGCTTTCTGCTTGAGGATCACGTTCAGCGCATCGACGACCGGAATATGGCTGGTTACCATCAGATGGGCGTAACCGCGGATCGCTTCGCTCGTGCCCTTGGTTTCCGCAAGCCGGCCGGAATCGATCTGGAACGGCGCGCCCAGGTTCGCTTGACCGACAAAATTAAAATCCACGGCGTTGAGTGTCGCCGGTAGCTCCGGCGGTGTGCTCGTCTGCGCCGTAGCGACTACGGCGCCGGCCGAGCAAACCAGAACGCAGGCTAGGCCGAGGCTGACGATACGACCTGGTGCAGATGCAAGTTTCATTTTGTTAGCTCCGTTTGCTCGTGGCCCGTGGACGGAGCCAGGCTGCCCGTGACGACAATCAAGCCAATGCTTCGAAGGCGAGCTGGAATAGCGCAAGACCAGCCAAACTCGATTATTATAAAAAAGGATTTATTGGTCTTGAGAGGTCCCGCGGCGTATCTTTCTGAAGATGATCGTCGGGAGATGAAGGCCCATGAGCATCATCAGCGAAAGAAGGGAGGTATTGAGAACGCTCGCCTTGAGCATGGCGACGAGCGCGATCGGCTTCGCGTCGGCGGGAGCCAGGCCCGCGGCGGCCGCTGTCGAACCCGCGTTGACGCCACCAGGTGCTACGCATCTTGAGGCGCTGAAGAAGCGTCTCGCGCAGGCACCCCGCCGCCGCGATTTCAAGACCGTGCCGATGATCCTGAACCACCGGGAGCAATGGGATGACGAAGCCTTGACGGAAGTGCTCTCCTACAAACCCGTGCCCAAGCAGGTCTGGGACAATACCGCGATCGCAAGTCCCTGGCTGAACTTCATGCGCACCGCGCTCAATACGCAGATCTGGTCGTTCAAACATCCGGATTTCCTCACAGTGTCGGTGACCCACGGTACGGCGCTTCTCGCGCTCTACGACCAGGCCACGTGGGACAAGTATCGGCTCACCGAGCTGGCGGGCGACGAGTTCAAGACCAATACGCCGATCATCGAGAAGAAAGCAGCGTCCGCCGATCCCGCGGACTATGAGGATCCGGCGGGAGCCTTCTCCGGTGAAGATAATTCGATACCGGCGCTGATGCGGCGCGGCGTGGTTTTCATGGCCTGCCACAATGCAATCTGGGAACAGGCAGCAGCCCTCATCAAGACCGGCGTCAATCCTGACAAGCTCTCGCATGGCGCGCTCGCGGCCGAATTGACCAACCATCTGGTGGATGGCGCGGTCCTGATCCCCGGAGCTGTCGGCACGCTACCCGAATTGCAGCAGGCCGGCTTTCACTACGCAACGTAATGCCCACCAGCGCAAACCTGAAGCCGTCACGACGGGAAATCACCATGTCCACGCTTATGCTCGACGGCACGGCCTCAGCCGCCAATCCAGCCGCCCACCGCAGCAAGGCGGACACGCTGCGCATCGCGGCACTGGCGCTGCTTTCTATCCGCTTCATTCAAGGATTCATCTATTGGGGCGGCGGATCGCGCCGCTTCATCTATGCGCCCGCCAAGCTCGATCCGAACGCGGCGAGCTGGATGGCGAACAAATTCCAATCGGCGATGCCGGGGGCGTTACTGGGAACCGACCATATCATCGCCTTTCTCCTGCATCATTTTTATCTTCTCTATGTCTCGCTGATCCTGTTCAGCGCGGCCGAGCTGGTTACCGGACTGTTCTTGATGGCGGGTTTTCTCACGCGAGTCGCGGCGCTGGTCTCGATCGGCCTCTCGGTCGCGCTGATGCTGATGTTCGGATGGCAGGGCGCAACCTGCATCGATGAATGGACCATGGCAGCCTGCAATCTGGCGATCGGTGCCACCCTGATGCTTGGCGGCAGCGGCGCATTCTCGCTGGACAATGTGCTGCTGGCGCGCAAGCCGGTGCTCGCCGGACGGGGGTGGTTTCGCTGGATGTCCGGCGCCTTGCCGCTTCCGGTGCGGAGCGCCACCTTTCAAAAGCTCGCGCTGGTGGTGTTTGCGGCGACTGTCGTCTTCAATGTCGCAACCTATAATTACTATCGCGGCTCGGTCCTCACGCCGTTTCATGGCGGCCCGGTTAGCCCCGGCAAGCATCATCTCAGCCTGACGGATGGCGTTCTGCTTCCGAACGGCGCGGTGCGGTTTCATGCCTATCTCGATGGCGGCACGCCGGCAGCCCCTTCCAACGTGATGACCGCGGTGCTCAGATCCCATGACGGCATCGTGCTCGAGCAATGGGACGGCAGCGCGCTGAGTCACCTGCCGGCTTCCGCGATCAACAACGAGTTCGCCTACAACCGCTTTGTACCGGGTCCGTTCGGGCTGCGGGCGCAAGTGGGGGCGATGGCGACGATAACATTGCCCGCCCCAAGCGGCGTCAACACCGACAGCCTCCATAACGTCGCCACATTGCAGCTACGCACCGTCAACGGCAATACGTTCGACGTCGCGGTCAGAACGGGGTAGGGTCGAAGAGCGGGGGCATTTGATGCTGCGAAAACCCGACAGCGGCCCACAGACGGTGCTGACGGTGGAACGCATCGTTCCGCTGGATCGCGCGCGCAGCTTTATCACGCTGCTGGTGGTGCTGCACCACTCGGTCATCAATTACACCTATTTCGGCAATGCCGACCGGATGCGCTGGCTGGGGTTCGACCTGATCGTCCTGTTCAACGACAGTTTCTTCATGGCCTGCATGTTTTTCATTTCCGGATTGTTCGTTCATGACAGTCTGGCGCGCAGACGACCCGCGAACTTCCTGGCCAACCGTGCCTGGCGGCTGGGTGTGCCGTTTCTGATCTCGATCTTCGTCGTGATGCCGATCGCCTATTATCCGACCTTTCTGCGCCATAATCCCCAAGCCGCGATTGATTCCAATTTTTTGCATTTCTGGTGGAACACGTTGACCATCGGCCCCTGGCCCTCGGGGTCCGCATGGTTCTTGTGGGTATTGCTGGCGCTTGATGCGATCGCCGCTCTGTTGTGGGCTGCGGCGCCTCGGCTGATCGAGACATTCGGACAGCTCATCGCAACCCTGCACGAGCGGCCGATGACCGCTTTCGCCGCATTCCTGACCCTCACGGTCATTATCTATCTGCCGATGCGCGTGATGTTTGGCGATACATCCTGGCTGGTGCCCGGCCACTATCCGCTCCCGATCCAGACCAGCCGTATCCTGCTCTATGCCGGATATTTCTTGACCGGGGTCGGCGTCGGTGCGGTCAACCTAAAAACGGGAGTGCTCGCCGAGAATGGGGCGCTGGCCAAGCGCTGGGTTGTGTGGCTTGCCTTTGCGTTTGTCTTTTATGGCGTGATCCTGCTTCTGGTCTACGCGCACCACAATTGGCTGGAGGATTTCAATTCGCCGCCATTATGGTGGCATACCGCCTATGGTCTTGCCTTCGCGATGTTCTCAGCAGCGATGACGTTCACGATCCCTGCGGTATTCCTGCGCTTTGCCCGGTCCCCGCTCGGGCTGCTCGACGCGATGCGGCCCTCCGCCTATGGCATCTATCTCGTGCATTTCGTTTTCCTGATCTGGCTGCAATACATCGTCTACGATCCACCCTTCCCGGCCTTCGTGAAATTCGCCATCGTGTTCACCGGAACGCTATCGATGAGCTGGGCGCTAACGCTGTTGTTACGAAGGATTCCCGCCGTAGCGCGAACGATCTAGCGCAGAACACCTTCTGGGTGGCCCCGGCGGTTCACGCTGGTATCGGTGCGCACGGACATCCGATCTCGACCACGCACCCGGACCCCGGAACGATCGTGAACCGGAAGCCGTGCAACTTTACGATTGCGGCTACCAGGTTGAGGCCAAGGCCCAGGCCTGTCGTGTGTTTAATTCGATCCGACCGGTAGAAACGCCTTAATACGGCGTCGCGTTCGTGTTCGCTGATGCCGACACCGGTGTCCTTGACGCGCACGATGTTTTCGCCGTCGCCGCGCACCAGTCCGATTTCCACCCGTCCGCCGGCCGGCGTATATTTTACGGCATTGTCGACGAGGTTGGCGACCGCCTCGATCAGTAGATCCCGGTCAGCATGCACGCTTAGCTCGTGCGGCGCATCGATCATCAGGCTGACACCCTTGTCTTCCGCGATCGGTTCGTACATGTCGGCCACTTCACGGATGAGATCGGGGAGCGCGACTTGGCCAAAGCCGGCCGATCGCTCATTTTTCTCAATTTCCGCCAGCCGCAGAATGGCAGTAATGATGGATAAGGATTGATCGAGTCCCTCTATTGTCTTGTCCGCAACCGCCTGTAGCTGCTCTAGTGTCGTAGCGTTGCTGCGACCGCGCTCCAACGTCAGCCGCGCCCGGGTTAGTGGAGTGCGCAGGTCGTGCGCGATGTTGTTGCCAACGCCTGCAAGGGAGTGGATCAGCGTTTCCATCTCGTCGAGCATGCCATTGACGATCGTGGCAAGCTCGGAGAAGGGATCGGCGGTATTCCGATGCGGCAATCGCTCGCGCAAATTGCCGGCGACGATACGCTGTACCCGCTCGTTGACTTCACCGACACGCTTGCGGGCCCGCGCGCTCAACGACAGGCCCACCGCAAGGCAAAGAAGCACGGCGGGAAACAAACCAAGCGCGAGGACCCCGCCGACGACCTCTGCGATCTCGCTGACTTCAGCGACATTTCGTCCAATCACCAGGATGTCGCCGTTTGCCAGGCTGCGTGAGATCAGGCGGGCCGCCTGCTTCTCCGGACCGCTCTCATCCAACCGGTCGACGACGGTGTTTTGTACGGTATCACCGGTCCTGAGATCGGCTGGCAGGCGTTCCAGATTGCCCGCTACTCTGCGGCCATCCGGTCCGAACAAGCCTGCGAGCCGGACGCGACCGGGATCCTGCTTGATGTCCTCATTGATCGCATCCAGCCTCCGCTCGGACGACAGCTCGGCCAGGACGCCAATCTGCGAGGCGATCATCCGGTCGGATCGCATCGTCAAGTCATGTTTCATTTTCAGGTAGACAAACCCCAGCAACGCAACGGTGAAAACCGCAAACAGGCCCGCCACCAACAACGTCCATCGCAGCGTCGTGGAGCGCGTGAACTCGGGTAGTTGCGTGAGGTCATTCCACCCTGAGATCGCGGAGACGCCGACCTTTTCCGCATGCCCTTGGGAATGCCCGCGAGGCTTGGACCGAAGCGGCAACGACTTCGTCGACATGGTTCAACCCCTGGCGTAACACTGGCCCGGCGCATTGCTGGGTCCGGCGCCCGATGCCAACCTAATCCGATCAAGGCGAGTGACTCGATCCTACGGAGGTTGATTCCAATGTCGTGTTGGTTTGGGCGCCCTATACCTTGGTTTAGCAGCGGGAGAAGCCGTCCATGGAAGGCGATAGCACTCTAAAAGCGATTACAGGAGGCGTGCACGAAGCGACGCCGGTGCGCACCCATCTTAGCTGCCGGTACAGCCGCGACCTCCCTTCAACGCCGCAGTGAGGCACTTGATCAAGCTGGGTCCCGCAAAGGGCTTGGCCAGGAAGCAAATCGCTCCCTCCTTCAGCGCCCGGTCGCGGACGCTTTCCTCGGGAAAGGCCGTGATGAAAATGAACGGCGCGAGGTAACCCTGGCTGCGTAAGTGGGTTAGCAGGTCCACGCCGCTCATGCCCGGCATCTGGACATCCGCAACGACACAGGACGTGTCATCCAGATGGGTCGACCGCAAGAACTCCTCGGCCGACGCAAATGTGTGGACGACATAGCCGTGCGAGTTCAGAAGATTGGTCGTCGCGGCACGGACAGATGCATCATCGTCAATGACGGAGATAACCGAAAACGTTGACAAGACGGTCCTTCCTAACGCCGGAACAGAGCGCTTGCGGTAGCGCATCGGCCCGTTCATAAGATGTCGCTAGGAATCGAGATTGTAAAATATACTTAGGTTTGCAGGTCCGAGGGCTTGGGGCGATGAACCCCGAGCGTCTCGGCCATTCTGACCAAATCGGCCAACGATCTGGCGCCCATTTTCTTCATGATATGGCCCCGATGGATCTTAACGGTAATCTCGGCAAGTCCCAGCTGCGCCGCTACCTGCTTGTTCATGAGGCCGGAAGCGACCAAGGCCAAAACGTCCCGCTCCCGCGGGGTCAGGGTCTCAAACAGCGCCTGCAGGTTCGCGACGATTTTATCGGCTTCGCGCCTCTTCCGGTCCCGTTCAATGGCCGCCACCACGGAATCGAGCATATCCTGATCGCGAAACGGCTTGGTCAGGAAATCGACCGCTCCGCCCTTCATGGCCCTGACGGTCATCGGAATATCGCCATGGCCGGTCATGAAGATGATCGGAATGTGAATGTTCGACTTGGCTAATTCGGATTGGAAGTCCAGCCCGCTCACTCCCGGCAATCTGATGTCGAGCACCAGGCAACTGGCAACATCCGGAAGCTTTCTCTGCAGCAATTCCGGCGCCGAACCGAACGCCTCGACCTGCAATCCCACCGATTGAAAAAGATTGGTGAGCGCCCTGCGCATCGATTCGTCATCGTCGATAACGAACACGATCGGTTCCTTGGCGCCCGTAGGTCCATGCGATGTTTTGGGACGCTCGGTCACGACGCATCCTCGTGATGATGCAAGGGCAGGACGAATTGAAAGGTTGCACCCGGCCCTTCATTGCCGGAAGCCGATAGTCGCCCACCATGGGCTTCCACGATCGAACGGCAGATCGCTAATCCCATGCCCATGCCACTCGATTTGGTGGTAAAGAAGGCGTTAAATAGCCGGTCCGCGTTCCCGGCGGAGATCCCCACGCCGCAATCCGTCACGCTTACGAGCACTTGTTGTGTCTCGTCCTGGTGGGATCGGACGACCAGTTCGCGCGGCCGATCGGTGACCGATTGCATTGCTTCGATGCCATTCATCACCAGGTTGGTAATCAGCTGCTGTAACTGGACCCGATCACCCAGGACCGCGGGTAGCGCGGATGCCAACTCCGTCCGCAGCGACACCCGGTGACCGATCAACTCGCGCTGCACCAGCCCAAGGGTCTCACTAATGACGCCATTGATGTCGAGCGGCGCCTTCTCAAGGTTGCTCTTTCTCGCCAGCGCCCGGACGCGCCGGATCACCTCGCTCGCCCGATTGCCGTCGTCGATAATCCAGTTCACTGAGCGGCGCGCTGCGTCCAGATCGGGAGTTTCGCGGTCGAGCCAGCTCAAACAAGCCTCCGCGTTGGCAACGACGGCGGCGAGCGGCTGGTTCACTTCATGGGCGATAGAGGCGGTAAGCTGCCCCATCGTGGTGACGCGATTGACGTGAGCGAGCTCCATGAGGGCGTCGAGCAGGCGCTGTTCGCTGGCGCGCAGCTTCTCTTCGGCCTGCTTGCGGTCGGTCATGTCGATGACAAAGGCGACCCCTTCGTCCTGTTTCCACTCAAACAGCGCGCCGGCGATCAGCACGGGAACGCGGCTACCGTCCTTGCGGAAATATTCCTTCTCAAACGGCTTGCAGCTTCCGGTCGTACTCATCTGGGCCAACGCATCCTGGTCGGCGGGGACCCACTCGGCGGGTGTCAGTTCCGCCCACCCTATCCCACCCGAGACGAGGTCCTCACGGCTATAGCTCAACATCCCGAGTAGCGCTTCATTTGCTTCCAGGATGCGGCCATCGACCGTCCATATCATGATCCCAATGATATTGGCATCGACCAGGCGGCGAATCCGGGCCTCCCGTTCGCGGAGATCGTCATAAAGACGGGCGTTCTCCAGCGAAATCGCTGCTTGCGACGCCAGCAGTTCCAGCACCAAAATCCGGGTGGGCGTGAATACGTGCGACGCCAGGTTGTTCTCGAGATAGAGCACCCCGATCAGTTTGGACTGCTTCACCAGCGGCAGGCAGAGGAT
Organism: Bradyrhizobium lablabi; assembly: GCF_900141755.1. Classification (NCBI taxonomy): domain Bacteria; kingdom Pseudomonadati; phylum Pseudomonadota; class Alphaproteobacteria; order Hyphomicrobiales; family Nitrobacteraceae; genus Bradyrhizobium; species Bradyrhizobium lablabi. Next base: position 7,227,251 of record NZ_LT670844.1, on the reverse strand, counting down.
GGACCGGGCGCGCTTTCGGTAAATGTGCTCATCCGCCGAGAACGGATTCTGCGCCAAGGCGTCATCTAAGATCACGCTTTCCCGCGTCCGGATCACGTATTGAAGCATGGATTCGGGGAGGTCGTCCGCTGACGGGGCCGTCTCGCGCAGCATGACCTGAACCTGGCCGCGGCCGGTCGTCGCTTCCGCCGCGATTCGTGGCTCCTCGCCGTCGAACAGAATGAGCAGGCCACGCCCGGCGCCGGCATGTTCGACCGCGATCCGCAGCAGCGTCTTGATGAGCTCACCGAGGACGATTTCGCTGGACACCGCTTGCGCGGCCTTGAGCACCGTCCCGACGTCCAGCCGCTCGACGGGCGCGCCAATGGTAGTGGTGGCTGATACAGGCACTGGTACGTCGCGAAGATGCGGATGAAGCTGTTCGAGTTGTCGCACCTTGCCGTCGGCCCCCCAACGCAGATAGCCATGGCGGGCGTCCTGCAAATACGCACGGGCAATCTTCTCGAAGCCACGCGACGCGTAGAAGCTCGCGGCGAGCTCGTTGGCGAGCGCTTCGTTGTGAACAAAGCCGTTGGCACGGGCCGAGCCGATGGCCTGCTCATAGAGGCGCATCGCATCGACATCGCGGCCGTCGATGCGGGCCATCTCAGCGCCGACCAGCGCGGCGCGGTTCTCGAAATTGTCCGCGCAATTCACCGCCCAGAGCTGGAGCTGCCCGTGATGGGCCGCTATTTGCTCAACATGCTGCCGCCGCTGGTTTGCCGGCGCGGCGTCGCTGGATGCGGCATGCGACAGCGCGCTGTAAAACACATATTCGGCCTTTTCGAAGTAGGATGGCGATGTCCACAATAGCCGTTGCGCCCGCAAGGAGGCCTCGAGGGCCGAAGCATAGTCGCCGGCAAAGAATCGCGCCTGAAGCTTGCGGACCCAGTACCAGCACTCGACAAACGCGAGGTCAGGATTTTCTGAAAAACGGCGCTCGATCCGAGCCTCGTCAAACTGCTCATCATCAAAACAGCCGAATTTAGGCGTCAGGCCGCGCAGTGTCTGGATCAGCCCGAGCTGGCTGGCAATGGTATCAACAACAAAGCCGAATCGCGCCTTCCGCGCGAACGCGAGGCCGCGCTCGGCTTCGCGCTCCACCTCGGCAAGCGGATCGCCCGCGGCGAGAAGGTTGGTGTTCAATTCGTTGCCGCAGTAGGCGGCGTAAGTGAGGTCGCCGGCCTTGTTTGCCGCCTCGAGCGCGCGGCGCACCAGATCACGGCCAAGCCGGACATGTCTCGTCCAGGGCAGAACGACATTGCCAAAATCCATATAGATCCTGGCTTGGAAACGCGTCAGCCCGCATCTTTCAACCAGGTCGTAGCCGAGTTGACCGAAGCGGTATGCCGCCTGATAGTCGCCAAAACGCGGGCCCGCGATGATGCCAAGGTACACGTAGTTGACGCACGAAGCGTCGCAGTTGCCGTGCTCGAGGCTGAGATTGATCGCGCGACAGGTGACCACGGCAAGAAGGTTCGCATCCGTATAGAATGCGGGTGGCCCGATCTTGGTCAGAACGTCCAGCGTCGCCAGCGATGCCGGATCGCTCATCAAAGGCAGATCGATCAGGGCTTCGATCGTACGGCTGCCTAGTTGCGACCAGATCCGCTCGTATTCGCGGCGCGCTTCCTCTTCTGTCGGATGCGGCGACCAATCGATGCCCAGATGCCGGAGGTAGTCGAGACCGACGGCAATGGCGCGGCTGCTCTGATCGAGGGTCGTGTACAGATCCACGCGCAAGCATGCGACCCTGGCTCGTTCCACCGTATTCGCGGCACGGCCTGACAGCGCCGCCAGGCGCTGCTCCGCTTCCGCCAGCGCGCCGGTGAGGAACTCGCATTCGGCCCGGTGTAGCTCCAGCGCAAAGCTGAGCTGGTGCCGATGCTCCCACGAATCTTCCGCCAACAGGGCCGCACCTGCGGTGAGATAGGTGAGCGCCGAGGCGTAGGCGGTAGTGGCCTTGGCGCGCTGACCCGCGAGCAGGTTGAATTCGGCGAGTTGCTCACACTCGTCCCGCGAGGTGATCAAGACGGCGCCGCGGTTGAGCTGATTTACGATCTCGAAGATGACCTCCTCGCGCTTGTCCGGCGGGGTATTTCCCGCGAGCAGCCTTCCGATGCGCAAGTGCGCCTCGGCGCGCAACCGTTCCGGCATGAGCGAATATGCGGCTTCCTGGACTCGGTCATGGATGAACTTGTACGAGCCATCCAAATATTCGACCAGTTCCAGACGAACGGCGTCCCAGAGATCCGAACGCACCTCGTCGCTCGATTTCCCAAGGACGATCGAAAGCATTGTGACATCTGGGTGGTTACCGAGGCAGGCGAGCTGCTGCAGCGCAGCTTGGGTCTCGACCGGCAGGCGGGTCAACTTCCCGACCATAAGGTCAACCACATTGTCCGTGAAACCCTTGGCGTAAAGGCGATTGAGCTCCCAGCGCCAGCACGCCGCGTCATGGTCGAAGCGGAGCAGCTCTTCTTCAGCCAGCGTAGAAATGAACTGAATGACGAAAAACGGATTGCCGTCCGTCTTCTCATGCACCAGTCGCGCCAGCGGAGCGGCATTGTCCGACGTGCAGCCAAGTGTATCCGCAATGAGCCGCTCCAGGTCCTCTCGGGCGAGTGGCGCAAGACCAATCTCCTGCACCAACGCCCCCGCTCTACGGGTAGCATCGAGCGTTCGCAGAAGCGGATGAGAGGGACCGATCTCGTTGTCGCGGTAGGCGCCGACCAACAGCAGGTGCCGCACCTCCGGGTGGGTGACCAGATGCTCGAGAAGGTCGAGCGTGGCTGCGTCCAGCCATTGCAAATCATCGAGAAACAGCGCGAGCGGATGCTCCTTGCGCGCGAACACCCCGAGGAAACGCCGGAACACCATCTGGAAGCGGTTCTGCGCGTCTTGCGGCGGCAGGTCCGCGACCGGTGGTTGTTTCCCGATCACGAGCTCCAGCTCGGGAACGAGGTTGACGATGAGCTGACCGTTTGGGCCCAGCGCCTCGCTCAAGGCATCCCGCCACCGTGCAAGCTCCCGCTCGCTTTGGGTAAGGAGCGAGCGAACAAGGCTCTGGAAGGCTTGGCCCAGGGTGGAGTACGGGATGTCGCGCTTGTATTGGTCGAACTTGCCTGAGGCAAACAGGCCACGCGAAGGGACGAGCGCCTTGTGCAGCTCGTTCACCACCGAGGACTTGCCTATGCCGGAATACCCGGACACAAGCACGAGTTCAGTCGTGCCTTGCGCCACAATTCGGTCGAAAGCCGCGACCAGCGCATCTATCTCACGCTCCCGGCCGTAAAGCTTCTCCGGGATGAGCAGCCGATCTGAACTATCCTGCGCGCCCAGCGGAAAAAGCTCGATGCCGCCGGCCGCCTCCCATTTCGCCAGGCAGCGCCGGAGATCGGCCTCAACCCCAGCGGCTGTCTGGTAGCGTTCCTCGGCGGTCTTGGCGAGGAGCCTCATCACGATAGCCGAGAGCGGCTCCGGGACGCCGGCAAACTGCTCGTTGGGCGGTACCGGTTGCCGCGCGATGTGGCAATGTACCCACTCCATCGGATCGGCGGCGACGAAAGGAAGCTGTCCCGTCAACATTTCATAAAAAGTGACACCCAGCGCATAGAGATCGCTGCGGGAGTCCACCGAGCGGTTCATCCTGCCGGTTTGCTCCGGCGCCATGTAAGCGAGTGTCCCCGCGATCACCTCCGGCGGCTCAGGGGCTTGATGCTCGCGCGGCAAACGCGAGGCGATGCCGAATCCTGTCAGGTGCACGCCGCCGCTCGCCGCGTCCAAGAGGATATTTTCCGGCTTGATGTCCTTGTGGATGAGGCCTTGCTCATGCACCCGGCGAAGCGCTCCCACGAGCGGGATAGCGATGCGCAGGAATCGCGATACGTCCAGTGGCCGGCCGAGCAGTCGAGCGAGCGGCGCCCCGCCGGGATCTTCAAGCACCAGCCCCAGGCGGTCGTTGTAGCGGGTCAGCGCGACCGGTCGCGCCGCCCAGTCAGCGTTGAGTTCGGCTTTCAGCTCATATTCGTGTTCAAGCCGCTCGACGCAACCGAACGACGTTTCTTCCGCCGCGACAAGCAGGATCGACGACATGCCATTGCCGGAGCCCCGATAGAGAGCAAGATCTCCCTCCCGCAGCGGCGAGAATACGTAGCTCGAGAGCTCCTTCACGCGGACCTCCTGCCGGGAGCGCTACTTTAGCATAGTGATTAGTTTACGTTTACTCGCGTTCGTCAATCCGAAACCAGACGCTCGAAAAGGCGAACGTATGGGTAGCCTTTGAAGCTGCCGCTTCAAGCCGAATTTAAAGCCTTAAAAGCCAATTTAATGGCCGTTCCATGCACCGCTGCTATATCTCTCTCTCATAGTTCCCGTGCGGTTCGGTGCTCCGATATCGCATGCTGGGGGCAACGGACGGCAAACCCATATTGAGGCCCAGGAAGCAGCAGGATCGGCCATGCGCACTCAAGCAAACGATCGGCGCGACGACTTGATACCCGTGGTGGTGACCGCACTTGTGGCCGTCATCAGTACGGCCGCTATCCTTTTTGGCGACTTTGCCCCGAGCAATATTTCGCAAGGTAGCAGCGATGCGATCACTGCCGCGGCTGTATCGAGGGCGGGTGCCGTCTTGACTCCATCGCAGCCAGCCGCTGGCCGGCCGGCAGCCTAGAGCGTGATGACTTTTCTTCGAATCGTCATCCCGCTCTAACTTCTTGTTTTGAGCATGATCTTTTCGGAAAACCGGTACCCACTTTTCCGGATCATGCTCTAGCTTCCCGACGCGTCCGCCGCCGGCAACTCGACGGCGCGAGGGTCCGACGCCAGGTCTGCCCTCACCGGCAGGGTGAAATGAAACGTGGCGCCGTGAGGCAGGTTTCCGGTGGACCACAGTCGGCCACCGTGGGCCTCCACGATCGAACGGCAGATCGAGAGTCCCATACCCATGCCGCTCGGCTTGGTCGTGAAGAAGGCGTTGAACAACCGATCCGCATTTTCGGCCGAAATCCCAACCCCGCAATCCGCCACACTTACCAGCACCTGTGGCGCTTCGTCCTGGAGCGAGCGTATCACCAGTTCGCGGAGCCGGTCCGCGACGGGCTGCATGGCTTCGATACCGTTCATCACCAGATTGATAATAACCTGCTGCAAATGGACTCGATCGGCTTCGATCATGGGAAGATTGGACGCCAACTCCGTTCGCAATAGCACCTGGTGGCTGATCAGCTCATGCTGTACCAGCGCGACGGTCTCCCTGACGAGGTCATTGATATTGAGCGGCACCCTTTCAATGGTCGACTTTTTCGCGAGCGCCCGGACGCGTTGCATCACGTCGCTGGCCCGATTGCCATCGCTTATGATCCATTCCGCCGAGCGGCGCGCCGCTTCCAGGTTGGGTGTCTCGCGGCCGAGCCAGCGTAGACAAGCTTCGGCGTTGGCGACGACGGCGGCGAGCGGTTGGTTTACTTCATGGGCGATGGAGGCCGTCAGTTCTCCCAGCGTGGTCACGCGTGTAACGTGTGCGAGTTCTGCCTGCGCTTCGTGCAGCGCGTGTTCGGCGTGATCGGCGCGGATCGTCGCCGTGATATCGGTGCCTGTGCCGCGATAGCCGAGAAAATTGCCGCTTGCGTCATAGATGGGCTTGCCGCTTGTTTGGACGTATCTCGCCGCTCCAACCCGGTCTGCACCGGTGCTGTATACGAAATCGCGAAATGGCCGACGTGCGTCAAGCGCCGCCCGATGAATTCGCCATTTTTCAGGTTCCAATTCGACATCGGTTGCAGCATCCCAGCGAGTCAAGCCAATTGGGGGAAAGCGCGCGCTGCCCGTCGCACCGATGTGCTGTCGTAGACGGATGAAGCGGTGGTCCGGTCCGGTCTCCCAGAACCAATCGGAGGCCGTTTCGGCATAATCACGAAAGCGCTGCTCGCTCTCGCGAAGCGCCTCCTCCGCCCGCTTGCGGTCTTCGATGTCGGTGGACGACCCGTACCACTTGACAATGTTTCCCGCCTCATCGCGCAGCGGCACGGCTTGGAACAAAAACCAGCGATATTCACCGTCGAAGCGGCGGAGCCGGGCTTCGAGCCCGCCGGGCATACCTGATTCCCGTATTGCGGCCCACTTCACCAACATGCCCTTCATGTCGTCAGGATGAAAAGCGCGAGGCCAGCCGGTTTCGGCCTGGTCCGATGAGATGCCGGTATAGACGAGGGCTGGTTGATTAAGGAAATCGGGGATCCCTTCCGGGCTGGCGCGCCAGACCAGCGTCGGGATGGTGTCGATGACAAGTCGGAGGCGATCTTCGGATTTCTTGATCTCGTCAAAAGCCTCTTGCAGCGAGACCTTTGCGAGGTGCTGCTCGGTGACATCGACGTGCGTCCCAACGAGTTCGACCACTTCACCGTCGTCACCGACAACGGGATGTCCGACCGAATGCACGTATCTTGCCGAACCGTCCGGACGCGCTATGCGGAAATCGACTTCGAGGTCCGCCTTCTCTCGGACGGCTCGCCGCGCCATCTCGCTAACCCGGTCCCTGTCCTCGGGGAGAATACGATCCAGGAAAGGCTGAGGTGACACAGCGTCCTTTTCAGGATCGAGCCCAAACAGGTGGTATACTTCCGCCGAGCGAAACACGAATTCCTGAAGGCGCACATCCCAGGCCCAGCTGCTTGTATGGCTCAATCGCTGGGCTTCAGCCAAATACGCTTCGCTCTGACGCAGGGCATTTTCGATCTGCTTGCGGTCCTCGATGTCGGTGCCCGACGCGTACCACTCGACGATATTGCCCGCCTCATCATGCAGTGGCTCGATGCGGAACAAAAACCAACGATATTCGCCGTCGAATCGCCGAAGCCGCGCTTCGGTTTCGCCTCGCGTGCGCCACGTCCGTATCGCACGCCACGTCGCCAGGATGCCCGCGCTGTCATCGGGATGAATGGCGCTGGCCCACCCCCATTCCAGAGCCTCGTCAAGCGAAAGACCCGTATAATCAAGGCATCGTTGATTAAGGAACTCGGTGGCCCCGTCGGTCCCAGCGCGCCACACCAGCGTCGGGATGGTGTCGATGACGATTCGGAGGCGGTCTTCGGATTTCTTGATCTCGTCAAATGCGTTTTGCAGCGCGGCTTCAATCCGCTTTTGATCCGCGATCGCTGTTCGCAGCTCGTCGCGAGAGCGCCGCAGGCTTTCCGTGGTTTTTCTCTGCGCCGAGATCAGGAATGCAATGAGGATCGATACAATGGAAAACAGTATTAGCCGCGGCACCTCCGAAATACCCACGCCAAACAGATCATGCTTCCACGTAAACGAGTTGATTGGCGGCACCAGGTAATAATGAAAGGATAAGACGGCGAGCGTGATCGCCAACAATGCCGGGCCGAAACCGCCAAACCAGGCTGTGAAAATGACGGCGCAAAGCATCGACGATGCGATCGCCTCCGCGCTCAACAAACGTGTGATGGCTTCCGCAGCAATGACCGCTACCGCGACCGAGAAGACAGCCAATGCGTAATAGAACGCCGTCGGCATCTTCTGCCGTCGTTGAGAGAGATCGGCTTTAACAGGTTTGGTCATTCTCCTTGCTCGCCTCGCTCAGGGTAACCAGGCTGCTGACCACCACCGAGCCGTACCGACGCCGCCGAAGAAAAGCAGCATGGCCGCATTCCGGAAATTCGTGGTCTGGTTCTCCACCATTCACCGAGCACCCGGGCCTCTCCGATGGCCACGATTAGAGCATTTCGGGGGATACGCGGCAATTCGATTGCGGCCGTCTCGCGGGCTGTGGACGCGGTTCCCAAAAACCGGGTGTAAGGCACGCATCACAAACCTCCGTATGAGCCTTCCGATCCCTTTCGATACTGGATGCTTACCTACGTACAATTGAGGCATCGATCTCTAACGCTTTACTCTCGCTGCAATCTGGAATGACAGCGAAGACGTTTGAGCGTCGGGAGCCGGTACATGAGGGTCAAACTCTGCGAGCGATGTCCCTATGAGCCGCGGGACCTGGAGCAACACTACGATCCCGAGGCCGCACTTCACGTGTGTGCGAGGTGCGACGGCGAGCCATGGATGCTCACGAACCACTACCCACGCGATTCCCACAGGAGGCGGCAATGCACAACAACCCGCGATGTTTTCGAAACGACGCAGCGAAGCGTTGCGCGATCTGCAGCAGACGCTTTGGCCTCATCCGTTACTACTCCTGCCAAACAGCCCTCTGCTCAAAGAAGTGCATCGATCGCTTCAGTTGTCGCCTGGAGGCCGACCGCAGATGGTTCCGCAAGCTTCAGGCCGCCTGACCGCCGTTGCATCGAGAGCGACCTTGAACCGACGACGTCAGCCGTTCAGCGCTGATCGGAGCATGACATGAACTACGAAGCCCATTTCGGCCGGCAGCTTGAGGAACTCCATCGCGAAGGACGGTACCGTATATTTTCCAATCTGGAGCGTAACGCGGGGGCCTTCCCCCGCGCCACCCATCGTCACGCCAGCTGGACGGGCGAGATCACGGTGTGGTGCTCCAACGATTACCTGGGTATGGGACAGCACCCCGCCGTCCTCGCGGCCATGCATGAGGCGCTCGATCGCTGTGGCGCGGGCACGGGCGGCACTCGCAACATTGCCGGCACCAATCACTATCATGTTCTGCTTGAGCGCGAATTGGCCGACCTGCACGGCAAGCAAGCCGCCCTGCTGTTCACCTCCGGTTACGTCTCCAATATGGCGTCGCTCAGCACGCTGGCATCCCGGATGCCCGGCTGCACGATCCTGTCGGATGAGCTGAACCATGCTTCGATGATCGAGGGCATGCGGCATAGCCGCACCCAGACGCGCATCTTCGCTCACAACGACCCGCGCGACCTCGAGCGAAAACTGTCGGATCTTGATCCGCACGCACCAAAACTGGTGGCTTTCGAATCCGTATACTCCATGGACGGCGATATTGCGCCGATCGCGGAGCTATGCGACGTCGCGGACGCGCACAACGCCATGACCTATCTGGACGAAGTGCATGGCGTTGGCCTTTATGGCCCCAATGGCGGCGGCGTCGCGGACCGCGAAGGGGTAAGTCATCGCTTAACTATCATCGAAGGCACGTTGGCAAAGGCGTTCGGCGTGATCGGCGGCTATGTGGCTGCGTCGGCTACGATCTGTGACTTCATACGCAGCTTCGCCCCGGGCTTCATCTTCACCACCTCGCTGCCTCCGGTGATCGCGGCCGGTGCGTTGGCCAGCATTCGTCATCTAAAGACCAGCACCGTAGAACGCGAACGGCATCAGGATCGGGTGGCACGGCTCCGTTTGCGGCTCGACCAGGCCGGCGTGCCCCATCTCCGCAACGAAAGCCACATCGTGCCCGTGATGGTCGGCGATGCGGTGCTGTGCCGGCAGATCAGCGACACCCTCATCGGTCGGTACGGCATCTACCTCCAGCCTATCAATTATCCGACCGTGCCCCGCGGAACCGAGCGGCTGCGGATCACGCCGGCGCCGTATCACAGCGACGCCGATATCGAGCACCTGGTCGAGGCGCTGGCGGAAGTCTGGGCCGAGGTCGGCCTCACGACCTCGTCGAAATCCATCCGCCCCACGATCCGTCCGACGTCACCTCGCCGCTCGCCGCGCGGATCAGGCTCGATTCTCGCGGGCCTGTCGCTCAACAATGCACCAAACAGCGCGCCTGGCATCGATCAGCGCGATCGGGCCGTGGAGCCACAGTAACCCTCAACGCTCGAAATATCCATTCAACCCATCATCAGGAAACGTACAATGACGACCAGTCTTGCGACGAATGTCGATCTCGCGGGAATCAGGATTCCCGACAGCAAGCTCGCGCGTGAAATAACGGAGCTGGTGCGGGACACCGAATCACCGCTGCTGTTTCACCATTCGAGCCGCGTGTACTACTGGGGCGCCCTGGCAGGCAAGCGTCGCGGATTAAGATTCGATCCCGAACTGCTTTATGCAGGCGCGATGTTCCACGACATGGGCTTGACGCATCAGCACAGCAGCACGCAGGAACGCTTCGAGGTTGACAGCGCAAATACCGCCCGTGACTTCCTGCGAAGCCACGGAGTCCATCAACAAGACGTTGAAACTGTCTGGACCGCGATCGCCTTGCACACGACGCCGGGCATCCCCCCGCACATGCACCCGGTCGTAGCTCTAGTGACGGCCGGCGTCGAAATGGATGTACTTGGTCTCGCTTATTCCGAATTCGGCGATGCGGAGCGCGAGGCGGTGGTGCATGCACATCCGCGTAGCGCGCGTTTCAAAGAAGACATCATCCAGGCCTTCTACGACGGCAACAAGCACAAGCCGGAGACGACCTTCGGCAACGTCAACGCCGACGTACTCGCGGATAAGGACCCGCACTTCACCCGGGTCAATTTCTGCAGCGTGATCCGCGCTTCCGCCTGGCGTGGGTAAACCTCTCCGCGTCCTCCAATCGATAATTCAAGCGCTGAGGCTTTCGGAAGCATCGGTCAGACAGCATCGGCCGGCGGCGACGCGCGAAGTCTCGCATTTCAGGAGTCCACTATGTCCAAAACCCAGGAGCCCACCATGTCCAAAACGAAGCGATTTACTAATGCCACCGGCGCGCCGGTAGCTGACAACACCAACATCATGACCGCCGGTCGGCGCGGCCCGGCGCTGCTCCAGGATATCTGGCTGATCGAAAAGATGGCGCATTTCGACCGGGAAGTAATCCCGGAGCGGCGCATGCACGCCAAAGGCTGGGGCGCCCACGGTACCTTCACGGTGACGCACGACATCACTCGCTACACCAAGGCCAAAATCTTTTCCAAGATCGGCAAGAAAACTCCGATGTTCGCCCGCATCTCGACGGTAGCCGGCGAGCGCGGCGCGGCCGATGCGGAACGCGACATCCGCGGCACCGCCCTCAAGTTCTATACCGAGGAGGGCAACTGGGACATCGTCGGCAACAACACGCCGGTCTTCTTCTTCCGCGACCCGCTGCGGTTCTCGGACCTCAACCATGCCATCAAGCGCGACCCGCGCACCGGGCTGCGCAGCGCGGACAACAATTGGGATTTCTGGTCGCTGCTCCCCGAGGCGCTGCATCAGGTCACCATCATCATGTCCGATCGCGGCATCCCGAAGAGCTTCCGCAACATGCACCTTTTCGGCAGCCATACCTTCTCGATGCTCAATGCCGCCAATGAACGTGTCTGGGTCAAGTTCCACTTCCGCACCCAGCAGGGAATCGCGAACCTCACCGACGCGGAGGCCGAGGCCCTCGTCGCCAAGGATCGCGAAAGCAACGGCCGCGACCTGCTCAACGCGATCGAGGCGGGCGACTTTCCGCGCTGGACGCTTTTCATTCAGGTGATGACTGACGCCCAGGCGCAGACTCATCGGCACAATCCCTTCGACGTGACCAAGGTCTGGCCGAAGGCGGAGTATCCGCTGATCGAGGTTGGCGTGATGGAGCTCAACCGCTACCCGGACAACTATTTCGCGGAAGTGGAACAGGCCGCCTTCTCGCCCGCCAACATCGTGCCCGGCATCGGCTTCTCGCCGGACAAGATGCTCCAGGGGCGGCTGTTCTCCTATGGCGACACGCAACGCTACCGGCTCGGTATCAACTTCAACCATATCCCGGTCAACGCGCCCCAATGCCCGTTCCAAAGCTATCACCGCGACGGCAAGATGCGGACCGACGGCAATCTGGGCGGGACGCTCACCTTCAACCCCAACAGCGCCGGACTTTGGGATAACCAGCCCGATTTCGCCGAACCTCCGATGCCGATCGAGGGCGACGCGGCGCACTTTGACCACCGCGTTGACGACGATCATTGGGAGCAGCCCGGCAATTTGTTCCGGAAGATGACGCCTGCCCAGCAGCAGGTTCTGTTCGAGAACACCGCGCGGGCGATGGGCGACGCCAGGCTGCACATCAAGCAGCGGTACGTCGACAATTGCACGCGCGCCGATCCGGCCTACGGGGCCGGGGTGGCGAAGGCCCTCGGCCTCAAACAGCCGGCGTTGGTCGATTAAGACACGCCGGCATATCCACGATGATCACTAGCAGGAGCCGGGCGATCGAGCCCCGGCTCCCCGTCAAAGCCCTGCTCGACCATACTGCCCGCCAGATCGGCGGCGCATCGCCTCGGAGGGAAGCGTCATGCACATGCTGGATTGGAATACATATCGGCAGCAGCTCACCGCCGGGGTTGGCGGGTTCGGCAAACTCAACCCCGATGTCGTCAAAGGCTACGCCACCCTGAGCGGGGCAGGCCATAAGACGGGCCATCTCGATGAAAAGGCTCGCGAACTGATAGCGCTTGCGGTCGCCATCACCCTGCGCTGCGACGGCTGCATCACGGTGCATACCGCGGCGGCCCTCAAACGGGGCGCGACCAGGGAGGAACTCGCCGAAGTGCTGGGCGTGGCAGTCTCCGTCAATGCCGGCGCGGCCGTCGTTTATTCTACCCGCGCGCTCGACGCGTTCGACGCCGCCGCCGAACTCAGCCCCAACACCTGAGGCAAACGCACGGCAGCTTCGTCCGGCGCTTTCCAGGCTGAGGGAAGCCCTCTTAACGTTTTGCCGCCGGCGGAAAAACCAGCGATTGGTCCTCGATGTCCTGAACCGGAAGCGTACTTACGCCCGCCATGGTATGGAGTTCCTGCAGTGGCGGCATGGCAGCGGCCGACAGCTCGATCGAAGGCGATCGCGGCAGCATGGCGGCCGCAGCCCCCATCAGCGCTACAACCGCGATGGCAGAAATCGTCAGACGCATCATGGCAAGCTCCCGTCTCTGAACCATCATTGTGTCTGCGCAGCTGCGGACAGGTTCAAAGCGGTGTGCAGCGAGGGCCACGGCCGGGATCACTTATCCGCGAGGCCCGTTCAGGGAACCCAAACTGATCCTGGTACTAGATCCTCGCGCTGGGTTCCGCAAACGCGACCGAGGAAGGCTGCTGCACGAAATTGTCGAGGACGGCGGCGGCCGCGACAGCAATAGTGCCGGCAACCAGGCATACCGCGATGAACTCACGCATCGTATTTCTCCTGTTTCCAAATAGAACGGTTCGGACAATCGACAAAGGCCGTCCGAAATTAGTTGCTCAAGGCGCGAGGGCAAAAGCCTCCGTTTCGAGTGCCACGAAAGTTCGTCCGACCGCGCCCACGCACGCGTAAAACTTCGCCGGTCTGGCGTGCTGGAGATCGACAAAGAAGCGGCTTATCCAAGGCTTGAGATGCTGTTCGAAGAAGTCACGATCAGCGCCTGACGGAGCCGTTATATCGCCGCCGACAAGACGCGCCATGATCTCGCAAAGCAGCGCGGCATGATCCTCCGGCTCCGAACGCTCCGGCGCTTTTTCGATGCCCAGCAGCTGAAGGTTCTCGCGCACTCGCACCAGCGGGCGTCCGTAGAGGGCGCCCGTTAGATAATGGGACGAATACGGCAACAGCAACCCTCCCCCGAGGCCAATGAATAGATCAAAATATTCCCGCCCAACATCGTCTTCATTCGTCCGCCTGGCGGCCTCACCGAGTGCGGCATGCGCGACACCGAGCGAGCTGGCGTCGCCGCGCAGCAAGGCCAGCCGCTCAATCATTTGGCTATCGGGACTGCGCGAAAGCAAGGTCGCCAGCAGCGCATACTCCTGCGCACGAGCACGATCGATCTCATCGTCGCGCTCGGGAGAAATGTGAGATCCAGACTCTTGCGCAGGCTCCATTCTTGACCTGTGACATATTGAGACGACCGAACCGGCCGCAGCTATCCAACACTAGCGCGGCAAAGCACTGCCGTGACGATGAATTCGTGGAAGGTCGCCTCGTTCGGTAACACGATCGCTCTCGGCGGTCTTATCTCCTCCACTCCCGTCGTTTGATACACTGCGAACGTCGCTGCTCGACGCCGGGACGTCAAACGTTTGCTGAACAGTCTGATCGAAAACGGCGGGCTTGTGATCGGTGGTGGCCGACAGCGACTGCTCCGTTGATATCGGCATTTCCGAGGCCATCTCAGCGGGTTCGTCGCGCGTGCCAAGCGCTTGCGCCAGAAGTGCCGGTGCGCCCTCTTTAGCCGACAGCGGACCGAAACCGGGCAGCGCATCCGGATCATTGAAATCCCACTGGTTTTCGGCGATGCCGATAAAGTCGCGAATTGCCGGATCGCTCGCCCAGGCCTGACGGAGTGCCGCTCGCGTCAATTCGGCAGGCACGCAGCTTTGCAGAAATCCGCGGATGTCCGTGCCGGCGGTGATGGCTTCAATCGATGGCAGACTTGCCAGGTCAAAGGCCTCGTCGGCCGCCGCATCGGTCTGAGGCGACGCGCTTGGTTCGGCCCGCCCGGCATCCGACTCGCGCTTCAATCGCGCCCAGCGCAAGAGGAAATTAGCGGGCTCCGTCATTCCTCGTTCTCCCATCCCGCTCGCCGGGAGGAGGCGGTCTGCTGATCGCGCTGACGCTTGACGAAGGGACGCTCGACATGATGCTGGGCGACGAATTGATCGACGGCTGCTACGATGTCGGGCGGCATGGGTACGGCTTCGACCAGATTGCTGCCGGCGTCGGTAAACGCTTCTCCTTCCGCCGGATCGGCCGTTACGGCGAGAATCTCATAGGGCCGCTCCGAAGCAATGGGACGCAAGGCAACCCACAATGCCGGCGCGCCTGATGCGAGGTTGGCGCGATAATTTGTCGTCTCGGTCCGATGCAATTCGATCACGGCCTCACCCGCAAGGAACAACGAGCTTTCCGCCCCGGCAGCGAGCGCCGTCCAAGGGGCGGCTGCCGGTTTTCCGGCAAACACGGAGACCGGTCGCCACAGATAATCGACCCACATGCTCTTGGCCTTGCGCCGTTCGACCACGACGCCAACCGGAATATGCGCAAGCGCTGTCGATCTCAATTCACCGCCTCCTCGTGTCGGATCGGCAGGCCGGTCAGGAGATTTTGCGGCTTCAACCGCAACACCTCGTCAGCCGTCATGGCCGCCAAGAGATAGACCGGTTCCCCCCTGACCTTTTCGATCATATCTTCCGGATTGCGGAAAGTCAGCCGGAACAGGCCAACCAACTGGGCCCGCATCGCATCGCCGAGATCGCCGCCATCCCAAAGGGCATCGCCGATGCGCGTAGCATCGGAGCTCAGCCCTACGTACCATGACAATGGCGTATTGCGGAGTTCCGCCAGGGGTTCGATCACGACATCGATTGCAAGCAAATGCCGCAGCCAGCGCGTGAGGACGTCGCCAAGCGCGACCAAACCGCGTTGACCGGCAGTCAGGTCGAGCGCCATGTCGAAGCGGTCGCTGCGCTCCCAGTAACCGCCTACGGTTACATCGTTGAGCATGTCGAATTCGGTCACCGCCGGCAATCCCAGCAACGCAGCCAATGGCGATTGGGGCTGCCGATCGAGCGACGCCTCCGTCTCTTCGTCGACGGCGACCACGGAACGTTCCGCAATGATCAATTTCTGGGGACGGAAGAGCATTTCGGCGGCCCGCAGCACGAAAACATCATCGCAATCATCCAATACGTTTCGCAAGATCGCTTGCATCGCCTGGCCGATAAGAACATGGGGGAATTTGATCTTGCGCCTGATAATTTCGAGGTAGGCGGCCTCCAGCGTGCGGTGCTTCACCAGATGATCGCGCCAGGCAATCATCATCTCCCAATTTTCGCGTGCGTCGGTGTCGGCGACCTCGGCAACCTGCGCAGCCGCGACCGACCGCCGTGGATCGCTCAACATCGCCTGGTGCAGCCGTCGTTCCGCCGCGCATGCCTCCGGCGGAGGCACGAGCTCAGGACGCGCCAGATAGGCCTTCAGGAATTCGTCGGTAACAAGCAACCTGCCCGTGTTGTCGCGATCAAGCAAATGATGACCGCAGGACATCCAGAAGTCGCGCGATGCACTCAACGATGCGCTCCCTTCTCCAGTCTTCCGAGATCGAGATGTTCACTAGACGCATCATCATCGCCGAGCACCTCCAGAAATTCGAAAGCGGGCGCATGGCCGGCCCCGTCGCGTGGACGCAGCGTGCGGAACGTCTCGCGGATTACTCCCTTGTCGTAACTGCGGGTCACGGCGACAACAACGCCCGGCGGATGGTCGCACAGCGATGCCGCAAAGCTCGTCTCCTCCTCTGCGGCCCGACGCGCGGCGGCAAGATCGGGGGCGCCGAAATGCGCGACGAGTTGCGACGCCAGCATCTCGACAACGGCGCCACGATCGCTTTCGCTCGCTTCGACAATCTGCGCCAGCGTCGAACAGCCAAGCGACTCCAATCCCAAAAAGCCGGCGCGAAAGGCCGTGCGCGCCTTGCCCCGCAAATTTGCCGGATCGCAATGGGCGAACGCAAAGGCGCCCGACACAGCCCATTCGCCGGGCTCTGCCGCCTTTTCAAATATGAATGAATCCGACGGATCGAGCCGGATGGTGCGCAGCAGTTTCACCTGTTCGGCCCTCCCGCAACCGGATCGCGCTACCCGGCGTCTGAACGGCATTCTCAGCGCAAACACACCCGATGGCGGACGCGACGGAATGTCCGTTGGCTACGCCAGCATCGCACTTTCCATGAGGAATAATATATACTTCTCCGGGCATCCCGGCCAGCATGCCGCAGCATCCGGAAGACGGGCTTCCGCTACAAGAAATTGTGAGAGCGATGGCTGATACCACCAGGCAAGTCCTGATCTGCTCGTGCGACGACACGATGCCGCTGGACCGAGATGCGGTCCGCCGCGGTTGCCGTGGCGAACCGACGACCGCGACCCAACTATGCCGCGCCGAACTTGATCGGTTCCGGGCGATCGCGGCGACAGATGCGCCACTCACTGTGGGATGCACCCAGGAGGCGTCACTATTCTCCGAGGTCGCAGCGGAAAGTGGACGAGCAAGTCCGATCCAGTTTGCCAATATAAGGGAGACCGGGGGATGGTCCGGCGACGCTGCCCAGGCGGGACCGAAAATGGCGGCGCTGCTTGCGATGGCGGCCGAGCCTACGCCGCCTGCGTCGTTCGTCAAACTGGAGAGCGCCGGCGTCATTCTCATCTGCGGCCGCGACGAAACGGCGGTCGAGGCCGGCAACCTTCTCAAGGACTACCTTGATGTCACCGTATTGATTGAACCGCCCGCAGCCATCGTACCTCCGCGAATAGCCGATTTTCCGGTGGCGAAAGGAAAGGTCAGAAGCGCCACCGGCTATCTCGGTGCTTTCGAGGTCACGGTCGACGATTTCGCGCAACCGTTGCCGTCATCGCGCAGCGCGTTGGTGTTTGGACCATCGCGTAACGATACGCGATCGAGCTGCGATATCATTCTCGACCTGACGGGCGGGACGGCGTTCTTCCCCGCAGCCGATTTGCGCGACGGCTATCTGCGTGCCGATCCGGGCGACCCCGCTGCAATGCTACGGGCAGTCCTCAAAGCGCGCGACCTTACCGGCACTTTCGAGAAGCCGCGTTACGTCGCATACGACGCCTCGCTATGTGCCCATTCACGTTCGCAAGTGGTCGGCTGCACCCGCTGCCTCGATCTTTGTCCTACATCGGCTATCACACCTGACGGCGACCACGTGGCGATTGACGCGAACATTTGCGCGGGCTGCGGGCAGTGCGCCGCTGCATGTCCGACGGGTGCTGCGTCGTACGCGCTGCCTTCAGAAGACGTGCTGATGCGCAAGCTGCGCGCGATGCTTATCGCCTATCGTGAAGCCGGCGGAGAACGGGCGATCGTCCTGGTGCATGATGAATCCCATGGCGCACCGCTGATCGATGCGCTGGCGCGGTTCGGCGACGGATTGCCGGCCCATGTGCTGCCGTTTGCGGTCAACGAGATCACGCAGGTCGGCCTGGAGAGCGTCGCCGCCGCCTTCGCCTATGGCGCATCGGCGATGCGGTTGCTGCTTCGAGCGCGGCCCCGCCACGACGTCGCCGGCTTGATGCGGACGATAGCGCTGGCGGATCCGATTCTGACCGGGCTCGGCTTCGGCGCCGGCCGGATCGCGACCGTCGAAACCGACGATCCGGACCTTCTCGGCGAGGCGCTGCGGGCAATCCCATCGATGCCTCCGGCGCCGCGTCCGGCGAGCTTCCGCCCCTTGGGAGGGAAAAGAAGCGTGCTGCGTTTTGCACTGAGCGAGCTTCATCGCGCTGCACCGGACCCGGTCGGCGTCATTCCGCTTCCCGAAGGAGCGCCGTTCGGCGCTGTGGAGATCGACGCCGGCGGCTGTACGCTTTGTTTGGCCTGCGTCTCGGCGTGTCCGACGGGCGCCTTGCGCGACGATCCCGACAGACCAATGCTTCGCTTTGTCGAAGATGCCTGCGTGCAGTGCGGATTGTGCCAGGCGACCTGCCCGGAGAATGTTATCTCCCTTAGACCCCAGCTCGATTTTGACGCCGCCAGGGCCCCTGCCCGAATCCTCAAGGAAGAGGCGCCGTTTTGCTGCATCCGCTGCGGCAAGCCGTTCGGCGTGAAGAGCACGATCGATCGCGTGGTGGCGAAGCTCGAAGGCAAGCACTGGATGTATACCGGCTCATCCCGACGCCTTGATGTGATCAGGATGTGCGACGATTGCCGCGTAGCTGCGGCTAGCGAGGAAGGTTTCGATCCCTACGGCGTGCAGAAGCAGCCAGCCCGTACCACCGATGATTATCTGCGCGAGCGGGAGGCGCAAAAACGCAACGGCAACGACAGGAGTTGAATTGCCGGCGTTCCGCTATTCCTGCGACGTCGGCCCAAGCAGATTAGGCCGGCACAACCGGAAACTTCTCCTTGTGGAGAGCAGCCAAGGTCTGGGGATCCAGCTTCAGATGCGCCCTCACGAGCTCAGGCGGCGTCAGCGCAAGCCATTGATTGAGCGATACGTCCGCGTAGTAACTGCTCTTGAACACCTCCAGGAAGCGAAGCGGCGTGGTTCCGGTGTTCTCGACATAGTGCCCCATGGCAAAGGGCACGAAGCCGACGTCGCCGGCCTGAAAATCGAAGGTCCGCGCCTGGCCGGATGCCGCGAACACGCCCATGCGCGCCTGCCCTTCAATGTAATACTGCCATTCATTGCTGTTGGGATGCCAGTGCAGCTCGCGCATCCCGCCGGGCTGGACCTCGACCAGCGCGGCGGAGATCGTCTTGGAAGCCGGGAATACGCTGGTGTCCGTGATCCGCACCGTGCCGCTCTTGGTCTTGATCGGCTGCTGCGCCAGCATTTTGTGGCTCAAGGTCGGCGATACCGGGATCGTTCCGGCAATCTTGTCGGAGTCGAGCGGCCCGGGTACGGCGGCGGCGAAAATATAGAGCTCGCTTGGATCGGGAACATGCTCGAAGGACGAGCCGGCAACACCGAAATTCTTGGCGAGTACCTCGTTCGGTGTGTGCTTGAACCAGTCGCTCAACAGGAAGGTATTGTCCTCGTCGAAATCGCCGTCATCGAACACCAGGAGAAATTCGCAGCCGTCCGGACCAAGACCCTGGATCGAATGCGGAACGCCCGACGCGAAATACCAGAGATCGCCGACACCGACGTCATCGGCAAAGTTGTGTCCCTGAGCGTCGATCGCCGTAATGCGGGCGCTGCCATACAACATGTAGGCCCATTCGGCGGCCTTGTGCCAATGCAGCTCGCGAACGCCGCCGGCATTCAGGCGCATGTTCACGCCGGCGATATCCTTGGAAACACCGAGCTCCCGCACGGTGACCTGACGGGTCCAGCCGCCGGACTCCAGCCGCATGTGCGCGTCGGAGAAGGAGAAACGCAAATTGGGCAGCGTGCCGTGATCGGTCGAGGGCGGCACCAGCAGATCGGGATTCTGCCGGTCGCGTGCGAGGTTGCGCGGACCGGGATCGGTGCCGCCGTGCCCGGGCCGCTGCGGGACCGGTTCATTGGTCTGCGCGCCGGCGTTAGCCGCCGCCAGAAATCCGCCGGCAGCGGTCGCAGTCAGCAATGTACGTCGCGTGACATCATCCATAATTTTACCCCTTAAGTATCGGCACCCCGCAAATTTTCGCAGTACTGCGCAGACAAATTATCGTCGTGATGAATACGCGCGGCTCCTCCGCCCGGCATTTGCCTGCTCAGCGTCCACTGAGTTCGTCAGGATGCTCACTCTGCCGGCGTCGCCGAAGGTTGTCCTTGTCGGTCTTGGTTTGCGAGTTGTTGGGCAAGCCAGAGATCGTGATGCTCTTTTGCCCAGTTGAGATCGACCTCGCCGGTGCCCATGGCCTCGAACGCACCCTCCATGCCGAGCGTGCCGATATAGATGTGGCCAAGAATCAAGGCGACGAACAGAACGGCCACGACGGCGTGCACGACCTGCGCGATCTGCATGTCGGCAATGTTAGTTCCATAGAAGGGAAACAGCAGCACAACGCCTGACACGGAAACGGCAACACCAGCTGCAAGGGAAAACCAATAGACAAGCTTTTCCCCGAGGTTAAAGCGTCCGGCGGGCGCGTGTTTGTTTTTAATGAAGCCGCCGCCTTGCTTGAGCCATTCAAGATCGACCCTGCCGAAAATGTTGTCGCGGAAGAAGATCACGGTGATCAAGATGAGGCCGACCATGAACGAGAAGCTGGTGAAGTTGTGGACGTATTTTGCCGCCTCCGAGATTTCCGAAAACGCATCCGGGCCGACAGCCGGCAAGAGCAAGATTTTGCCGAAGGTGATATTCAATCCGGTCAGGCCGAGAACGACGAATGAAACGGCGGTCAGCCAATGCGAAAAACGCTCGAAGGCTTTGAAGCGAAGGATTTTCTTTCCCGAGCGTCCTTCGGCAATTCGGACCCGTCCGATCATCAGATAGGCGAGGCCGAGCAGAGCGACGGTGCCGAGGATCACGATCGCAGCGCCCCAATGCAGCAGCACCTCATGGAAATACTGCCACATCCGCCCGGCAGGCTGGATCAGCACGCTGGCCTTTTGATCGGGAATGACGATACGCCCTTCGATGCGAGGGAACTGCTTGAGAAGGTCCCGTTCGCTGGTAACGCTTGCGGTGGGATTGGGGGTGCCGTCGGGATTGAGCTTCTGCGCGATCGCCGGGCCGAACACCGCTATGCCAAGGAGGAGCATCACGAGCAGGATCGCGAGGCGAATGCGTGCAAGAAAAATCATGACGATCATCCTCCTCCTGGGGTTGCGACCATCAGGTCTGCCTGCTCAGACTTCGACGTCCTCGCGATACGCCGTCATCCAGCCCCACGCACCGGAGCCATAGCCGCGCTTGAGGACTCGTTCCTTGTAGATCTGGGCGATGATATCGCCGTCACCCGCGAGCAGCGATTTGGTGGAACACATCTCCGCACATAGCGGCAACTTACCTTGGCCAAAACGGTCCGAGCCGTATTTCTCGAACTCCTCGGCGCTACCGGGAGCCTCCGGCCCGCCGCCGCCGGCGCAATAGGTGCACTTGTCCATCTTGCCGCGCGAACCGAAATTGCCGACCTTGGGGTACTGCGGCGCGCCGAACGGGCATGCATAGAAGCAATAGCCGCAGCCGATGCACAGATCCTTGGAATGCAGCACGATACCGTCTTCAGTCGGGTAAATGCAGGTGACCGGGCAGACCGCCGCACAGGGGGGATCGGTGCAATGCATGCAGGCCATCGATACCGAGCGCTCGCCGGGCTTGCCGTCATTGATGGTGACGACACGCCGGCGGTTGATGCCCCAGGGCACCTCGTTCTCGTTCTTGCAAGCGGTGACGCAGGCGTTGCAGTCGATGCAGCGGTCCGCGTCGCAAAGGAATTTCATACGGGCCATTGGTTCCGCTCTCTCACGCTGCCCTGATCTGACATAGGGTCGCCTTCGGTTCCTGCATGCCGGTGGCGGGATCGTAGCCGTAGGTGGTGAGCGTGTTCACGCTCTCGCCGAGCACGATCGGATCGGAGCCCTTGGGATATTTGGCGCGCAAATCTGTGCCCTCAAACCAGCCGGCGAAATGATAGGGCATCCAGGCGAGGCCCTTGCCAACCCTCTCGGTCACAAACGCCTTCATGCGCGTCCTTGAACTATTCTCCGGTCCGGTCACCCAGACCCATCCGCCGTCCCTGATGCCGCGCTCGCCTGCATCCGCCGGATTGATTTCGACATACATGTGCTGTTTCAACTCCGCGAGCCACTTGTTGGAGCGCGTCTCTTCGCCGCCACCTTCGTATTCGACGAGTCTGCCGGAACTCAGAATTAGCGGGAACTGTTTGGCGATGCCCCTGTCGACGGCGGCCTTTTGCACACTAAAGCCGATATTGGGTACGCGGAACTGCTTGGCGTCCGGCAATGTCGGATAATCGGCGACGAGGTCAGGGCGCGGCGTGTAGATCGGCTCACGGTGGACGGGGATCGGGTCGGGAAGATTCCAGGCGATCATGCGTGCCTTGGCGTTGCCATAGGGCGAACAACCGTGCTCGATCGCCACCCGCTGGATTCCGCCGGAAAGGTCGAGCGACCAGGATACTGCGTCGGGATTGGCCGGATTGACGCGCTGGATCGTCTCCATTTCCTGCGGCGTCAGGTCCGTGTCCCAGCCGAGCTTCTTGAGCACGCCGAGGGTGAACTCGGGATATCCGTCCTTGATTTCGGACCCGACCGAATAGGAGCCCTCGGCGAGAAGATTAACGTGCTCTTCTTTCTCGACCTCCTGTCCGTTTTCAATCACCTTGCGCTTGGCGACGCGTTCGACGCCAAACCGCGCACGGAACGTGCCGCCGCCCTCCTTCACCGGCAGGCTGGTGTTGTAAAGGATCGGGGTACCCGGATGTTTGAACTCCGGTGTTCCCCAGCATGGCCACGGTAGGCCGTAATACTCGCCGCCAACTTCCGGGTCATCCTTCGGCGCCCGCAAAGTGACCAGGTCGAACTTGGCCTGGTTCTTCATGTGGGCCTTGAGCCGTTCCGGCGATTGCCCGCAATAACCGGTGGACCAGCCGCCGCGATTGATCTCGCGCAGGATATCCTCCGCCGATACCGCGCCATTCTCGACCTTGATGTTCTTGAACATGCGGTCGGCGAAGCCGAATTTGCGGGCAAGCATATACATCGTGTCGTAGTCGTTTTTCGATTCGAAAACCGGGTCCACGATCTTCTCGCCCCATTGCAGCGAGCGGTTCGACGCGGTGCGCGAGCCATCCATCTCGAAGCTGGTGCAGGCCGGCAAAAGATAGATGCCGTCCTTGCGTTCCGAGAGCACCGACCAGGCGGTCGGATAGGGATCGCAGACCACCAACAGCTCGAGCTTCTCGATGCCGCGCTTGGCTTCCGGCATCCTCGTAATGGTGTTGACGCCATGTCCCATGATGAACATCGCCTGCACATTATCAGGCTGGCTGACCTGGTCCTTCGGCAGCAACGTCGCGTCGAACCAGCGCGTAGACGGAATGCCCGGCGTTTCCATCAGGGTCTTGCTCGGGAAGCGTGACTTCATCCACTCGTAATCGACTTCCCACACCCTGCACCAATGCCGCCAGGCGTCTTCGGCGAGACCGTAATAGAGCGGCAGCGTCGTTACATCGAGGCCGAGATCGGTAGCGCCCTGCACATTGGTGTGGCCGCGAAAAATGTTGGCGCCGGCGCCGGCGTATCCGACATTCCCGGTGACGAGAGTCAGGATGCAACTGGCACGGACATTCGCGGTGCCGGTCGTGAACTGGGTTTGTCCCATCGCCCAGATCAGCGTCGCCGGCTTTTGCTTGGCGAAGGTTTCGGCGACGTGCTTGACCTGCGCTTCGGGCAGGCCCGTGACGCGCTCGACCTCGTGCGGCGTCCATTTTGCCGCCTGTTTGCGGATGTCGTCGATGCCGTAGACACGCTGGCGGATGAATTCCTTGTCCTCCCAGCCATTTTGGAAAATGTGCCAGAGCATCCCGTAGATCGTGGCGATATGGGTGCCCGGACGCACGCGAACATATTCGGTTGCGTGCGCGGCGGTCCGTGTCATTCGCGGATCGACCACGATCATGTTGGCGCGGTTGAGTTCCTTGCCTTCGAGAATATGCTGCAGCGAAACCGGATGCGCTTCTGCCGGATTGCCGCCCATCACCATAATGGTCTTGGCATTGCGGATATCGTTGTAGCTGTTGGTCATCGCGCCATAGCCCCAGGTATTGGCGACGCCTGTGACCGTGGTGGAATGGCAGATCCGCGCCTGATGGTCGGAATTATTGGTGCCCCAGAAGGCCGCAAGCTTGCGGTTGAGGTAGGCGGCTTCATTGGTAAATTTGGCCGAGCCCAGCCAGTACACCGAATCCGGCCCCGACTTCTGACGAATTTCCAGTAGCTTATCGCCGATCTCGTTGATAGCCGTTTCCCACGAAAGGCGGGTCCATTGGCCGTTCACGAGCTTCACCGGGTAACGCAAGCGGCGCGTGCTCAGCACGTCGTCGCGAACCGCCGCACCCTTGCAGCAATGCGATCCACGGTTGATCGGGCTGTCGTAATCAGGCTCCTGGCCGATCCACACGCCGTTGGCGACTTTGGCGATCACCGAGCAACCGACCGAGCAATGCGTGCAGACATTCTTGCGGGTGGTAACTGTTGCGCCCGGCGGAGGTGGCGGACCGGCCTCCGCTTTACGCACGCCGCCTAGCGGCAGGTTGCCGAGCGCCGCCAGCGCGCCGGCGGTAACGCCGGAGCGCTTCAAGAAAGTACGGCGATCCAGATGACCGTTTGACTCACTTGCTAGCTCACTTGCGTCTACGCCGGCGAGGCGTCCGCGATCTCGATGACGGTCCGATTTTTTGATCAGCACCACCGTTCCCCCTTATCGAGCTGGATAAGAGTTGACACGGTAGAAGTCTTGAACCTCTGCGGAATCGGCGTGGTAGCGGGCCTTGCGCTTGTCATTGAGATCGACGGGTTTGGCTGCCGCCGGCTCCGGCACCACCGTGCTTACGGCCGTCGCTCCAGCCCCGGCGATCGCAAGGCGAAGTAGGTCGCGCCGACGTACGCTGGTCAAGGGCCGTCCCTTCACATAAGGACCTTTCCCGAACTGTCGAATTTGAAAGCTGACAGGAAGTTCAAGCTTCAGACAGCGTTCAACATCACACATAACGCGCGGGCGGGACCAATAAAAAAAAATTTATGGTCCGCACGCTTCCGCCTACGGCAGTCGTCGCCATTCCGGCGCCGACCGTTCTGCGTGCGCAAACACGCATAACGCCCATAATGCCGTGACCGAGCTTTTGTTCCAGGTTTTTGGAAGGGGATTGCGGATTTTTTCGAGTTACCGTCCGCGCGCGAGAACGGCCCGCTTGGCCGCCCTCTCCCGCTCGTAAGGCGCCTCACTGACACGGATGGCGGTAACCATCATGGCCAAGGTAGGTACCCGAGGCCGGATCAAAGGAGCGGTAACGCCGGGCACACGAGGAGCTGTTCCCGCTGCCGTCCATGGAGGCAAAGGCGTCGCGATTGCCCGATCGTACCGAGGCCATGGCATCTGCGGCCGCAGCCGGCGTGGGCCGGCCGCCATTTAGGACATCAGCATCGGGATGGTAGAATGCGAACGCGCCCGGCTCCTGGATCGCCGCCTGCGCGAATACCGGCGCTACGGTTATCGCTGACACAATGGCCACCACACTGAGGAATTTTATTCTGGTCATAGCTTGAGTTCTCGATCGGTTGATCCGTTGCGAGATTCGCAATCTCTCAAACCGGGGGAACGCGAATGCTCGCAACCTGCATTCTGAATGTTCAGCTGCATCGCCCTGAATCTAGGATGATCGCTTGCCAGCGCCATTAAACTGGCATTCAGGGAGCTAAATTGGATTTAGCCTGAGAACACACGTCGGCTTCGGAGAAAAATGCCTGCGATCACGCGATTGAGTCGTCTTGCCGATCGGGACAGATGATCTCGACACAGCCAGCCGGGCCCGGATGTATCGCCAACCGGAAACCGTGCAATTTTACGATCGCGACCACCAGGTTGAGGCCAAGACCGACGCCCGGCGTGTTTCGAATCTTGTCCGAGCGGTAAAACCGCCGCAGCACGGCCTCGCGGTCTTGTTCGCTGATGCCACAGCCGGTATCGGTCACGCGCACGATGGTTTCGTTCTTCCCCCGCAGCAGTTCAATGTCCACCTTGCCACCTTCGGGGGTAAATTTGATGGCGTTGTCGACCAGGTTGGCAACCGCCTCGATCAGCAGATCCCGATCGCCGCGCAGATTGAGCCGCTGTGTAGCCTGGACCTGGAGGACGATGTTCTTG
Source organism: Bradyrhizobium lablabi (assembly GCF_900141755.1). Lineage (NCBI taxonomy): Bacteria > Pseudomonadati > Pseudomonadota > Alphaproteobacteria > Hyphomicrobiales > Nitrobacteraceae > Bradyrhizobium > Bradyrhizobium lablabi. The sequence continues at coordinate 7,201,031 of NZ_LT670844.1, read as the reverse complement.
TTTTCGGCAATCGGTTCATAGATGTCGCCCACCTCCCGCAGCAGTTCATGCACCGGGACGCTGCCGAAGCCCGAGGAACGCCGGCTGTTTTCGATCTCCGCAAGGCGCAGCAGTGCGGTGATGATCGTCAGCGCCTGGTCGATGCCCGCGATCGCCTTGTCGGCTACGGTCTGAAGCTGCTCGAGGGTGGTTGCGTTGGTGCGCCCGCGCTCGAGAGCGAGCCGCGCCCGCGTCAGCGGCGTTCGCAGGTCGTGGGCGATGTCGTTGCCGACGCCGGCGAGCGCGTGGATCATCGTCTCCATCTCGTCGAGCATGCCGTTGACGATGACGGCGAGCCTGTCGAACGGTTCGTCGACGTCACGATGCGGCAGCCGCTCGCGCAGATCGCCGGCGATGATGCGACGGACCCGCTGGTTGACCTCTTCCACCCGTCTCTGCGCGCGTACGCTCAGCCAGGCGCCCGCCAGCAGGCAAAGAAGGAAGGCCGGCAACAGACCGAGCGCGAGCGCCTGACCAACAACGTGCGATATTTCCATAGTTTCATCGACGTTGCGCCCAAGCACCAGCACATCGCCGTTTCGCATCCGCCGCGCGATCGCGCGGACAACCTGACTTTCCCTGGTGCCTCGATCCGTCCGGATGATGTCGGTGCTCTGCGCCGGCGCGTCGATCAGCAGGTTGGGCGGCAGGCTATCAATATTGCCGATAATCCGATGACCGTCGGCGGCAAATATCGCCGCGAGCTGTACCCCTCGAGGATCCTGTCTCAACTTCTCGTCGATTGCTTCGAGCCTGCGCTGGGGCGACAGGCCGGATATGCCGTCCAGCTCCACGGTGATCACGCGGTCGGATCGTGCGATCAGGTAGTCATCGATCTTCCAGTAAATGAATCCGAACAGCACCATGATGAAAACGGCGAATACGCCGGCCACCATCAAGGCCCAGTGGAACGTGCTCGAGCGTATGAACTGCGGTTGACGCATCGGAGTATCGCCGCCCGGTATACCTGCTCGACGCCAGCCGATGCGCACCGCCGCCGGAGTCATCTGAAAATCACGATCCCGAACGAAGGATGAACCCGGCACCGCGGACATTATGAATCATCTGGACCTCATCGGGCCCGTCCACTTTATGGCGTAGACGGCCCATGTGCACGTCTACAAGATTGGTCGCAGGAACGAATTTATAATTCCAGACCTCCTCGAGCAGCATTGCCCGCGTCAGCAACTGATCGCTGCGCTGCATCATATATTCAAGCAGTCGAAACTCGCGTGGCAACAAATCGATGACCCGATCGCCGCGCTTGGCGGTACGCTCGATCAGATCGAGCTCAAGCGGCCCGACCCGCAGCGTCGTCTCGCGCGATTCGACCGGCCGGCGCAGCAGCGCCTCTACCCTGGCAACCAGTTCCACGATGGCGAAGGGCTTGGTCAGATAGTCGTCGCCTCCCATCCGCAATCCGCGTACGCGGTCGTCTACCGCGCCAAGCGCGCTTAGCACCAGCACCGGGGTGCGCACCTGATCCTTGCGCAGCGCCTCGATGACCGTGAGGCCATCCATTCCTGGCAACAGGCGATCGACAATCATGGCATCCGGCCGGGTCGCACGGGCCTTGTCGAGGCCTTCGATGCCGTCGGCCGACCAATCCACCTCAAAACCGCGATCGGCCAATTCGGCCGTGATTTCCTCGGCTGTTTCGCTATCGTCCTCAATGAGAAGCACTTTTGCCATCAATTTATTCTCGATTGCGGCCAAAGCATTCGCTGCGATCGCGCCTCGTCCCTCTGAAACCGTTCGCTTGCTTGAGACCAATGCCATAATGCTGACCGCCTGCAAATGATGAATTTCATCCTTCGTGGAGTCGGACAGCGCCGCCCGCCCTACTCGGGGGCAATAAGGCGTGGCGACGCCGTCCACTCTACGGCCATCTGAACACCGCCTCCGGGGGCAAAGCGCGGTGGGCCGCTCCTGAAAAACATAGGCTCGAAAAATTGGCCGCACCACTAAATAGGGTTTTAAGATCGGCAGGATCGGCAACCGGGACGGTGCTGGAGAATTGTTCCGCCGAATAGGCCCAGGCCAGGGTTGGCCCACCGGAAAACACGGACCGGACGTCGCCGCGCCCGCGACGGATGCGCCACGCCACCACCACGGTCGGCATGGCGCCAAAAGGCAGCATGCGACAGCGCGGTTCATGATCAGCCGTCGATCTTAATCACGCGGCTTGGCATCATGAGACATCCCCATGGTCTCACGGGACGTCATCTCATGCGGCATCGGCTCTTTTGACATCCGGGGCGCACTGGAAGCGGCTGGCTGCGCCGGCGAAGTTGACGGCAGCGGCCGTTCGTCGTCGACGGCCAGCCGCATCACCGTGATCTCCTGCTGCTGGTTGGCGATGATTTCCTTCGCCAGACGGCGGAGCAGCTCGTTCTGACCGTATTTGAGTTCGGCCTTCGCCATGTCGATCGTGCCTTGATGATGCGGGATCATCATCGCCACGAAGTCTCGATCGATATCGCCGGTCGGCTTGACCATCATGTCGGTCATCATCTGGCTCATCGCGGACTCGTTTTCCGACAGGAACGACGCTTCGCTGGAATTGTCTGTCCGGTCCGCGACGTACTGGATCGGCGTCGCCGCGCGAATTCGATGCGCCGAAGTTGGTCCCTGGGCCATGCCAAGCGACACTACCGCGACCGACGCAGTTGTTGCGAAGGAGATCGCACGTTTGCGGATGAAGGAGCGCGAGAACAAAATCATCTTACCTCCGAGCAGACTCAATCATTGCGCGCCTGGCGCTTCCCTCTCGAACATGAAGGCCCAACTCCATGCCCTCAACTAAATACGGATTTAGAATCTTGAATCGCTTTCAAATCGGCGCCGCATCACGCGCAATGCGCGCGATGACGGAGCCGACGAGCGGACCGCTATTTCGCGCCTTTGGTATTAGCCAGATACTCGACGATCGCCCCAACATCCTCGGGCGCCACGGGAGCCTTGTAGTTGTTGATCATCTTGTTGACTTCCGCGGTCCAGGCCTGCTTCGACAAAGCCGGCTGGGTCAACACCATTCCGGCGGAGTGACAGGCAAGGCAGTTGTTGTTGATGGCGTCCGATCCCGGACCTTCGAACATCTTGTCGCTATCGGGCAGATCGATCTTCACCGACTTCAGTTCGAACGGTGTAGCGGCGCGCGCGGCGAGAGGCGTGGACGCGACACCGAGCAAAATGAGGCATGACAGGAGGTTGCGAGACATCGTGATACTCCGTCAAACCGCTGACGCGTTCACGGACTCCACGACGTTGCGCATGAAGCCGGCGGGGTTCCAGTTTGGTGTGTCCGGCTGCGCCACGCCATTGCTGTTGGTGCAGCGGACCATGAGGGCATATTCACCGGGTGCAGGCAGCGTTAATTGCGTTTGCCACTGCCGAAAGCTGTATTTGCCCTCGTCTTTTCCGAGTTTGGTCGAACGCCAGCTCTGGCCGCGATCGATCGAGTAGTCGACGCTTTCCACGCCACAGTCGCCACCGAACGCGATGCCGCGCAATGTCGTCGGGACCGTCGCTTTCAACTTCTGGCCTGAGGGAATGTTGGTGACAAAGGATCTCGGCACCATCCGATTGATTGGAATCATTTTCACGTCTGTTTCGCCAGGCTTGATGCTGGCGTGGGGCGTGTCGGGAATGGTGTAGGCCACTTTGGTCCAGTAATTCGTATCGGGCTGATCCAGCACCTCAATGTCGGACAGCATCTTCACCCAATAGGTCGCGTACCAGCCGGGTACCACCAGCCGCAGCGGAAACCCGTTCACCAACGGCAATTGCTCCCCGTTCATGGCATAGGCGATCATCACTTCGCCATCGCGCGCGTGGTCGATATCCAGCGATTTCATGAAATGCGGCGCATCCGCCACCACCGGCTCGTCCAGGCCCTTGAACCGCACCTGCACCGCACCCGGCTTCACGCCGGCTTTGTCCAGCACGTCCTTGAGCCGCACCCCGGTCCACTGCGCATTGCCCATGGCGCCGTTCGCCCATTGACCACCGGTCACCCGTGGCTGGAAGAGGCCGCGCGAGTTGCCAGAACACTGGTTCACCGCGGAGAGTTGGACGCTCGGCAAGCCATGCAGGATGTCGTTCAACGATAGCGTCAATGTCTGATTTACGTGGCCGCGCACGGTCAGGCTGAATTTTCCAACATCGATATCGGTTGGAATGACGGCCCAATGCCAGCGCACATAGAATTGATCGGCGGGCGTGAATACGCCCTTGTCGAAAACCTCGAACGGCGTCTCCAACAGCGGAGGACGGGTCCGCTGCAGGATCATTGGGCCCTTCTGAGGAAAGGCGGTCGTGATCGCCCGCTCATCCGGACCATCGGGAAGCGGAAGGTTGATCGTCGTTTCTGCCCAGGACGGTCTTGCGAGCGCCAACGCTCCAACACCGGCAGCGCCCAATAATTGCCGTCGAGTGACCGCGTAGCGAAGAGCGACGTGTTCAGTCATTTACCCCTCCGGAAGATCAATGCCGTTCATCGACAAAGGATGCGAGCAACATCACGTTTCTTCACGGTTTGCTCAATTAAATACGAGTTTAGGATCGACCTGCCCGCTCCGCCTCATCGCGTCTCAGTTCCAAGTGAACTTCTTAAACCGCAATTTAATGGCTCCGCACTTCGCCGACCGTTAGCATTTCGACTCGAAAAATCAATATTTCGATGATCCGTGAAACTGCGCCTGCACCGTGAAAATACTTGACCGCCTTCACCGGCTCGCCGCCGCCGTTCTCGCGATTTCTGCGGCTGCAGCTGTTGTCGTGGCATTGCCTACCCCGCACGGCGACGTGCGAGCGCAGGAATTGCCCAAGTCTCAAACCGCTCAATATCTGCCCAGCATCAGTGACATGATGATCGCGACGATCCAGCCGCGACATCGAAGGCTTTGGCGGGCCGCGCAGCAAAAGAATTGGGCCTTCGCCGCCTACGAGCTTGGGAATCTGAAAGGCGCCTTCAAGCGTCTCGGTCAGGCCCATCCGTCAGAGCACGATATGTCCGTTCCGGCCATGATCACCTCCGTTACGGACCAACCGTTCACGGAACTCGCGAGCGCGATCCAGTCGAAAGACGATGCTGGATTCGACAAGGCCTATGCCGATCTTACGGACGGTTGCAACTCGTGTCACCAGGCGCTGAACCATGGTGTTGTCGTGATCCGCATCCCGCGCGAGGCATCCACCTCAGATCAGGATTTCACGCAGGCCTCGCCCTGAGATCCCAAGAGTCTCGCCCTGAGATCATCCCAAGAGTAAAGAATTCTATGCGTGGAGATTAAGATGTTGAACTCTGTGCTTCGCCGCCTCGGCTTCGTGGGCTTGGTAATCGGTCTCACAGCCCCCACTTGGTCGACTTGCCAGGCCGCCGGTTCCTTTCAGACCAAGCCGGCCTTTCCTGACATGGTGAGGTCCGAAGATTCAGATGCGCCAGCTGCCAGCACGTGGCCCAATCTATCTCCCAGCTACCTCGTTGGCGGCTGCGGCAAGGGTCGCGTCAGCGAGCCGCAAATCCACACTTGCCGTGGCCCGGCCGATATCAGGTAAGGGGGCTTGCCCTCAATTGGCGGCGGTGCGTTAGGAAGCGAACCCAAATTCAACTTCGGTGGCAAACGACGAAAGTCGCACCCATCTCGCACTGCGTTGAACCGACGTGAGGAAATGTTACTTTAAACGGTCGAATGCTTCTCCATCTCCAAAGAGGAGCCAACGTCATTGGCTTGTGATATCGGATGGAGAAATTGAATGACTAAGCCGAAAATTCTGGCGACTGCGTTGATCGCCGCAGCCATGCTCGCAACTCCCGCTATGGCTCGCGAGACCCACGTAGCGCGGCACCTCGTTGACCGTACCAATGCGACGACTATGCCTGACGAGGGCTATGTTGACGGGCGGGCCTGTATTCCGGCTCCGCGCGTGGGCGCATTTGCCGGCCAGCCCTGGGATAACGGCCCGCCGCCCTGCCTACCGCAGGCCTATTGATCCGTCGGCGTCGCGAACCGGTCTTGCTTTTCAGTGCTGCCAAATAGCGAACCCGGATCGATCTTCGCGCCTGAAGCGGTCGGGCTGGAAACCTAAATCTCATCAGCCCGACTCCAGGCGCATCAACAACAGACGGCAACCTCTTCAGCCTTGCCCGTCCCCGAGGCCGTATTCCTGATAGACGGTCGCGGGATCAAGGTCCGGAAATAATCTGCACTTGGCCTGGGCCAAATGCAGGTTGACGGTTCCATGTTGGCAACTGGCGGCCAAAAGCTTCCTGACGTCGTCCATATGCGCGCGCGGCTGGTGTTGCGGTGGAAGCTGCTCCAGCGCCACCAGCGCCGTTGCCAGCGCCTCCGTGACAACCCATTCGTCGTGGCCGGTGATCCCTTTTCTTGGCATGGAGAGCGTCCTCCCGTGAAGACCATCCTAATCGCCAATGCGGGAAGCGTCACTCGGAGAGTGGCGCGGACGAATACGAAGCCCGCTATCCCGGCAGAGGCCCCAACAGCAGCGGCCGGAAGATGAACCGTCCATAGGCCTCATAATGGGGCTGCGTCGAGATCGCGAATTTCAAGGGCACAGCGCAGCTTGCCTCGAACGTCAGCGGCGGCGTCGGGGTCCATGAGGCGACAACGCCGACCGAATTCAATTCCACCACCGCGGGAAATGTCGAATAAACCGCGCCCCCGTCGCCGGCCGCGTCCTGCTCCGGCAAAGGTCGCGATCCCGTGTGAACCACTTGATTGAATGGACCCGACTTCACTTGCGGGCCCCCGCCTCGTCAGCCAGCGCCCTCCGGGGGAATCGCCGTTGCGTGCGTGCGCCTCTTCTTGGCCGCACAGCCCGACGAATTGCCGCAGCAAAACGCGCGAGGGAACGATGGCGTGGCGGCTTGGAGTTTTGGGGGATTGTGTGCTGCCGTCCGTGCGAACACCGCGAAGGCCCGATTGCGGTCCTTGCATCGCGGAACTGAGCTTTATCGTTTCCGAGAGCGGATCACCGCTCGCATCGTTCGTTCGCGAGTTCGTTCGTTCGTAAAAAATAATCCGCGCATAGTTGTTCGATACCAAAAAAATAATTTTTTCATATCGCATTTTGCGGCGCGCGAGCGGCTCTCCCCTTATGAGTTCTCTATAACAAGCCATTCGCGCTCATCGCGAACTCCTATGCCGTTGTGACTATGTTGCTAGCAACCGACGGTACGAATTTTGCTTGGTGTAGACGTGCAAGCAGCGCCGACGCGACGACGCCACGCGTTAGGGAAATACTCACGCGTTAGGGAAAGACGATGAGTTTTTGCAGGCTGACACAGACGTTGATCGTGCTGACCGCGCTTATCGGGCTGGGCAACAGTGCCGCGAATGCTGAAAATCCCGACATCACGAGCCGGCGCGCTTCCGAGCGAAAAGATTTTACCAATGACGAGATACGCGACGGCTTTTTCAAGATCGCATTCAACGCCGAATTGCAGATCGGCGCGCCGGCGGAACGCGTTCGCAAGTTCGATGAGCCGGTGCGGATCTTCGTGGTCAGCAAGGGCCTGCCCGACCGTCGTTCCGAAATCGCCGCGATCGTTGACGACATCCGCGCACGCGTGAATCATCTCGATGTCGCCGTCACCAACGACCGCGAGGCCGCTAATTTCACGGTTACGCTGGTCGCGGAGCACGATCTAAGGCGGACCATTCGTGCCCGTTATGGGAGCGGCAAAGCGAGCCGAATCCAGAAGTCGCTCAGTCCCGAATGTCTGTCCGGCATCGGCAAGGACAAGCTTTATCGCATCCGCCGCGCCGAGGTGATCCTGCCGGTCGATGCCGGAGAATTCGTATTTTATGATTGTGCCTATGAGGAGCTGCTGCAAGCGCTCGGAGCCATCAATGACGACCGCTCGGTGCCCTGGACGATGTTCAATGACGAGGTCCAGATGGGTTTCTTCGATGTCTACGACCAGTATCTTCTCAACATTCTCTATGACCCGCGCGTGCGCGCGGGCATGACCAAGGACGACGTCAACGCGATCCTGCCCGAAGTCCTGGCCACCGTGCGGGCATGGGTGAACGACGCTGATTTGGCGCGCCACGCCGACGCGCATCACGCGCCTGGAGCTGGTGCACCGCCGGCTATGACCGCCGACTTGCCTTCATCAATGAGCGCAAAGAACGCCCTTGAAAACCTGCCAAACTAGTAGGCTTGCCAAACCGGAAGCTTCGGCAAACTAGCGGTATTTGGCCCCGTGCGTCCTCGCCGACGACGACGAATATTCCGTGATCGGGAAGTCGTTGCGTTGCACCTGTCGCTTGCTCTGCGTCTGATAGGTCGCGACCTGGCTGGAGTGGCCGTATTTCGAAGCCGCGCTGGCTGAGCCGCCAGCCTGGGCGGGCGTCAACAGCCCGGCCGAAACGATCGCGACTGTTCCGGCGACGGTCGCCAGAGATTTATACATTGCAGCCTCCATTCGATTCGAGACAACTCAAACGAACAGGCTTTGATGCTTTCCTATCGACGACTCTGCTCGCCGTCTTGTTGTCCCTCTGGATGAGGATGATCCCAAGTTTCCGGAAGCGCAAGAATCAATCGTGTACTGCGCGAAAGATCAGCAAGACGATTGACCGGCGAAAAAACAGCCAACTTCAATCATTTGCGAGGGACGTCGTGTGTTGGCAATGCACACATCTCGCGCGCCACGCGATTGCCGCATCGCACTCTCGAACGAGCGCAGCTACAGCCTCATGGCTTCGGCGCCCCTCGCCTGCACCGTGCAGGCAATCCCTAGTTTGATTTCTTCGTGGTCTTCGCAGGTTCGGCTGGCCGAGCGATACCCCAGGGGTCGAACTTCTTGTCGGGATCCGGTATCCGCTCGAGCGCGGCCTTGTAGGCCTTCTCATCGACCTTCGGGTGATTCTCGACGGGCGGACCGGAATATCCGCCGCTCCCCGGTCTTTTGCTGAAAGGATCGGCGTACGCCGGGAGCGTGAGCGATGAAATGATTGTCGCGGCGGCGACAAGAGTTCTGATCGCTTTCGTTCCGCCGATCATGCGCCCCTCCTCATCCCTGATGTTCTGCTGGCCAAAAGACGTGCGAAGCTTGTGCCATACATCACTCATCTGGCGACAATAAGCCCCTGCAAATCATCTGATTTTTTGTGAATTGAGGGCATGCCGAACAAGTCGGCCCGCAGCTCTCTACCGTGCCAGGAATGCAATTTTTGCATGCGCTGCAGCATTATACGGTAAGTATCGCTGACCTTTAATTTATATGACTCATATAAATGGACTGTGATCCATAGAAATAAAATAACCTCTTGCTGTTGCAGGGCTATAAGAGATAGGTTTTTGAGCATACTGATGCGGGAATGTGCTATGAGCACCGACCTGAATTTACAAGGTGATTTGCCAAAAAAATCGAATCCCAGAATTCCCTTCTGGACCGCCGGCGTAGCTGTTCGCGCGGTTTTTTTACTCATCATGACGGTAATCGCCGCGCGCGTCGCCAGCCCTCAGGTCGAAAGTCTTCGCTCTGTACTCGAGACACCAAGCGATCTCTTGCGCGTGGGGCTAGGTCTCACGGTGTGTCTGTGGCTCATCGCCAACATTTTTATTCTGCCGAAAGACATTGAGGCGTACCGCACCTGGCTGTATCTCGGTCCTGCGATCTTGCCCCTGTCATTGCTCTGCGCTTACGTCGCTTGGTGAATCTCACGCGCGACTGGATTTTTCCGATTTCGGATCTGACTTAGATCGCTTCCGGCGTCAGATATTGGGCGGAGGTGGTGGACCTTCCGCCATCGCGCATTCGCGCCAGACCGGCGTGGTGCAGGTCACCGGCCAGCCACCGCCGAGTGCCATGAATAGCGCGGCAGTGTCGGCGAGACGATTGGCTTCGGTTTGCACGCGGATCACGGCCGCGGTGAGATAAGTCTGCTGGGCGTTGAGGACGGCGAGCTGATTGACCTGACCTGCGTCCACCTGGCTTCGAACGACATCGAGACTTGCCTTCGCCGTCTCTTCCGCGTGGACAGCCGCCCTCATGGCGCGGGCGTCTGCCTGCAGGGCCCGCAAGGCGTCCGCGACGTTCTGGAATGCGGCGATGACGGTGGAGCGATATTGCGCTTCGGCCTGCTCGAGCGCGGCCTCGGCCGCCTTCTGCCTGTTATAGAGCGCAAAACCATCGAAGATCGGCGCGGTCGTGCTCGCGGCAAGCGTATAGAATCCGGTTCCGGGCAGGAAGCTCTCGGCAAGGTTGAAGGAGGCAGATCCGCCGTTGGCCGAGAGCACGAGATTTGGCAGCCGGGCGGCGATCGACACGCCAACCAGCGCGCTTGCCGAATGCATGTTGGCTTCCGCCGCCCTGACGTCGGGCCGCTGATCGACCAGCTTGCTCGGCAGGCTGATCGGCAGATTGGCCGGCAACGCGAAATGCGCGAGATCGAATTTCTGTGCGACCTCATCAGCCGCATACTGCCCGGCCAGCGCCGTCAACAGATCGCGCTGCTGCGCCAGCTGCTTTTCCAGCGGCGGCAGCAATTGTTCGGCCGCCGCGAGCGCTGCTTCCTGCGCAAGCACGTCCGCCTTGGCAACCGCACCCCTGCTGAACTGTTGCTTGAGAATATCCAGAAGATGCCGTTCGATCCCGATAATCCGCTGGGTCGCGGCGATCTGGCCGCGAAGCGAGGCCTCCTGAATGGCAGCCGTCACCACGTTGCTGGTCAGCGTCAGATAGGCGGCCTCGAGCTGGAACAATTGCAGCTCGGTCAGGGCATCCAGATTCTCAACCGAGCGGATGTTGGCGCCCCAGATATCCGGCACGAACGACACCGTCAGCTGATGGGTCACCAGCGAGAATTCGGTCTGCGGTCCCTCCGTTGGGATAGACGGCACCTGGCCGGGATTGGCAACCAGGATTTGCGAGGACGTCGAATTGCCGTTGACTTGCGGAAAGAACAATCCGCGCTGGGCCCGGGCGTTGTATTGCGCGATCTTGATCGCGGCCTCCGCGGCCTGCAGGTTAGGATTATGATCGACCGCCTGCTTGACGAGATCGTTGAGCAGCGGCGATTTGAACGCCGACCACCAGCGCGCCGAAACCTCGGCGCCAGAGACAAAATGCTGTCTGGCAACGCGAGGACCGCCGCGTCCGGGATCGGGCGAGGCAAGCTTTCCAGGCACATAACCGTCGACGTCAGGCGCGGCCGCGGGCTTGAAATTCGGTCCGACCGCACAGCCGGTGATGGCCAATGACAGGATCGTCACCATCGCAGCGCCGGCGACGGCGCGCCACTTCCCGCCGGAAGGCCGCCCGTCGGGCGCAGCAAGCCGCTGTCGAGGATCAGCTAAACACAACATGTGATCAAATCCCTCAAAACACCCGACATTGCGCCTTCCCAATCAACTCTCCAAACCGCCCTCGGCCGCCGCGACGGCTTCGCCGCCACTTTCAGGTTCGGACGCCCGGTCTCTCGAGAGAAAAATCTTTCGGAGCGCGGGCGCGACGACCAGCAGCAGCAGAGGTCCGATAAACATACCTCCGACCACAACGGTTGCCAAAGGCCGCTGCACCTGACTGCCGATGCCATGGGAAATCGCCGCCGGGAACAATCCGACGCCCGCCGAAAGTGCGGTCATCAACATCGGCCGCATCCGTTGCTCGGCGCCGTGGAACACCGCCTCGCTGATATCCATGCCCTGAACCCGGAGTTCGCGGAAATAGGTGATGTTGAGAATGCCGTCCATGACAGCGACGCCGAACAGCGAGATGAAGCCGATCGCCGCCGAGACGCTGAAATCAAGGCCGGCGAGATAAAGCGCGATCAGCCCGCCGCCGATCGCAAAGGGGATGCCGGCAACCGCCAAAAGGCTGTCACGCAGCGAGTTGAACAGGCCGTAGAGCAGCACAAGGATCAAAAGCAGCGTGATGGGGACAACGATCATCAGCCGCTGCTTGGCATTCTGCAGGTCGTCGAACTCGCCGGCCCACAGGATCTGGAAGCCGTTCGGAAGCTTGATGGCTTTGGCGACCCGTTCCTGGGCTTCCGCCACCGTGCCGCCGAGATCGCGGCCGCGTACGCTGAACTTGATCGGGATGTAGCGCTGGCTGCGCTCGCGATAGATGAACGAAGCGCCGGTATCGAGGGTGATGTCCGCGATTTCGCTGAGTGGGACGTAGGCATTTGTCCCCGAGGGGGTCGCATAGGCGACCTTAACGGAACGGACAGCGTCGATGCTGGCGCGATATTTGGGATCGAGCCGGACCGCCAGGCTGAATTGCCGGTCGCCTTCGAGAACCGTGGTTGCATTGGTGCCGCCCAGCGCCGCCTGCACGACGCTGTTGACGTCGCCGGTGTTGAGGCCGTAGCGCGCGGCTTTTTCGCGATCGACCTTGATGTTCAGGTTGGGTTGACCGAGCAGGTGAAAAATTCCGAGGTCGGCGACGCCCTGGACTTTCGCCATCTCGGCCATCACCTTGGTCGCGAGCTGTTCCAGTATCTCAAGGTTCGGTCCGACGATCTTGACCGAGTTGGCGCCTTTGACGCCCGACAGCGCTTCCTCGACATTGTCCTGGATATATTGGGAGAAGTTGAACCCGACCCCGGGCAGTTCCTCCCTGAATTCCTTCTGCAGTTCCTCCGTCAGCATCTCCTTGGTCAGGTTAGCGGGCCATTCGTCGAAGGGCTTTAGCGGTGCGAACAACTCGACATTGGAGAATGGCGAGGCGTCGCTGCCGTTATCCGGCCGCCCATGCTGCGATACCACCGTGAGCACCTCGGGATGCCTCAGCAATATCTCGCGCATCTTGCCGGTCGCCTCGGTGCCGGCATCGAGCGAGATGGTGGGCGGCATGGCCGCCCTGATCCACAGATTGCCCTCCTCCAGGGCAGGCAGAAATTCACTGCCGAGCCGCGACGCCGCGAGGAAACTCACGGCCATGAAGACAATGCCGATGATCACCGCGACCTTTAAATTGCCGAGCGCCCAGCGCAGCACAGGCGTGTAGGTCGCGCGCAGGCCGCGCACGATCACCGTTTCGACCTCCTCGATGTGCTTGGGAAGCAGCAGCGCGGCCAGCACCGGCGTCACCGTGAAGGTCGCGAGCAGCGCTCCCGCAAGCGCGTAGCCATAGGTTCGCGCCATCGGCCCGAAGATCTGCCCTTCCACACCTGTCATCGTGAACAGCGGCACGAAGGCGGTCACCGTGATCGCGGCGGTAAAGAAGACCGCCTTGTCGACCTGCAGCGCGCTCGCGAAGATGATGCGCAACCGCTCATTCCACCGCTGGCTTGCGGTCGTGTGTCCCGCCACCGATGTCGGATCCGGTCCCCAATACCCCTCGGAAAGCTGGCGAAGGAGCGTTTGCCGGTGCTCCGGGGTGGACTGGAAGTTGCGGTAGATGTTCTCCATCATGATCACGGCGGAATCGACGATGATGCCGAAATCGACCGCGCCGAGCGAGAGAAGGTTGGCATCTTCGCCACGCAGCACCAGAATGATGATGGCGAAGAACAGCGCGAACGGAATGTTGGCGCCGACGATGATGGCGCTTCGGAGATCGCCGAGGAAAACCCATTGAATGAGGAAAACCAGCAGACAACCGAAGATCAGATTGTGCAGCACGGTGTGGGTGGTGACGCCGACCAGCGAGCTGCGATCGTAATAGGAAACGATCTTGACCCCGGGCGGCAGGCTTCCGTCGCTGTTGAGCTTCTCCACGGCGGCCTGAACGCGCGGAATGATATCGTTGGTGTGCTGGGTCCGCCCCATCACGACGATTGCGGCTGCTACGTCATCATCGTGATCCCTGCCCGCAATTCCGAGCCGTGGGACGTAGCCGACGCTGACCTTGGCGACGTTCTTGATCTGGATCGGCAGCCCGTTTGACTGGGTGAGGACGACGTTCTCGATATCCTGGACCTTATATCCCTTGGTGACGTCGTCGGCGCCGCCGCTGTCGACGAGCCCAATGCCGCGGATATTGACCGATTGCTGTCCGATGGTGATCTCGCGGCCGCCCACATTGATGTTGGCGTTGCCGAGCGCGCTGATCAGCTGCGGGACGGTGACGTTGTAGGCTTCGAGCTTCTGCAGGTCCGCATCGACATTGAACTGCTTGGTGGTGCCGCCCCACGAATTGATCTGCACCACGCCGGGAATGGTCAGGAGCCGGCGCGTGACGACATAGTCCTGCAGGGTCCGCAGATTGGTGAGCCCGAAGTGCGGCGGACCGACCAGTTGATACCGGTAGATTTCTCCGACCAGGCTGGACTGCTGAATTTGCGCAACCTGGTTGCCAGGCAGATTGACGTTTTGGGTCAAACTGATCGAGGCTTGCGACAGCGCGAAGTAATAGTCGACACCATACGCAAAAGTCACCCGGACGAACGACAGGCCATAAAAAGACGTCGAGCGGACATTGACGACGCCTGGCGTCGGATAGAGGCCAACCTCCATCGGAATGGTGTAATACTTCTCCATCTCCTCGGCGGACAGACCCGGCGCCTGCGCGGTGATCTCCAGAATCACAGGGGCCGGGTTGGGGTAGGCTTCGATATTCAAGTTGGTAAAGGCAATCAGCCCGGCGGCACAGAACACCGCAAGGCCCAGGACGATGATCGCGCTGCGCGTCAGACCGAACTGTAACAGGGACTTAATCAAGTGACCTCGCCGTGTGTATTTGATTTAACGAGCGCAAGCGTGGTTTAGCCGGCATCGCCCAGCAAGAGCTTGTTGCTCAGAAATACCGCACCGTCCGTGACGACGGTTTCTCCGGGCTGAAGGCCTTCCAGGATCTGGGTCCAGCCGCCTTGCTGCAAGCCGATCTTGACGGTTCGCTTGGTGAAGCGCCGGCTGTCGTTTGTGACCCACACCGTCATCGTGCCGTCACCTTCCCTGACCACGCCCTGGGCAGGCACCGCAAGCGAATTGACGGGGTCTCCGACGTGAATCACAAAACTTGCATACATCCCCGATCGCAACAGATGCTGGGGATCGTCGATTTCGGAACGCACGAGCTGTCGATGGGAGTTTGGATCGATGATCGCCCCAAGATTCGTAACGTGCCCCTTGAACACAGTATCCGGGTAGGCCGGCACCCTGACCTCGACTGCCTGGCCTAATCGGTAGGCCGGCGCATCGGTCTCGATCACATTCGCCAGCATCCACATCGTCGACACATCGGCGATCAAAAACGGCGCGGGCGCGTTGCCGGGCTGAGTGAGAAATCCCGGTGCCGCGTTGCGCGCAACGACTTTTCCCGAGATCGGGCTCGGCACCAGCAACGTGGAATCAACCTTTCGTTGCGCCAGGATCTGGTCGACCTCTTCGTCGGTCTTGCCGAAAATGCGAACCGCATTTCTCGCCGCCTTGAAGTTGCCTTCGGCGGTCTGTTCGTCGGACGTCGACTGATCGATGTCCTTCTGGGCGCTGCCTCCGGATTTCAGCAGCATCGTCACCCGCGCCAGCACTCGTTTTTGCAATTCGAGGACACCGGCGGTGGCGAGTAGGTTCGACTCCGCCTGCAGGAGATCGGGGCTGTCGATCGTAAACAGGATGTCGCCCTGCTTCACCTCGTCCCCGAGATTGAAGAACGCCTTCAGGATCTTGCCCGGATATTGGGAAAAAACCTGGACCAGCACATTCTCGTTGAAGTCGATGGTGCCGACCGACGTCTTTAGAATCGCGAACTCACGCGATCCGACCGGACCGATCTTGAGCGAGCCCGCCTGCTTGTCCGACAAGTCGACAATGGGCAGGTCGGCGGCCTTATCCGACGCAGGCTGGTCCGCGGCGGTGGATGCGGTCCGCTCCTTCCGCTGCGCCTGGACATCGGCAAGGCCGATGAAACCCTTGCTCCATAATAGCGCGGCTCCGCCGATCACGATCAAAGCCAGAAAAACCGCCCGAGAACGTCTCGACAGGTTTTTGAAAACGTTCACGTTTACTACCCCCAAAGCGATGCACGGCCACTCGCCTAACAACACCTCATCATTCTTTGATTAGGTTTGTTATGTTGCGATACAGCATTGAACTTACATCAGGCTTACGTGTCTTGAAAACCGCACGGGAGTCCAAGAGTGATTTTCGATGAAAGTCATATAGTGAAAATAGCCAAAGCGATAGAATTTGCGGATTTGCTCAGACATTCTACTGTTGCCCCCGGCATAGGCAGCGGGTTGCTGAAGTTAAGGACAACAGCGGCCGCGCGCGCTTTACCCCTGGACTTTGCAGGGACAATTTGAGCCACGCTCTTCCATCCATCAGAAGTGAATGATGATGTCGGCCGCGCCGATGATGGCGTAGTTCCGGTTGGCCGGGATGCCCAGATTCGGGTTGCCGTTGAATGCAAACGCATCCAGCGATTTGTAATAGGAAACCTCGGGCCGGACCTCGATCTGGGGCGAGAACCAGTGCTGCCAGCCGATGCCGGTCTCGATATAGCGGGTCTTGGTACCGGTGCGCTGACCCTGATAGTCGTCGACGAATTCAGCGCGGTACGAGATGTTGTCCAAAGGCGTTGCCTTGTAATTCAGATACATCAGAGCCGTCTGGAATTCCGCCGTGCAGCTCAGCACCGCCGCGCTCTTGCAGATTGCGCCGCCGGGAGCGTTGAACGGCATGTATTGCGGCGAGAACGGCGTGCCCCCGTTGGCGATGATGGCGAGCGCGGAGGCATTGAGCAGGTTAGGCACGTTATTCTGGTGCTCATTGTAGGATTCGATCGAGATGTGCCATTGGTCGTTGAATTTGTGGTAATAGGTGCCGCCATACCACTGCAGGTTGTTGTAGCCCCACAGGCCGCCATTGATGGCATTGGCAACGAGATTGATGTTGTCATTGCCGTCGTCGCTGCTCCAGCGCACGCCCAGGGTGAAACTGGGAACCGCGCCGGGATCCTTCGGCATGGTTTGCATTGGATACAGCGCGCTCGGGAACGGATTGGCGATCCGTGCACCGACATGCCAGGGCAATGACTCGGTTCCGGCCGAAAAGCCGGCCTGCAAGATCCAGTTCTTGGTCGCCGCCAGCGTCGCTTCGATACCGGTATTGGTATAGTTGTCGAAGGTATAGGTCATCGAGTGCGAGTACATGTAGTTGTTCGGGGCAAGTTGCGCCTCGATGTCCGGAATAGAGATGTAGCGTCCGAACCGGATGTTGAGGCCTTCCATCACCCAGGGAATGAACACCTCGCCATAGGCCATGGGCATGTCGTAGCCGTTGTTCTTGTTCTGGTTCAGAAGCTGGTAGCTCCAGAGCCCGAACGCGGTGGTGTAGCGATAGTTCTCGCCATAGATCGGCGCGATGCGAAAACCCCAGTCGATGTGATCCTTCTGGACCGTATCCGGCAAACGCTCGATATAGAGCACGGCCTGATCGAGCTGCACATTGTTCGGATTGTAGCTATAGGCCGCCGGCGCGTTGCCGCCGCGCACCGTGTTGGTCGAGAGGTTGCCGCCGGGATCGAGCCAGCCGTAGACCTGGATGTGCATATCGTCCAGCCAGTGGCCGAACGGCGTATTCGCCATCGCAACCATCAGCGGGCTGTCGACCGAATTCGGCCGCGTCACGCCGAGATTGGTGCTGCCGCCATACGGCCACTCCGTGAACGGCATCGGCGGCAGCGTCTGAGGCGTCGCCGGCCAGTAGTCGCGGCGTCCCGGCGGTAATTTCGGATCGGCAGGCGCAACGTCGTGCCCCCATTCGAGCCGGTAGTAGTTGATGAAGCGGCTGAGGAAATCGCTGCCGAGATAAGGCTCGAGGCAGTTATAATTCTTGTAGGGATCGCCGCCATAGGCGCACGCCCCCCTCCCCGCATCGCCCGCCTGTGCCGCATCGATTAGACCGAACGCTGCTAACGCGACACAAGCCAAAAAAGCTATTTTCACTGTTTCGCCCAAGCTGTTGTTACCGGCGCCCTCACGCGCTCTCGCGGCTCCGATAACGCTGCGCATCTTCCAAGGAGGCGCAGAGAAAAGATCTATTCGCTCAGGCGCAACGCTAAGCGTGTCTAATTCGCCGGACCGCGCCACATCGGAGATTTCGGGCCGCCGTAGTAGCGCATCGGCCCAAGCTGCGCCGGCTGTTGCGAGGCGAGCTGCGCATGGCTCTCATAGACGGCGCCGTGCAAGTGCCGGTGTCCCTTGTGAGCTGCCAGCGCATTGCCGCTGAACCCCGCGGTCACGAGCGCCGCGACCAGCGTGGCGAACCCGATCCGCGCACTTCTTCCCATCAAATAAATCATGTCTGCCTCCATTGAAAAAACTGCACTCACCTATTGGCCGGCTTGCTGGCCTGACCACATCGGGGATTTCGGTCCCCCGAAGTAGCGAAGTTGATTGGCGCCGGAATTTTCCGCGCTCGGCGCGCCCATGTCGCTGACGCATCCCGCAACGACCGCGCACAACGCTGCCACAGCCAGCACGACCCCTGCCCTTCGCCTCAACAACCATCCCTCCGCTACAGAGCGCGACGTGACGCCATCCGCTCGGGCGAACCGTCAATACTTCGCAACGACCGGGCCGCCCCAGTTGAATTTGTAGTCGAGGCCAACCGTCACGACCGAATAGGTGTTGTCGATGGTGTAAGGCAGCACACCGGTTGTCGGGTTGCTGCGGACGAACCTGCCGAAATCGTAGTAGCGATATTCGAACTTACCGATCAGGTTGTTGGTGATCGCATAGGCGATACCGCCGCCGGCGGTCAGGCCGCTGCGCTGAACCGTGAATGAATCGACGCCGACGCCGGGAACGGTGTTGGTATGAACCAGGCTGCCGGTTGCCCAGCCGCCGTCGACGAACAGCAAGATGCGGTCAAGAGCGATACCGCCTCGCGCACGAAACGAGCCGCCGTAGCGAAGCTTGGTCTCGTCGATCGCGAAAATCGGCAGCGTGCCATTGTTGAACTGACTACGGTCGCTGCCCTTGATGCCGGACCAGAACCCGTCGCCTTCGACGCCGACCACGTAATTGCCGCTCTGCACGTTGTAGCCGACCTCACCGCCGCCGATGCCGCCAGTCGAGTCGTAGTTGATCGTGTAATTCGCAAAGCCGAGCGGGCCGAGCGCGTTGTTGAGATTGTGATTGCCGAAGCCGCCGCCGCCGTAGACGCCGACATAGAAGCCGGACCAGTCATACATCGGCGTCGCGACCACCGGCGCCTTCATGGCAAGATCGGCGCCAAGCGCGGGCGACATCAGCCCCAGCACTGAGACGGTGGTGAAAAGAACTCGCTTCATTGTATTCCCCTATCGAACTGTTCTGCGTCTGACGGCTAAGGCCGCCGCGATCTTTCCACGCGTCAGAAGTGAATGATGATGTCCGCCAAGCCAATGAGGGCGTACTTCCTGTTGGCCGGGATGCCGAGGTTCGGATTGCCGTTGAAGGCGAACGCATCCAGCGCCTTGTAGTAGGAAACCTCGGGCCGGACCTCGATCTGGGGCGAGAACCAGTGCTGCCAGCCGATGCCGGTCTCGATGTAGCGGGTCTTGGTGCCGGTGCGCTGACCCTGATAGTCGTCGACGAATTCAGCGCGGTAGGAGATGTTGTCGAGCGGGGTCGCCTTGTAGTTCACGTACATCAGGGCCGTCTGCCAGTCCGCCGTGCAGCTCAGCACCGCCACGCTCTTGCACTGCGCGCCGAACGGCGAGTTGAACGGCATGTATTGCGGCGAGAACGGCGTGCCTCCGGCGTTGAAGATGGCGAGCGCCTGCGGATTGAGAATGTTCAGGACGTTATTCTGGTGCTCGTTGTAGGATTCGATCGAGATGTGCCACTGGTCGTTGAATTTGTGATAATAGGTGCCGCCGAACCATTGCAGGTTGTTGTAACCCCACTGGCCGGTGTTGATGGCGTCTGCGACGAGGTTGATGTCGTCATTGCCGCTATCGCTGGTCCAGCGCACGCCGAGGGTCACGCTCGGCATCGCGCCCGGATCTTTCGCCATCGTGGACATCGGATAGAGCGCGTTCGGGAACGGATTGGCGATCCTTGCGCCGGCATGCCAGGGCATTGCCTCGGTGCCGACCGTCAAGCCGGCCTGGAAGATCCAGTTCTTGGTCGCTGCCAGCGTCGCTTCGATACCGGTGTTGGTGTAGTTGTCGAAGGTGTAGGTCATCGAGTGCGATGACATGTAGTTGTTCGGCGCAAGCTGGGCCTCGATGTCCGGGATCGAGATGTAACGGCCGAACCGGACCATCAGTCCTTCCATGACGCCCGGAATGAACACCTCGCCATAGGCCATCGGCATGTCGTAGCCGTTGTTCTTGTTCTGGTTCAGGAGCTGGTAGCTCCAGAGCCCGAATGCCGTGGTGTAGCGATAGTTTTCGCCGTAGATCGGCGCGATGCGGAAGCCCCAGTCGATGTGATCCTTCTGGACGGTATCGGGCAGACGCTCGAAATAGATCACCGCCTGATCGAGCTGCACGGTGTTCGGATTGTAGCTATAGGCCGCCGGCGCGTTGCCGCCGCGCACCGTGTTGCTGGAAAGGTTGCCGCTGGGATCGACCCAGCCGTAGACCTGAATGTGCATGTCGTTCAGCCACTGGCCGAACGGCGTATTCGACATCGCCGCCATCAGCGGGCTGTCGATCGAGCTCGGCCGCGTGACGCCAAGGCTGGTGGCGCCGCCGTACGGCCATTCGGTGAACGGATAGGGCGGAACGGCCTGCGGCGTTCCGGGCCAGTAGTCGCGGCGCGATGGCGGCGCCTTGGGATCGGCCGGCGGGGCTTCGTGTCCCCACTCAAGACGGTAATAGTTGATGAAGCGGCTCAGGAAGTCGGTGCCGAGATAGGGGTCGAGGCAGTCATAATTCTTGTAGGGATCGCCGCCGTAGGGGCACGGACTCGCCGCTTGTGCCGCGCTGCTCAGACCAATCGCTGACAGCGCGACGCCCGCCAAAAGAATTCTTTTCATAGTCTTGCCCCAAGCTGTTGCCACAGACGCCTTCAGGCGTTCTCACGATTCCGTTAACCCTCGTGATCGATCATTCGTTGGGGGCTTAAGAAAAATCGATACGGTTTCGTCGGCGAATAGATTAAAAATAAATAGCTGAACGAATGCGATTGACGCTGATTGCATCCGAAAGCGTCAATTGCTCATCGCGTTGCTCAAGCGCGCGGCGGAATTCATGACATTTCTTTGGATTTGCGCGATGCGTCGCAGCAGTTTGTTCCGCGATGTGTCTTTTGCGCTACATTCCCGACGCTTAGCGCCGATTGAGCACGCTCTCGCCTGCTGCTGAAAAAACTCACGCATTCATTGGCTATATTTTTTCTATGCAAATGGCTGTGATTGCACATCGAAGATATATGTCGCCCATCGCTAAGCTGACGCATTGAGCGGAATCTGTTCGCTCTTGGCGAGGCGGGACGATGGAAGCCGTTGCACAGATTGCCAACGCAGATAGCGCGGCGTTTCCCGACAAGGCTGAAAACCTTGATTTCAGTTTCTTGCCAAAAAGCCTGACAGCGCAATGCCGGAGCCTGATCGAGAGCTATCACGAGCTGCACGGCTACACGTGCCTGCCCGACATCCTGTGGAAAGCCCGGCTGGGACCGTTCATCCAGCAGCATCGGGAGTTTCAGCAACTCCTCAAGAAAGCCTCGACCACCAGAAGCGCAAAGAAGTCCAATGAAGGCTTTGTGCGGATCGCCACGACGCTATTGTCGCTGGAGATATTGGCTAGCAGTTTTGCCGGCTGGAGCGCGATCTACCCGGAAGCGGGATCGATGGCGCAGGCGATCCTCAAGCGCAATGCGCGCAGCGCGCATATGCCCTTGATGGAGTTCTATCTGTATCCGCCGAAATATATCAGCTCCGCCGCCATCGCGACGCTCGCGCCGCCGCCGAGCAAGCTGGGCGCTGTTGATCTGCCTGGCGCCTCCGACCTTGCCAAGGTGTTTTCGGTCGGCGGCTAGACATCGAGCGGCAACGATTCCAGGCCACCGCTCGTTCCAGCAATCCTATCTTTATTCATACTTCTTCTGCGACGTAGCCACATTGATTTCTTATACGGAAACAATGCACGTTCGTGTTGTCCGGAAATAGCTTTCGGTAACGGGGCAACGTCTGACTCAACAACAGTATGGAATACGGGCCTTTCATGGGGTTGCGGCGCGTTTGCCTATCCCGCCGCGTCTTAATGTCCTTCGCCCGGACCGAGGATTCTGAATTGGCGGGATACGGCCAATGAGCAAACTCACAAATCTCGTGCTCCTGATTGATGATGAACCCAAGATAAGACGGTTCATCCGCGCGGGTTTCGAGCTTCACGGCGGCTTTTCCGTGCAGGAAGCCGAAGGCGCCGCCGAAGGACTGCGAGCGGCGACCTTCAATTCGCCGGATCTCATTATCCTCGACCTGGCCCTGCCCGACCGTCGTGGAGCGGAGGTGCTCGAGACAATCCGGTCCTGGTCGGATGTCCCGATCATCATCCTTTCGGTCGAATCGAACGAGGAAGAAAAAGTCGGCCTGCTCCGGGCCGGCGCGGACGACTACGTGGTGAAGCCGTTCGGCATGGCCGAGCTGCTGGCGCGCAGCGAGGCTGCACTGCGGCGATATTTCAAGTCGGCCACCGAGAGCCCCATCGTGGTCGCCGGTCCGCTGTCGATCAATCTCGTCGACCGAACCGTCCTTTTGAATAATTACCAGATCAAATTGACCCGAAAGCAGTACAGCCTTCTGCACATCCTCGCCAAACATGTCGGCCTGGTGGTCACGCACGACGAATTGCTGGAGGAGATCTGGAAGGGCAACGTCCGAAAGAATATTCAGTATCTGCGAATCCTCGTCCGCGACCTCAGGCAGATCATCGAACCCGATCCGGATCATCCGCGGCTGCTGATCACCGAGTCCGGCATCGGCTATCGCCTGCAAGCCCGGTTCGGGGATGTTGCAAAGTCCTAGCACGATTGGTCCGTGCAACTTGCCGGATCGCATGTCAAACAATCGGACCTGGCTCGGCAAACGAACCTCACCAAAGGTGACGCTCCGCGCGCCGCGTTATCGCCACATCGGCGATTTCGGACCGCCGTAGTAACGCATCGGCCCAAGCTGCGCCGGCGGTTGCGAGACGAGCTGCGCGCGGCTCTCATAGACTGTGCCGTGAACGTGCCGGTGTCCCTTGTGAGCTGCGAGCGCATTGCCGCTGAACCCCGCGGTCACGATCGCTGCAACCACGGTCGCGAACCCGATTCGCGCACTTCTTCCCATCAAATAGGTCATCTCTGCCTCCAAATGAAAACCCGCACTCACCTAACGGCCTGACGGGATCGGGGATTTCAGACTCGATCCATCAGGGTGCCGCCATCAGCTCAGGCGAACCGATCAGTATTTCGCAACGACCGGGCCGCCCCAGTTGAATTTGTAGTCGAGGCCCAGCGTCACGACCGAATAGGTGCTGTCGACGGTGTAGGGCAGCACGCCGGTTGTCGGGTTGCTGCGGACGAACCTGCCGAAATCGTAGTAGCGATATTCGAACTTGCCGATCAGGTTGTTGGTGATCGCATAGGCGATACCGCCGCCGGCGGCCAGGCCGCTGCGGTGAACCGTAAACGCATCGACGCCGACGCCGGGAACGGTGTTGGTATGATCCAGGTAGCCCAAAGCCCAGCCACCGTCGAAGAACAGCAACAAGCGGTCAGCGGCAATGCCGGCGCGGGCGCGAAACGAGGCGCCATCCTTGAGCTTGGTCTGGTCGATCGCGAAGATCGGCAGCGTGCCGTTGTTGAACTGGCTGAGATCGCTGCCCTTGATGCCGGACCAGAACCCATCGGCCTCGACACCGACCACGATATTGCCGCTCTGCACATTGTAGCCGACCTCGCCGCCGCCGATGGCACCGGTGGAGTCGTAGTTGATGGTGAAATTGGCAAAGCCGAGAGGGCCGAGCGCGTTGTTGAGATTGTGGTTGCCGAAACCGCCGCCGCCATAGACGCCGACATAGAAGCCGGACCAGTCATACAGCGGCGTCGCGACCACCGGAGCCTTCATCGGAAGATCGGCGCCAAGCGCGGGCGATATCAGGCCCAGCATCCCGAGCGAGACGGTGGTGAAAAGAATTCGCTTCATTGTATTCCCCTATCGAACTGTTCTGCGTCTGACGGCTAAGGCCGCCGCGATCTTTCCACGCATCAGAAATGAATGATGATGTCCGCCGCACCGATGATGGCGTACTTCTTGGTCGGCGCGATCAAGAGGTTCGGGTTGCCGTTGAATGCGAAATTATCCAGCGCCTTGTAGTAGGAAACCTCGGGCCGGATTTCGATCTGGGGCGAGAACCAGTGCTGCCAGCCGATGCCGGTCTCGATGTAGCGCGTCTTGATACCGGTGCGCTGGCCTTCCTTGTCGTCGACGAATTCGGCGCGATAGGAGATGTTGTCCAAAGGCGTTGGCTTGTAGTTCAGATACATCAGCGCGGTCTGGAATTCGGCGGTACAGCTCAGCACCGCGGCCGTCTTGCAGATCGCGCCGAACGGTGCGTTGAACGGCATGTATTGCGGTGAGAACGGCGTGCCGCCGTTATTGATGATGGCAAGCGCCTGCGGATTGAGCAGATTAGCTACGTTGTTCTGGTGCTCGTTGTAGGATTCGATCGAGATGTGCCACTGGTCGTTGAACTTGTGGTAGTACGTGCCACCGTACCATTGCAGGTTGTTGTAACCCCACTGGCCGCCGTTGATGCCGTCCGCAACGAGATTGAGGTCGTCCTTGCCGTCGTCGCTGGTCCAGCGCACGCCCAGGGTGATGGTCGGAACCGCGCCCGGATCTTTCGGCATGGTTAGTCCGGGATAGAGCGCATTCGGGAACGGATTGGCGATCCTTGCACCGACATGCCAGGGCATCGCCTCGGTGCCGTCAATAAAGCCTGCCTGGAAAATCCAGTTCTTGGTCGCCGCCAGCGTCGCTTCGATGCCGGTGTTGGTATAGTTGTCGAAGGTATAGGTCATCGAGTGCGAGTACATGTAATTGTTCGGCGCAAGCTGGGCCTCGATGTCCGGGATCGAGATGTAACGGCCGAACCGGATCAGCAAGCCTTCCATCACCTGCGGAATGAACACCTCGCCATAGGCCATCGGCATGTCGTAGCCGTTGTTCTTGTTCTGGTTCAGGAGCTGGTAGCTCCAGAGCCCGAACGCGGTGGTGTAGCGATAATTCTCGCCGTAGATCGGCGCGAGACGGAAGCCCCAGTCGATGTGATCCTTCTGAACCGTATCCGGCAGACGCTCGATATAGAGCACCGCCTGATCGAGCTGCACGGTGTTCGGATTGTAGCTATAGGCCGCCGGCGCGTTGCCGCCGCGGACCGAGTTGGTCGAGAGGTTACCGCCGGGATCGACCCAGCCGTAGACCTGGATGTGCATGTCGTTCATCCACTGGCCGAACGGTGTATTCGACATCGCCGCCATCAGCGGGCTGTCGACCGAGCTCGGCCGGGTCACGCCGAGGTTGGTGCTGCCGCCATAGGGCCACTCGGCGAACGGCATCGGCGGCGTGCTCTGCGGCGCCGGCGGCACCTCGCTCTCAGGGCGGCGTGACGACGGCGCCTTCGGATCGGCAGGCGCAACGTCATGTCCCCATTCGAGCCGGTAGTAGTTGATGAAGCGGCTGAGGAAGTCGGTGCCGAGATAAGGGTCGAGGCAATCATAATTCTTGTAGGGATCGCCGCCGTAGGGGCACGGATTGGCCGCTTGTGCCGCGCTGCTCAGACCAATCGCTGACACCGCGACGCCCGCTAGAAGAAGTCTTTTCATAGTCTTGCCCCAACCTGTTGTTTGTAGTCGCCTTACAGTCGCCTTACAGACGCGCTCACGAGTCCGTTAACCCTGCTCATCTTTCCCAAGGGGGCAAAAATTATCGATTGGACTTGGCGCGGCATTTAATTGGGAAAAAATAGGGAAAGCCGCATTTTGGCGCTCGACTGCACAAGCTCGAGCCAATTCCCTGGTGGTTTGCTCAAATGCCAGGCGAAATTCGTGACGTTTCCGCGAATTCTCGCGGTGCGCCGCAACAGTTTGTCCCGCGATGTGACTTTTTCGCAATACTTAGAAGAACCAACACAACAATTTTTCGCGCGCTGAATCATCAGCGACGCCTCGTCCTATTTTTTTCCTACGAAGGCGACCCTGACTACCTATCGAAGATATATGCCACTGCTCGTTATGCTGCGACGCGTTGGGCGAAATCTGTTCGTTTATCGCAAGGCGAGGCAAAGTCGTGGCAGAGGTTGCGAACGATTCAGGTGGCGCCGTTCTCGCCGACAAGGCTGCGAACTTCGATCCCGGCTTCCTGCCGAAGAGCCTGACGGCGCAATGCCGCAGCCTGATCGAGAGCTACCACGAGCTGCACGGCTATTCGTGCCTGCCGGACATCATGTGGAAGGCGCGGCTCGGGCCCTTCATCGAGAAGCATCGGGAGTTTCGTCGCCTTCTCAAAAAGGCTTCGACGACCAGGAGTGCAAAGAAGTCCAACGAAGGCTTCGCTGGGATCGCGACGACGATTTTGTCGCTGGAGATATTGGCCAGCAGTTTTGCGGGCTGGAGCGCGATCTACCCGGAAGCGGGATCGTTGGCGCAAGCGATTCTCAAGCGCAATGGGCGCAGCCCGCATATGCCATTGATGGAATTCTATCTGTATCCGCCGAAATACATCAGCTCGAGCGCGATCGCGACCCTCGCCCCTCCTCCGCATCGTCAACCCAGCGAAGCGGAATTGTATCGTGCGTCGAAGCCGGAGCTTGCCGGTGAAAAACAGGCGCTCAACTACATCAACGCGATGGCGCGGACGCCGGACGGAAGGCTGCCGCACCCCGACGGCGCTTCGCCCGGGTGATTGCGAACCTCGAGCGCCGAAGCACGGCGCGCGGTTGGTACATTGATTCTCTATGCTGTTTGGCCGCGATATGAGAACCGGCTGACCAGCCCCAGCTCCCGGATTCTGCTGAAAAGCTGCTCAGACGCGCCAAAAACGTGGGCGGATCGAATAGGCAATTCGATTTTATATATGTTTTTTATATTTCCTTGCTCTCTCAACAACATAGATTTTCTACGTCGTTATAGAGAATGCTCGCATTGCTGGGTAGTTGGCGACATCGAGGCAACGATTGAAGCAAAAACGGTGAACGATTTTTTCGCGACGCGCTGCGGTTAGCGATCGCTAGCCCTGCGAGCAGATACTCTTAACTTTTATAACTCTTGCGTCGCGATCAAACGTTGCCGGGGGCTAGGTCTCACGAAGGCTGTTAGCGAGCCATTGTGACGATCCTTCGTCGTGACGAGCATTCGATGTCTTACCTACGAGGCATATTTTTTGAATTCTGATCTGCTCATGGTGCCAAAGCCCGCAAAGGCGCGTGCGAGGCCGGTTGGAAGCGGCAATGAGGGCGTCCTGCAGCCGGATGACGAGCTAACTGCGTATCGTGTCTTGCGGGCGGACGTGCTGCCTCTGCTGTTGTCCTTGCTGTCGGTCGGCCTGGTCACCGCCGTCCTGCTGCCGCTTGACAAGGCGGTCGCTGCCAGCCTCGTCCCGGTCGCTTACCTGATACCCGTCATTGTCGCCGCAACCAGGTGGGGAATCTGGCCGGCCACCCTGACATCGATCGCCGGCATGGCCGCGGCCGATTTCTTCTTTTTTCCTCCGCTCTTCAGTTTTCGCGTCGACGATCCGCAAGAGGTCATCGACTTGCTGGTGTTTCTGGTGGTGGCGCTGGTCAGCAGCAATCTGGCCTCACGCTTGCGCCAGGAGACCGACGCGGTACGCCGGCGCGAAACCGAAATTCTGCAGCTTTACGAATTCTCGCGACGCTTGGCGGCCTGTTTCACGGTATCGGACCTGATCGCGGCCATTGAGAACTACCTGTCTCGCACGCTCGGACAACAGGTCGTATTCTTCGCAGCCGGCGCCGATGATCGCTTTGAGCCGCCCGATTCAGGCTCGGTTCCAACACTGGTGCGAGACCGTGTCGCCGCGATGCCCGCAAAAATCGGCGATCCCGCCCACGCGATCGTCAATGAAGCGACACAGGACGTCTGGTTGCTTGGAACGGTCAGTTCCGAAACTGCGGTTCATGGCCTCGTTGCCGTCAATATCGGAGACGGCTCGCGCGAAGCGGTTGCCCTCAAGACGCGCCGCGTCGAGAGCATCCTTGAAGAAGTGTCCATGACGCTGCAGCGTCTCCATATCGAAAAGGCGATGGCGGACGCAAGGCTGCATCTGCAGGCGCAGCTGTTGCGAGACGCCTTCCATGGCACGCTTTCGCATGAATTGTGCACGCCGCTCGCCGCCATCCGGGGTTCGGCAAGCGTGATGGATTCGATGCCTGACGTCCGGGGAAACGGCCCGCTTCATTCGCTGGTCGAGGCAATCTCCGATGAAGCGGCGCAGCTCGATGGCTTCATTCGAAACCTTCTCAATGCGACAAGGGTTACCGCGGGCGGCGTCAGCCCGCGCCTCGAATGGGCAGATCCAAGGGACATCGTCAACGCAGCCGTCAAGGGAAGAGCCCGGCAATTGCTGGCCCATGAGGTCGAGGTCGAATTCGGCGAAGATTTGCCGCTGGTCAATGTGGATTCAGGTCTGATCGAGGAATCCTGCGGACAGCTTCTCGAAAATGCCGCCAAATACTCGCCGTCCGGCTCGACGATTTCGATCCGCGCACGGGCGGAAGCGGATCGCGTCGTTCTGTCGATTTCCGATCAAGGCGTCGGAATAACGCCGGACGAGCGGCAACAGCTTGGCCTTCGCTCATTCCGCAGCCAGCGCCATCGGGCCAGCATTCCGGGGTCGGGCCTCGGCTTTTGGATCGCATCAACCTTTGTCAAGGCAAACGGCGGAACCATTGATGTCTCGAGCCGGGGCCAGGGACAGGGAACGACGGCTTCCATCGCCCTGCCCGGCGCTTCAATGGAGCCTTCTGAATTGGCAGCGCTGAGAGATGAATAAACCCAGCAACGTCGTGCTCTTGATCGACGACGAGCCAAAGATAAGACGGTTTCTTCGCGCGGGTTTCGAACTTCGCGGCTTCAGCGTGCTCGAGGCGGAAAACGGCGAGGAGGGATTGAAGGCCGCGACATTTAGCGCACCAGACCTCATCATTCTTGATCTGGCTCTGCCGGACCTCCATGGAACGGAAGTTCTCGAACGACTTCGATCATGGTCGAACGTGCCCGTCATCATTCTCTCGGTGGTGTCTGATGAGGACGAGAAGGTTCGGCTGCTGCAGTCCGGAGCCGATGATTACGTGGTCAAGCCGTTCGGCATGGCCGAACTGCTCGCGCGCAGCGAGGCTGCGCTGCGACGATATTTCAAGACCGCGACGGAAAATCCGATCGTCGTCGCCGGTCCGCTGTCGGTCGATCTCGTCGGCCGCACCGTTTCTCTCAATAGCGGCCAGATCCGATTGACCAGAAAAGAGTATCGCCTGCTCCACATCCTGGCGACGCATGTCGGCCTCGTGGTGACGCACGACCAGCTCCTCAAAGAGATCTGGAGCGGCAACCAGAGAGACAATATCCAGTACTTGCGAATTCTGGTTCGCAAACTGCGGCAGAAAATCGAAACCGATCCCAATCACCCGCGCCTGCTGGTGACGGAGTCGGGCGTCGGCTATCGCCTTCAGGCCCGCCTTGAAAATTCGTCAGCGGACTAAAGCGATGCGGTGTCGCACAGCCGACGACCGGCGCTCGCAAAAGCCCTTCCGTCAAACCGAAGGGGCCTAGAATCGCTATGCTCCGTCCTTCGCCGCGCCGGTCATTCTACGTTGCCGTTTCCTGGAGCGATCAGAACGCCTGGTGCTGGGAGATACGCCGCAAACGCAAGCCGATGGGCGTCAGATTGTGGGAAGGCGGCTTCCGCTCCCATCACGCGGCTCAACTGGCCGGCCGGCAGGCCCTGGAGGATTTTCTAAATGGCCTGTCGATCGAGGTGCGCTCGAAATCTCATGTCTGATGTTCTGATCCAAATCTTACGTTTGATACAAATATCTTTGATCGAAGTATCTTTGATCGAAGTATCTTTCATCCGACTCGAACATTGAAACGACGCAATACGAATGAATCTTGCGGCAACAACAGCGCACGCGCTCCAAGACGCTGGAACGGAAATTGCTAGAACGCGACATCGGGCATTGCGCAAAAGGGATTGCCGTGACCTTCATTGTGCAGGCAACAAGAGGCGAAGAAGGCACGACGACGATACGGTTGAGCGTTGCCGCCGCGATCGCCAAGGGACAGGCCCTTGCAGAACAGGGCTGGCAGGTCTTCATCACAGGGCCGGATGGCATCCGCTACTACCCCAGCGAGTTCGACAGACTGCTTTCGCTTGGTCCGGCACTTCCCGCCCGTTCACTGTTTTGAGCATCCTTGCTACCAAGGTCTAACTGGCCACCAAACTTCCTCCGCAGCGATCTCCGAGAGCTGTGCCGCGTCGGAGGACGCTAAGCGAAGCGCCATTGAGCTCGCGGGCCGCGGTGGCCTGGACTGACAAATAAATATAAAAATAATATATTTTCGCCGCGGAACCCATTAATCTGCCCAAAAAATGGGGCGGACGCGGTGCAATTTTTGGTCAAGCATTTCAATTTTCTCGGTTTCGAAGGCCAAAACTGGATGCTCATCGCGGCCGGATTGACCGCGGCTTTTGTTTTTTTGGTCTGGAAGACTCGCGATCGGCTCTGATGCGCGCTCGGACCGCGCCAATTGGGCAATTTGATCATGCCCCCGGTTGCGGCTTGCAACATGTCGCAGCGAGCGCATCATTTTATCGATGATAAGACTTACAAGGAGCAGACCGGCCTGCGATCTCGCCGTTAACAAATGCCGTGGCACGCCCGTCCCGATCTACAAACTGAGATCGCGCTCCGCTCATTCGCGCGAAATGATCGAGCGATGTTCCTCCCGTTATGTCTAACGGGCATAGAAGTGTGGTGATCGAGAATCTTTTGTAGTGCAGTGCAGAATCTGGTGATAGAATTGTTGTGCGGTGCCCTTGAACAAGGCGTCGTGTTTTACCCCTAAGCTAAAGCGAACCCGCCCGAATTTCAGCTTCGGGCGGGTTTTCATTTTGGTATTCGCCTCGAGGGGACGAAACGTTTCGGAATGCGGTGCGACCCAGCCAGTCCGGGTGGCTTGCATATTGCTTGCGTATTATTTGCAAAGAGCCGTTTGCAAAGAGCCGTGGCGCGAACGACGTCATTCAGATCAATCGCCGCGACGGCGATGTGTTCACGGCCCCGCCGGCAACCACCGTTGTCGGCGAAGGCGATGGCGTGGTTCTGATCGGCCGCCCCAACCGCGCCGATCTACTCACATCGCTATTCGAGCCGCGCCTTCGCGGCGCGCGAGGATGATTTTCACACTCGTTGGTGAATCGCAAAGCGCCCTTCGCCTTGAAGCGCCACGCCGGCAACGCTGAAACGTGACGGAGAGATGTCGGGATATGTAAGGTCGTCTCCCCTAATATTCCCGTGATTAATCAACGCGCGAGATATCGAACTATATTATTTTTATATTTTTTTTGGTGCCTTGCGATGTCGCAGATGTACAACGCGCGCGGGGAAAGTGAGTTTGCGCAGTCCACATCGTGCAGTTCGCAGTCGCACAAGCGAAACATTCAATTTAATAATTCCTTCAAGACTCGTTCTTTGGCCGCGGGGCCGCGCAGGGGGAATGTATGAACCGACATCTGAAACTGGCTTTTGCCGCGGGCATTTTGGTCGGCTTGGGCGCAACCGGCGTTGCCTCGGCCGCCGACATGGCGGTCAAGGCCCGGCCGGTCGTCGCACCGGTCGTGTACCCCTGGACTGGTTGCTACATCGGCGGCAACGTCGGCGGCGCCTGGAGCAAGATGGATACGACGCAGGTAGGCCAGGACGGGATCGGCCCCACCTTCGCGAATTACGGCCGCGAAAACGACAGCGGGTTTGTCGGAGGCGGTCAGGCCGGTTGTGACTTCCAGGCCAGCAATTTGGTGTTTGGTGTCGGCGGCAGCTTCGACTTCGGCAATGTCAACGGCAGGCATTTGATTCCGGATGTCCCGGGGTTCACGGAGACCAACAGTCTCAAGGCGATCTACACGGCAACCGGTAGGATCGGTTATTTGTGGACGCCGACGCTGCTCGGTTACGGCAAGGGCGGTATGGCGTGGGTGACCAATCGCAATTCGGTCTTCCTGCGAAGCGGCGCGCTGTTTGAGTCCTCCGGCAGCTTCACGATGCCCGGCATGGACGTCGGCGTTGGCCTCGAATGGATGTTTGCGCCGAACTGGTCGGTGTTCGCGGAATACAATTATATCTTCTTCGAAGATGATTTCGCGCAGCACTTCACCACGACACCCGGCCAGGCCATTACCGGCGAAACCATCCTGACGCGGCAGCGGGTGCAAACCGCGCTTGTCGGCGTGAACTACAAATTCCACTGGGACTCGCCGGTGGTCGCGAAATACTGATTTTTTCCATCTCTCCACCACCTCCAAGCCCCGGCATCGCCCGGGGCTTTTTTATTGCGGCACTTCCCGGCCGCGCGTCGCGCGCGCCACCGTCCCGGTTTGGGGCAGCCTCGCGCCAGCTTATGCGGCGCTTATGAGATCGCCGTCTTGCCTGCCTCGAATTCATATCCGGGCGGGAAGATATTGGGAGCATGAGTAAGGCAGTCTCCCGATCGATCACTCCCCTCCGAACATTTGCAAACAAGACAAAGCGGCGGAACATCCGGCCGCGTCGGGACCTAGCGCTGCTCGTCAAGAGAAGGAATACCAACGTGAAGCTCGTCGAACCTCCATCGTTAAGCGCTGCATCCACCGTCGTTTTCATCGGCAAGAACAGGCGCGGCAACTGGGTCGCCCAGGAACAGAACGGCCTCTACGGCGGCCTGTTCGTCAACCGCGCGCAAGCCATCAAATACGCGCTGTTCGAGAATGGCCACCATCCGGAGACGATCGTCGAGCTGTCGCGCGGGATCGAGCTCGACATCGATGGCAAGCTCCCCTCGTCCGATCCCGCCACGAGCGCGCGGCGCGTCGCATGACAAGCCGGCCGACCGTTATGGAGCGCCAAATGGTTCAGCCTCATTCAGTCCCCGAGGGCGAGCAGGTCGTGGACACCATGATCGGGCTCACCCGCTTATCAAGCCTGCATCGCGTGATCGTCGCCGGCGCCGATCGAATGGAGCTCTGTCTGGCGCTGCGGCGGCGCGGATTCATTCGCGTCGCCACAGCTACCGCCAGCCGCCTGCCAAGGCGACAATATTCGGTCGGCCTCGTCACCTCCCAAAATTCGCTTCACGAGATCGAGGCCGCTCTTACCCAGATCTCGCCGCTGCTCTGCGCCAACGCGGCGATCGCCGTTCTGATCCCTTCTCGCGAAAGCGGCTTCTGCCTGAAGGTCCGTGCCCGCCTGGAGCAGATCGGCTTTCGGATCGAGGCCGGGGTCAGGTGCCAGCAGGGTCTCGTGCTCTCCGCCTGCCGGCAGGGTTTTTGGCATATCGAAAAGGCGGCGTGACATCCAATGGCCGCGCCGGCATTTCCCGCTACCTGGCTCGCGGGCTACATCCCCGATCTTCCGACGCCGTTCGACGAAAGCGGCGCGGTCGACCTCGCGACCTTGGCCAAACTTTGCGAACGTCAGATCGACGCACGTGTCCCGGCGATCGTGGTTTGCGAGACCGCCGGCGAAGCCTCGACGCTAACGCCTGTCGAGCAACAGCGCATCGTCGGTGTCGCCGTCGAGGTGGCCCGCCGCCGCGTCCGCGTCATTGCCGGAGCGGGGTCGAATTCAACCAGCCACGCGATCGAACTGACGCGGCGCGCCGAACGCGCCGGCGCGGACGCGGTGCTTTCGGTCGTGCCCTATTACAACAGGCCGATGCAGGCCGGCATCCATGCGCATTTTCGGGCGATCGCGGAGGCGACCAACCTGCCTATCATTCTGCACGACATTCCCTCCCGCACGATCCGCGAACTCGCCGACGACACCCTCGCCCGGCTCGCCGAGGCGGAACAGTTCATCGGACTAAGAGATGCGACAGCCGACGTTGCGCGTCCGATGCGGTTGCGGCCGCTGCTGCCGTCAGGCTTTCGACTGTTGTCCGGAGACGATGCGACGGCGTTGGCTTATTTCGCCAATGGCGGGGATGGCTCCATCTCGACGATTTCGAACGTCGCGCCGGATCTGTGCCTGGCGATGTATTCGAGCTCCAGGCAAGGGCGCCTGCAGTCCGCGAGATATGTGCAACATCGGCTGGCGCCGCTGACATCAGCACTTTCCAGGGAGAACCCGGCAGCGCTGAAATATGCGCTCTGCCTGCTCGGCTTCATGTCACCCGCCACGCGCCTGCCCATCGTTGAACTCACCGATGCCGCGAAGGCCGAGGTCGCCGGCGCAATCGCGGCGATCGGCGAGGATCTCGCCGGTCCCGGCGAAAGCCGGCGTCGCTCTCACGAGGATGCGGCGGCCAAATCGTAGTGGTCAAATCCGCAAGGCCGCAGCGTGCGGAGAGCTGTCTGCCGAGACTCACTCACCGGCCGCCGGCGGGCGTGCGGTCGCCAAAATGCTTTTCCCGCCATTTCGGCCCGGGACCACGCATATAGTGATCTTCCGGGTGGTACTTCCCGGCTGACCCGTCCCAGAGGGCGCGGCGCAGGAGGGAAATAAGAAGGGATACGGTGGAAGGAAGCCGAAGCATCGGACGCTCCTCTTGGAATGGTAACCGGAATCGGTGGAGACTATTTTTCCCATCTCGATCCCCGCGGACGCGCTGTCGAAGCCGATTGGCGCGCCACAAGGCTCTCTTCGACCCGCACGAAACCAGCACCGCGAAGCTCAAGCTCGCGCTCCATCCGACGCAGCTTCGCATCGGCGACGGCTTCGATCAGCTCTTTCAGACGGCCGCTAACGCGGCTCAAGGCGGTCCGCACGCGAACGCGTCTGACGTGAATCCTGCCGAACCTGTAGCCTTTCTGAAGGCCATCGTTGCGGATCAAGCCGGGAAGTTCATCGCCGCCAGCAAGAGAGCGAGCCATCTTCCGATCTCCATCGTCAGCTCATATCGCGAGCTATCGATCCGAAGATGCAGATTACCGCATAGGAAATCGAGACGACCTCCTGCGCGCTCTCATAGCCGCGCTATAAATACCTTAAGGCATTAACCTTGCGGCCGCTCGCCCCACGATACTTATACTTTTCTTATGATGCGCGACGCCAACCCGTCTCGCATTCCTACGGCATCGTCTGCTTATCATTCGCATTCGCCCACGGCCGTGCCTTGGGAACGCCCGCAACCGCCGAAGACACCATGATCGCCGTGCCGCTAACCAGCCCAAACCTGTTTCGGTGTGCTCCAACAACCTCCACCACTGCGATCGAGCCGGAAGGCGAGCGCTGCGGCATTTCGCCGATCGACGAGCCCACCATAGCTACCGCGCCGTTTCAGCCGCTCGATCCCAGTATCGTCAACGACACCATCCCGACATTTTTCATCGGCCGCAACAGCGAAGGCTTTTGGGTTGCCCGTGATGCGAGAGGCAAGATCGGCGGGATTTTTCTGTTTGAAAATTCCGCGCGCTCATTTGCGCGAAGGAATAGCGAGCCGGCGGGATGTGCAATGATATTTCCGCTCGAAAGATTCGAACTCGACCTGGAAAATAGCGGAAATCCCCTTGTCGGACACCTCAGATCGCTGGTCCACTTCGCGACGCGCCGTCGGCAGTCAATGGCGAGCTTGATCGGCAAAATGACCGAAGCGGTCAAACGCCGCTCGAAGCATCGTCCTCGGAGCCCTTGAAATGGGCCGCGGCCGAACGGCAGCGATAGCGCCCCGCTCGTGCTCGCCCTGGTCCCGGCGGTGTCCTACGCCGTCGCATCCCTCATTCCGCTTCGCCCGCTCCTTGCGAGCTCAAACTTTCGCGTGTCAGCAAAAGCTTGAACTGATCGGCGCCGTATTGACGCCCGGCTGGTGTGCTGATCGAAACCGCAAAACCATCCGCCGCAAGCTTCCGGGCCAATATCACCGCATCAATGACGCTGGAACGGATGTCAGCGGTGCGGTGATCGTCTCTTGTCGCTTCGATAATGAATGTCATGTGGTCCAACCATTCGAAATGCCGAATCGGGAATCGTAAGCCATTCAGTAAATTGAAGCGGGACGAGTGTCGGCTCGGCGCTTCCAGGGCGCGTGCCCAATTGCGCACACGGCAACTCAGTGATCTATCGGAGAAAATCATTCCGCTCACAAGTCGCTATTGACGCTGCGAGACCGTCGCCATACCCATATTGGGTAGGACCCGCGGTGCTGCAAGAAACCAACATGCTGCTGGTGCGGAAATTCCTTCGCGATTTGATGGAAGCAGGCATCGAACTGCCTGGCGGCATCTGATAGCGGCGAACAAACT
The DNA here is from genome assembly GCF_900141755.1 of Bradyrhizobium lablabi. Classification (NCBI taxonomy): domain Bacteria; kingdom Pseudomonadati; phylum Pseudomonadota; class Alphaproteobacteria; order Hyphomicrobiales; family Nitrobacteraceae; genus Bradyrhizobium; species Bradyrhizobium lablabi. The sequence continues at coordinate 7,164,632 of NZ_LT670844.1, read as the reverse complement.
CAGAGGATGCGGGGCGAGAACGAAGGTCGGCGCAAAACCGCCGCGCTAAACACCCAGCTTACCAGCTGGTTCTTACCAAACGTTGTTGCCGAACAGCCCAAATCCAAAGTGCGGTTGCTGTGCAACCAGCATCGTCGGCGGACCCACGGGAGGCGCCACACGCCTTTTTGCAACCCTGCGCTTGGGTTGGGGCTTTACTTCCGCCGTTTTCACTTCCGCCGTTTTCGGGTCGGGCTGTGCTCCCTGCTTCTCCACCTGCTTCAGATCGGATGGCTGAAGCTGCGCAAACGCGTCCCGCACCCGCGCCTTCGCCGAGGCGTCGGCAACCGTTGCCGGGGCCGGCGCGGCAGTCTCGGTCTTTGCGATCTGGGCGGGCGCAGGCTGGCTGGTATCGAAAACCACGGCCTTGGGCCATTGTCGCGCGGAATGAATACGGATCACGGGCAGCTCCGCATCCGCTCTGTCGGCAACCGGCGGCGGCGCCGGCAAATACGCATTGATGACGAACAGCAGCGCGAGCAACACTCCGCCGACGTACATAAAATATCGCGCCACGGGCATTTCGGCATCACTCCGTCCGCACGCATTGGCGCGGATTAACAATCTAACTAGGGATGTTGCGATTGGTTCCTAGGGCCGCCAGACCCCCGTAACAACGAAGTTACCGCTTCGTTACCCCCGCGGGGCCTCGGCTGCCAAATCGGGCGCTAGAGGTGGCTCGCGGCGACCAGCGAGCATTTGGCCAGATCGGCATTGATATTGACGAAACCGACATGCATGCGGGCAAAGGTCTTGCGGCTCTTCATGTTGACGACATCATGGATCACCCGGGTGCGGTCGGTCAGGTGGCTGCCGTCCCGGCGGGCAAATGAGCAAAACAGCTCGATATCCTTGACCGCGTAACTGTTGGCATTGCGGAGCGTGAGCGTGACGAGCGCCTTCGACCCCAGCCCGCCCCTTCGCCAGGATTGCGATGAAATCTTGAGCCGGTCGACGGGGGCGGGTTGCGCGGGCGTGATCGCCTCCGCGGTCGCCGGGTCGAAGGTGGAACCGTCCCGCGCGACATTCGTGACGGTTGCCGGCCATGGAGGCGGCTCGGTCGCGGCAGTCGCCATCCGCGCCGGTTCGCGTTCGGCGCTGTGGCCGGCGTAGCCAAACAGCAGCATCCAGCAGGCAAAACCGGCGATCAGGGCCGCCGGCAGCCAGAAAAGTCCGAGTTTGAAGTAGTTGACCCCCGATTTTTCCGGCCGATCCGGGAAATTGCCGCCGACTTCGGCGGGCCCGGTCAATTCGATACCGTACAGCCCAGTGTTCATCGTCATGCCCACCGATTGGCGGCAAACAATTATCACCTGTTGCGCCGCACAGCCACACACGCGGTGGACGCGTTGCACCGGTTCCGCCGCTTTCCCATAATCGGCAAACTCCGAAATGGTTGCATCGAAATGTAACAATATTGGGGATGGCCGGCGGCCTGGCGATGGGGATGGCCATGCCGGAACGCGACCGCTAAATTGACGGCGTCGCGGCGCGTGCCGCGGCCAAGCGACGCGTCGCGGCAAGCGGCGCGCTAGCCAAAGCCAAGGGGAGAACGACGATGCCGATAGTCACCTGGGATCATATTCACTTGCGCAGTCCCGATCCGGAGGCGACCGCGGCCTGGCTTGAAAACATTCTCGGCGGCGTGATCATCCACGGCCCCGGGCGGATCGACGTCAAGCTCGGCGGCGCCAATGTGTTCATCGCGCCGGTTGTGGCCGGCGACGGCGTCAACAGCCCGCCGGTAACGCCCTATCAGGGGCTCGATCATTTCGGGCTGACGGTGAAAGACATCGATGCGGTGGCCGCCGAGATCAAGGCCAAGGGCGTCGAATTCACCAAGGAGCCGACGACGATCCGGCCGGGTGTGCGCATCTGCTTCATCCGCGGGCCGCAGGGCATCTCGGTCGAGCTCCTGGAGCGCGACAAAAAATATGCCTGAGGAAAAAAGGCGCCAAGCCGCCATCACGCGACGGCTTGGCCGATGAACGGCTGGCCTTCGGTTGCCATCATCATCGTCGCGCAGATCGCCACAGCCGTTCTCCTGATACGCCTCGCCGCGCGGCGGTGGTGGAATTATCTAGCGATCGCCGTTTGCATGGCCTCGCTGGTTCGTCCCACCCAAACTTACATCACCGGCGACATTTCGAGATATCTGCCGGGCGCGATCTGGTCAGAGGGCGGCGACGCCAAGGACCAGATTATCTACGTGAGCGCCGCAAGCACGATCCTGCTGCCGCTGATCGTGTCGGCGCTCGCGATGGTTGCCTGCAAACAAATCTGGCGCGCTTTAAAACGCGCAGACAAGCGCAACGTCAGCTAAGTCATGCTGCCCGGCATGAAGCATCGGATCGAGGTGCCGAGGTACCCGCGCAGCGGCCACACCATGGTGCGGCCGATCCGGTTGGGTTCGGTGATGACAGCTTCATCCGGCACGTCGACCCATTCGCCATCGAGCCGTACGCGATAATGACCGCCCGCGGATTCCCAATCGACGTCGGAAACCGCGGTGCCGTCGGCATCCGAACAGCACGGCCCCTTGCCGCTTTTGAGACTGTCAAACCATTGCTTCAGGGGCGAGTTGGCATAGCGCCCGTCGGGATCGCGCGCATGCCCGGAATGGGAAGCCAGTGCCAGCAATAGCGCGGCAAGACCGAACGTCAGCGACGTTCTTAATCGCCTTTTATGTCGGCGACCCGAATTTTCCCAATCGTTGTCGTCAGTGTCTAAATGCGGCTCATGGCCGCCGGAATCGTTCCAGTTGCTCACGTTTCTCCTGCTCCAGCACCCACCGGCCGGTGCTTCCTTCGCCATGCATTTCGCGGGCCAAGATTATGACAGACGGTGATTCGCGACATTCCGGGTGAATACGGTGTTAGCTTCGGAAATGGATGCTGGCTGAGCGGTCCAAGCGCGCGCTGAGTGTTAACAAGGAATAATTTCCTGCAGCCAACCGGATGCCATTTGCGCGCGCTACGGCGAACGTCCCGGTTAGTGAGTTTGCGCCGGGCGTGGCGGGCGCGGTCAACCTGTCGCGTTGACGCCGCGCGTGGCGCTTTGGCATAACAGGGAACCGACTCCGTGAATGACGGACGTCGTTAACCGGCCACGCCATGAAGAATGGTCTGTATTCGATCCACGTCAGCCTGCAGGATGGTCGTGTGGGCAAGGGCAGCGGCGTGGTCGTGTTCCGGGACGGCAAGATCGTCGGCGGCGATGCCTATCTGTTTTACACCGGCAGCTACACGTCGAAGGGCGATACATTCAAGGGCGAGGTGCTGGTCCAGCGCCACACCTCCAGTCCCGACGCCAATCCTTTGTTCGGCGGGCCGAGCCCGGTCGGCATCGGCGTCTCCGGCACCTTCACCGATAAGGCAGCGGTGATGGACGGCACCGCGCTGGTCGGCAAAGCGAGCCAGATATTCAAGGCGACCTTGCGCAAGCTCGCCGACATCGACTGACGAGCGCGCTCGTTATTCCGCCGCCTGCTCCAGCGGCGCCACGCGGGGCAGGATGATCTGGATCCGGGTGCCTTTGCCCGGCTCTGAATCGAGGTCGAGCCGGCCGCCGAGGCGGTTGGTCACGATGCTGTAGACGATATGCAGGCCGAGCCCGGTGCCGCCCTGATCGCGGCGGGTGGTGAAGAACGGATCGAAGGCGCGGCGGCGGACGTCGAGGCTCATGCCGCAACCATTGTCGGAGAAAATGATCTCGACATTGTCCTTGCCGGATGCCCGCACCTGGATATCCACCGCGCCGGGCTTGCCGTCGGGAAAAGCATGGGCCACCGCATTGAGAAAAAGGTTGGTCAGCACCTGGCCGTATGGGCCCGGATAAGAGTTCATGGTGAGATTGGGCTGGCAATCGACGGTGAGCGACAGATTGTGCTTCCGCAAGCCCGGCCGCAGGCTCATCACGACCTGCTCGGTGAGATCGCCGAGGTCGAAGGTGCGCTGGTCCGAGTAATTGCGGTCGGCGGCGACCTGCTTGAACGAGGTGATCAGTTCGGCGGCGCGATTGAGATTGGCGACGAGCTGCGAGGACGCATCGCGGCTGGTCTCCAGAAATTCGCTAAGGCTCGATCGCCGCAGATTGCCGCGCTCGACTTCGGCGGCGAACAATGCCGTCTTGCGCTCCAGCGAGGAAGCGACCGTCAGGCTGATGCCGACGGGATTATTGACCTCGTGGGCGACGCCCGCCACCAGCCGCCCGAGCGCTGCGAGCTTTTCCGCCTCGATCAGCGAGTTCTGGGTCTCCCGCAGATTGCGCAGCGCGGCTTCGGCGGCATCCTTCGCTTTTCGCATTTCCTGCTCGCCGCGCTTACGCTCGCCGATATCGAGCGCGACGGTGACGATGCGTTCGATCTCGCCCTCGGCATCGAGCAGCGGCATCTTGTTCACCAGCCACTGCCGCAACTTGCCTTGGGAATCCAGATACTCCTCCTCGTAGAATCCGAGCCCCCTGCCCGAGGCCAGCACGCGCTTGTCATTCTCGTCGGTCTTCTGCGCACCATAGCGCGACATCAGATCGCTGGTGGTGCGGCCGATCGCGTCGGCCGGCTCGACACCGAAGATGCCGGCCATGTAGCGGTTCATCAGGACATAGCGGAGCTGCTTGTCCTTGACGTTGATGACCGCGGGCACGGTGTCGATCACCTGCTGCAATAGCCGCCTTCCCTCGGCGATCGCGTCCTCGGCGCGTTTCTGATCGGTGATGTCGCGCACCGTTCCCTCATAGCGGATGACCTGGTCTCGATCGTCGCGCACGGCGGTGGCGCTGTCGGACAGCCAGAGGATGGTGCCGTCGCGCGCACGTACCTGATACTCGAACTCGCGCACCATGCCGTCGCGCTGCATCAGCGACTGGTATTCCGCTCGCGCCGCCGGATGAACGTAGACCGTCTGCGCGATGTCGCTGATGCCCTCGATCAGACCCTGCGGTGTCGCGTATCCCATGATTCGCGCCAGCGCCGGGTTGGCGTTGAGCAGCACGCCGCCCGGCGTCGTCACATAGATGCCGTCGACCGAGCCCTGGAACAGCTTGCGATAGCTTTCCTCGGCAAGGCGCTGCTCGGCCAATGCGTGCACCGCCGCTTCCCGCGCGGCGTCGGCGTCGACCAAGGTGCGGCGGAACACTTCGGCGGCGCGGGCGATATCGCCGATCTCGTTGTTGATGTCGGTCGCCGGGATCGAGGCGTCCTTCTTGCCCGCGGCGAGCGAACGAATCGCGGTCGCAATCGCCTTGAGCGGACGCACGGTGCGGCGCACCACGAACAGTGCCGCGACCAGTCCGATCAAGACACCCAGCGTTCCCAGGATGATGCTTTGCCATTTGTCGTGGGCCAGGGTCTTGGCGAAATCGACGCCCAGTAGCCGGCCCCGGCTGGCGCTGACCTCGCGCAACAATTCGGTCACCCGTCCGATCTGCCGGCCTTCGATGCCCAAGACGTCCTTGTCGATCTCGGCGATCTGCGCCTCCGTGTCCGAGACCGAAATAATCGCGTCGGCATAGGCATCGACCGCGCCGCGAAGCGCCGGTTGGTTGATGGCGAGTGCCCGCATGCGTTGGGCGGCCTGCTCGGCCGCCGCTGGATCGTGCGTCAGCAAGGCCTCGGCAACCTGGTTTTGCATGCGAAACAGACTGCGCGCGGTCTCGCGATCGGGCACGTCGGCGATCGCCTGCTCGAACCGCTCGCGCACCGGCGGCAAGGCCGCGACCAGTTGCGTGCGCCGCGCGATCAACGCGGTGACCCGCTCGATGCCTTCGCGGTAGTTCGCAAGCCGCTGGGTAACGCCGTCGATCATATCCTGCTGTTCGGGCGCAAGCTCCAACCGCGTTTTCTTGAGCAGCGCGCTCAGCGCCGACGCGGCTGCCCCCACCCGCTCGGGCCGGGCGTCCGGATCGGTGACGAAATCGCGGGCGGCGAGCCGCAGCTCGTTCATGCGCCGATCGATATCCACGGCGACGTCGCCAAGGCTCTGCAGCCGCTGCAACTCGGCAAAGGTCGTATCGATGTGGCGGATGGAGATGACGCTGGCGACGCTGGTCATCACGATCATCGCCAGCAGCAGGATGAAGCTGGCAAAGGTCAGCTGACCGATCGAAAGCGAAAATGACCGTATCCGTCGGATGAAGGCGGCAAAGGGCATGGGGATCGGGACCTGGGTCCGAACAGTGGCCCTTTTATACGATGGAATCGGGCCTTAGGGGAACCTGCCGCCGGCCGCCAATGCCCGCGGGGCGCGCGCGCGGGTATGTCCGTGTCCCGGACGCGATCCAGCGTCCTTCACGCTGCTCCGCAGAGCCGGGACCCATACCGTGCCCAGGCGTGGACCCCGAATCAGGAGCGCACTCTTCAGGTCGACGCGTTAACCAACGTCGGCCTCCGGCCCGGTATCGTCATCGCGACCACGCCGGTCACGACGCAGGCAAGACCGATCCATGCCGTCGAGGACAGGCTTTCGCCGAGAAAAACGACGCCAAGCGCGACGCCGATCGGCACCCGCAAATACGCTTGCGCCGTGGTGCCGACCGAGCCCAGTGTCTGGATCAGCCGAAAATAGATGACAAAGGCGAACGCGGTCGAGAATAGCGCGAGTGCGAGCAGCGCCAGCAGCGAGCTCATCGAGGGCGCAAGGCTCCATGGCCGGTCCACGACGAGGCTGACGGGTATCAGGATCGCCGCGCCACAGATTAGCGAACCCGCGGCCGGCGCCATCGGATCGAGGCCCTTGAAACCGCGGCTGAAGATGGCGCCGCCGGCATAGCAAACCGTTGCCGCCACCACGGCGAGTTGCGCGGCAAGCTGCTCGCCTAACCCATTGAGCGCCTGCACGCCCACGATCAGGCAGATGCCAGCCATCCCGGCGAGAACGCCCAACAGTTTTCGCGCACTCAGCGCCTCCGCTCCCGTGATCGCGAACGCCAGGAAGAACGTGAAGATCGGTGAGGTGGAATTGAGAATGGTCGCAAGGCCCGCGTCGAGAAAACGTTCGCCCCAGGCGATCAGCGTCCAGGGGATCACGCTGTTGAGGCAGGCCTGAAACAAAAAGCGCCGCCAGGTCCCGGCATCCTTCGGCAGCCGCAGCCCGCGCGCGTGCATGATCACAAGCAGCAGCAATCCCGCAATCGAGGTGCGCGCCGCGATCAACGTGATCGGTGGGATAGTTGCGACGCCGAGCTTGATGAAGGTATAGGACGCGCCCCACAGCGCCGCCAACAGCAAGAGTAATGCAAGCTCCACGGCGATGTAAGGATTTCGCGAAGAAGTATTTTCCATCTGCGTCGTTCCGGCTCCCGAGGCTTCGAGGCGGAACACTACATGGTCGTGTATCGATATACTTCGCTGCATATCGAAGTGTTGGTGTAAGACACGGTTCTAGCAGCGTCATGCTTTACCACCGGGCTTAAAGACGCGGATGCCCGGCACAAGACCGGACATGACGAACGAGAGATCAGCGCACTACCGTTGGGCCTTGCGTCACACCGCGCCGACTTCAAAAACCTCGCCATCATAGCCGGCTTCCCGGGGGATGCGGAGCTGGCGGCCGCCGTTGAGCTTTGTCATGACCGGCATCACCGTCACGATCGGCTTGCCGCTGATGTCGTCGAGCGCCGACTTGACGCTGTTCTGCTTGCCGAGCCGGATCAGGTTGCGCGTGGTCGGAAACGGCAATTTGAACCGCCCGCTCTCGCCGCCGGCCAAGGCCTCTCGCGGCGATACCCAGATCGAATCGGTGGATTCCTTGCCGTCATGGGCGCCGACCTGCTCGGGAGGTGCCGCGGCGAGGAAGAACCAGGTGTCGAATCGCTTTGGCATGCCCTCCGGCGTGATCCAGTGGGCATAGGGCACGAGTTCATCGAGCGCCAGCAACAGCCCATTATCGGCGAGCACTTTTAAAAATGTCGTCTTGCCCTCGCACAGGATGGCGCGATGGGCCGCTTCGATCTCGCGCGCCCGCCTGGCATCGATCAAGCCGTTCGATCCGCGGGAACGCGCGAGCAGAATGCCGCTTTCCTCAAAGGTCTCGCGGATCGCGGCGATGCGGAAACTTAAGTCGTCCGCATCGAGCCCCTCGCCGCCCGAGTAAAGCTCGGGCCGTGCGAGGATCTCGTTGTCGCCCTTGTCGACGCTGCCGCCGGGAAACACCAGCGCCCCGGAGTTGAAGTCGATTTCATAATGGCGCACCATCATGAAGACTTCGATCTCTCCGCGACCGTTGTCGTCGGGGCCTGCGCTGTCGCGCAGCAGCAGGATGGTGGACGCCGGACGCGCTGTGACGGCCTCTGCCATGCGATCAGCCCGCGGCACTTGATAATGGCTGCAGGTTGGCGCGCTTGTCGAGACGCGCCACCCGCGCCAACAGGTAATCGACTTCGGACTTTGCGGTAGCCGTGATATTCGCGCCGGGCTTGCGCTGCGCGCTCGAGGCGATCACGCCGCGCTTTTGCAGGACATATTTGCGTACCGCGAGGCCTGCGCCAGGCTGCTGCTCGTAGCGGATCAGCGGCAGATGCGCGTCGAACAGATCGTGTGCGGCGTCGCGGCGGCCCTCTTTCGACAACCTCACGACATCGATCAGCAATTCCGGAAAGGCGTAGCCGGTCATCGCGCCGTCAGCGCCGCGTTCCATCTCGAAATCGAGGAACAGCCCGCCATTGCCGGTCAGGATCGACAGCGGCCGCAGCGAGCCGTCTTTCTGGAAGCCGCGGAGCGCGGAAATTTTCTCCAGCCCCGGCCAGTCCTCGTGCTTGAGCATCACGCAGGACGGATTGTCCATCACGATCTTGCGGATCACGCTGGGTGTGAACACGACCGACAAGGTCAGCGGATAATCCTGCAGCACCCAGGGCACATCCGTGCCGATCGCTTCCACCGCCTGCTTGAAATAACCGATGATCTGATCGTCGGTGCGCAAATTGGGCGGCGGTGCGATCATGACACCGGCAGCACCCGCATCCATCGACTTCAGCGCCAGCGCGCGCATGGTGGCAAATCCCGGCGCCGAGACGCCCACGATGATCTGCATGTTCTTGGCGCGCTTGACGAAGCGGATCGCGACCTGCTCGGCCTCCGCGGCATCGAGTTTTGGCGCCTCGCCGAGGATGCCGAGCACCGTGACGCCGTCGCAGCCGACCTCGGCATAAAAATCCGTCAGCCGGTCGATGGATTTCTCGTCGATGCGGCCGTCGTCGTGGAACGGCGTCGGCGCGATCGCAAAGGTGCCTGCGGCGCTGGGGGTGAGTTTTGTCATCTGTGCCTCTTCTCTCTTTCGTCATTCCGGGGCATGCGAAGCATGAACCCGGAATCTCGAGATTCCCCGATGCGCAATTGCGCATCTGCGGTCTGGTCCTTCGGACCATGCCGGAATGACGTTTGAACTAAAACCGCCGCGCGCCCATCTTGATCTGCTCTTCGGAGAAGAAGATCTCGTTGGCGTGGTCGACGACATCCTGTGGCTTCCATCCCGTATGGGGCGGTTTCCAGCCTTCCATTTCCATCATCCGCATCTCCCGCACCCCGCGCGGGCCGGAGACGCCCAACACTTTGCCGGTCTGGTCGCCCGACAAATCGCTGACCATGTATAGCACGGCCGGCGCGATGCCGTCCGGCCCCAAGGCCAATCCAGGATTTTCCTTATAGCGTGGCAGGTCTGCGGTCATGCGGGTCAGCGCGCCCGGCGCCAGGGTCCAGACCCGGATATTGTACTTGCGGCCCTCGATCGCGAGCACGTTGGACAATCCCCAGATACCGCCCTTAGCCGCGCCGTAATTGGTCTGGCCGAAATTGCCGATCAGGCCGGAGGTCGAGGAGGTGTTGACGATGACACCGCCGCCATTGTCCCGCATCCAGCGGAAGACGGGCTGGGTGCAGCAGAAGGTGCCTTTGAGATGCACCCGGATGACCTTGTCCCAATTCCCTTCTTTCGCCTTGGCAAAGGTCTCGTCGAGCAGGATGCCGGCATTGTTGACGAGGATATCGGCGCGGCCGAAATTCTTGATGGCATCGTCGAACACCGACTGCCCGCCGGCGAGCGTCGAGATGTCGGCGCCGTTGGCGACCGCACGGCCGCCCTCGGCGACAATCGCGTTGACGACCTTCTGCGCCATCGAGACATCGGCGCCAGAGCCGTCACGGGGCCCGCCGAGATCGTTGACCACGACCGCCGCCCCCTCGCGCGCGAACAGCTTTGCATAGGCCTCACCGAGCCCGCCGCCCGCCCCGGTGATCAGCGCCACCTTGCCGTCGAGTAATCCCATGGTCGTTCTCCTTCTGGTTCTTCTTTCCTTACCTCGCCCCGCTTGCGGGGAGAGGTCGAAGGCGAAGCCTTCGGGTGAGGGGGACTCTCCGCGAGTCCCGGTGTGGAGGCTCCCCTCACCCCAACCCTCTCCCCGCGAAGAGCGGGGCGAGGGAGCGCACCGCCCTCGCCGCTCTAACCCAGCACCGTCTTGCCGCTCTTGATGACGGCGACGCCTCTCGCCTTCACTTTGGCCTCGAATGAAACCACGTTGCCGTCCTTCCACAAATCCATCGTCACAGTCTCGCCAGGATAGACCGGCGAGGAAAACCGCGCGGCGTGCTGTTTGAACGCTGTGGGATCGTAATCGGCATAGGTCTGCAAAATGCCGCGGCAGGTGATGCCGTAGGTGCACATGCCGTGCAGGATCGGTTTCGGAAAACCGGCGCGCTTTGCGAATTCGGGATCGGAATGCAACGGATTGCGATCGCCGCAAAGCCGATAGACCAGCGCCTGATCCGGACGCGTGGAAATATCGATCGTCCTGTCGGGCGCGCGGGTCGGCACCTTGTGCGGTTCGGGCTGGCCTTCGGAAGGCCCGCCGAAACCGCCATCGCCGCGCGCGAAGCGTGACGCGACCAGCGTCGCCAGTTCCTCGCCGTTCTCGTTCTTGAGCACGGTCTTGTGCCGGATCACCGCGCCCTTGTCCTTGCCCTTGTCGAAGACGTCGAGCACGCTGGAGTCGGCGGTGATATGGGCTGCTACCGCGAGCGGCCGATGGAAGGTGATGTCGCGCTCGCCATCGACCACCATCACCCGATTGAGATTCATTTCACCGGGCCCGGCCCCCCATGCCGCGACCGAAGCAAATGTCGGGACGACTTTTAGCGCGCGCGGCGTGGCGACGGCTTCGTTGACGAAAGCGAGCTCCTTCTCGTCCATCGGGTCCGCGCCCATGCCGATGCCATAGGCGTACAGCATCACCTCGCGATCGCTGTAGGCATATTTCTGGCCGAGGTTCTTCAGCGCCATCAGCTCATCGTACTTGATCGGCATTTTTTCATTTTCTCCCGAATTTTTTTAGTGTCGTCGCCACACTTTATTGTCGTCACCCCCGCGAAAGCGGGGGTCCAGTAATCACCGGCGTTTACTGGATCCCCGCCTTCGCGGGGATGACACCCTTTGCTTGGCGCGCTTTGCGCTCAACTCACGACACCGGCGTGAAGAACGGCAGCGGCGCGCCGTCGGTCGGCTTGAACACCACCTTGACCTTCTGGCCGATCTTCAACTTCTCCATGTCGCAGTCGACGAAATTGGTCTGCAGCGACGGGCCTTCCTTCAACGTCACGTAACCGATCGCGTAGGGGCCGGTCGCCGATTTGCGCATCAGGCTGAACGTATAGATCGTGCCCTCGCCCGAGCTTTCCTCCCACACCGTCTTGTCGGAGAAACAAAACGGACAGATCGAGCGCGGGAAATAATGCGGCTCGCCGCACGCGGTGCAGCGCTTGATGAGGAATTTTCCCTGCTTGGCGGCTTCCCAGAACGGCGCGGTTTCCGGATTGGTCACCGGCGTCGGGTATTTCTTTGGCTCCGTCATTGCACGCGCTCCAGAATAGCGGTCGAAGCCGCGTGGCGTACGCCAAGTAGTCCGCCGGTGCCGTGCGCGACCGCGAGATCGCAGTTCTTCACCTGCACCTTGGGATGGGCTTCACCGCGCAATTGCCTGACAGCCTCGAGGATTTTTGTCATGCCGCCGCGATTGACGGGATGATTGCTGCAGAGCCCACCGCCATCGGTGTTGAACGGCAATTTGCCGACGCCGGAAATCAGATTGCCGTCGGCAACGAATTTACCGCCCTCGCCCTTCCTGCAGAAGCCGAGGTCTTCGAGCTGCATCAACACGGTGATCGTAAAGCTGTCGTAGATCGACGCGTATTTGATGTCCTTCGGCGTGACGCCGGCCTCCTCGAATGCGCGGGGGCCGGACCAGATGCCGGCGGAGTAAGTCAGATCGAGATCCTTGCCGCCGCGCGGACCCTTCATCGCTTCGCCATGTCCGATCAGGCGCACCAACGGCTTCTTCAGGCTTTTGGCGATTTCCGGCGTGGTGACGATCAGCGCGCCGCCGCCGTCGGTGATGACGCAGCAATCCAGCCGATGCAGCGGATCGGAAATCATCGGCGAATTCAACACATCCTCGACGGTCACGACCTCCTTCAGCATCGCATGCGGATTGTATTGCGCGTGATGGGAGGCGGCGACCTTGATCCAGGCCAACTGCTCGCTGGTGGTGCCGTAGTCGTGCATGTGGCGCATGGCACACATGCCGTAGGCGTTATGGGTGGTCGCGCCATAGGCCGCCTCGAAATCGGCCTCGGCGCCGGCGGCGCGCGGCGGCATCGGACCGGTGCGCGGCTTGCCCGCGAGCGTAATCAGCGCGATCGAGCATTTGCCGGCGGCGATCGCCTCGGCAGCGTGTCCAAGATGGATCAGGTAGGAACAGCCGCCGGTCTCGGTAGAATCGATGTGGCGCACCTTGAGACCCAAATAATCGACCATCGGCCAGGCGCCGCCCGGGGCGTCGCCGGCGCAGAAATAGCCGTCGATATCGGCTTTCGTGAGCCCGGCGTCCTCGATGGCGCCCTTGGCAACTTCGGCATGGAGCTGCGCGGTGGATTTATCCGGCGCGTGCCGGGTCGGATGCTCGTAAATCCCGGCGATATAGGCCTTGCCCCTGATGCTCAAATCGTTCTCCGCAGGCGTTTCTTGATCTCTAGCTTTTTTCTGGCCTGTAAGGGCGGCCTTGGCAAGCGCGGAAATATTCCGTCAGGCGAGACGGCTCGATAAGGTCCTCATCCTGAGGAGCGGCCTCTTGGCCGCGTCTCGAAGGATGTGCCACGGGCCTCGTGGTTCGAGACGCGCGCAAGAGCGCGCTCCTCACCATGAGGGGCAAAGACCTATTTCCGCCGCGATCCGCAGCGGCGCCATCCCGAATACCGCAGACGCGCGTCCGCGTTCCCGCGGCGCGGCGCGCCCGAGGTTTGCAAGTAATTCTTGCACCGCTCGAAAAGAGAGGGCGCAGGGAATGCCGGATGCGCGCTGCACCCGCGGTCTCGTGTGCAAAATGGTGCAAAAAAGCGCACACGAGCATACAGGTTCAGCGGAGGCAATCCGACATTCCCTGCGCAATGGCTTTACGACTTATGCCGCGCTCTCCCCGGCGACGAATTCGTCTTGTCACCGTCATCGGCGGATATCGATGTTCGCCAGCCCGGTTGGGCCGCGAAAAACTCCGCCGACTTGACACCAGCAACGGGTGCCAGGACCACACGGTTTTGCCGTACGCTTCAAGCGTGCTCGTCTGCGTATCGTTGATCGCTCACAGGCAAAGCCCGCCCCGCAATCCCGTTTCACGCGCAACGCTGCCGCGTCCACCGCAACCCGCCCCAACGTTCGTGACGATGGCCAACGCCCCTCTTTCGGGACGGGATGGCGAGAGATATAGTTTTGATTTGCCCGACAGGTTAAGCGGAATATTTTTGCGAAGAGGGCTGGACTCCTCCATTGACGAACGCCGAAGTGATTTGCCCGTCAGGCAATCTGCTTCGTAGGGCGGGTTCACTTTAACCCGCCGCACTCCACGCGAGATGGCGGGTTAAAGAGAACCCGCCCTACGCGAGCTTACTCTTAGGGCCTGTAGGTACCGGCGTCCGAGCCGCCTACCAATCCGCCTCGATTGTTCGGGTTGCCGTAGTACTGACTGTTGCCGCCAGTACCGGTGTTCCAGCCGCCTCCCCATCCGCCTCGATTGTTCTGGCTGCCGTAGTACTGACCGCCGCCAGTACCGGCGTCCGAGCCGCCTACCAATCCGCCTCGATTGTTCGGGCTGCCGTAGTACTGACCGTAGCTGCCGCGGTACTGACTAGAATGCTTCTTATGATGACTTGTGTATGCAAGTGCGAACGTGCTTGAGAGTGCGAACGCAGAAGCCAATGCTATTGTCGCAAGTTTCATGGTCGTTCTCCCTTGATTTTAGTTAGTCGGACCAACCCACCATGATTGTTTGTGTTCCAAACCGTCTCATGATTTTTTTGTTCCAGACCGTCTTCAGCGCGACAGAAGCCGCCAAGCTGTTCACATCTCACAGAGCCTCAGTGCTCCAGCAATCGTCCGCGCGCGCGGTGATCGCACCGAGCGCGATGGTGATCGAGTTATCCCTCCTTTACCTCTCCTTTTATATCACCTTTATGTTGCAAGGGCGCTCAAGCAACGATTTGTCCCATAGCTCCATCCTTGCCGGCAATCGCTTCATAGACAGCCTGCCAAGCCTCCGATCGTTCCTTGCTCTTGGCGAACCAAGCGGCCGTCATTCGGGTCATAAGCTCAAATGAGTATTTTGATAGGGGCCAGAACTGGCTTAGAGCACCGCTTGCTTGGAAATGGTTGATGTCTCAGATGGGTCATTCGCGACAGGGCTTAAGCCAGCCGCAAGTCTGCCCTGTCCGCTATGCTCCGAAAGCGGAAGTAACTTCAGAGCATAAGAGAGCGACACTTACTCCGCCGCGATCTGCCGTGGCGCGGGCGGCGGGTTGACGAGATCGGCGGCGAGCTGCGCGTAGCGCGCTTTGGCGTCCTGCACTGCCTTCTCCTTCACCGGTCCATAGCCGCGGATGCGATCCGGCAGCGAGAGAAGTTCGATCGCGGTGTCAAGCGTCAGCGGCGAAAGCACGTTAAGCACGTGCGCGACATCTTTCTCGTAACCGGCGATCAGGTCGCGCTCGAGCTTGCGGTCGGCACTGTGACCAAAAATGTCGAACGGCGTGCCGCGCAAGTGGCGCATGTTCGCCAGCAACCGGAACACCGGTATCATCCAGGACCCAAACGCACGCTTGCGCGGACGGCCCAGTGCATCCTTAGCCCCGCCGAGCAGTGGCGGCGCGAGATTAAAGCTGATCTTGAAATCGCCGTCGAACTGATCGCGAAGCTGTTTTGCAAAACGGCCGTCGGTGTAGAGTCGCGCTACCTCATATTCGTCCTTGTAGGCGAGCAGTTTTGCGTAGTTGATCGCGACCGCGCGCGGCAATGCATCGCCAAAGCCGCCCTGCACCGCCGCGTTGCGGACCTGCGTCACCAGATTGCGATAGCGCTCGGCAAGCTTTGCATTTTGATAATCGGTCAAAAGCGCGCTGCGGTGGGCGATGATCTCGTCGAACGACATCGCCTCCAGCGTCTTCGGCGCCACCGTGTCGTCCTGGCCCTTCATCATCGCCGCGAGCCGCGCCGGGTCGGCCGCCGCCAGGCGCCCAAGCTGGAACGCCTGCGTGTTCATCTTGATGGCGACGCCGTTGACCTCGATCGCCTGCTCGATGGCGCTGGCGGATAGCGGCAACTGGCCCTTTTGATAGGCATAGCCCATCATCATCATGTTGGTGGCGATGGAATCGCCGAGCAGGATTTCGGCGGGCTTTGTGAAATCGAAGAACGAGGAATCCTTGCGCAACGCGGTTTCCAGGACCGCGTTGACCTTGCGGCTCTGAAAATTGAAGTCGCGGTTCATGATGAAATCCGCGATCGGAATGAGATGGGTGTTGATGACCCCAAAGGTGCGGCCGGATTCGCAGAGCGAGATGGTTTCCTTGGCCGCGGCCACGACTTCGTCGGCGGCAAGTACGAGATCGGCGGTGCCGGTGACGATGCGGGAACAGGTGACGTCGGCGGTGTGTTCGGACAGACGAACGTGGCTCAGCACCGCGCCGCCCTTTTGCGCCAGGCCCGACATGTCGAGGATCATGCTGGCCTTGCCCTCGATATGGGCGGCCATGCCGAGCAGCGCGCCGATGGTCAGGACGCCGGTGCCGCCGACGCCGCCGACCGCGACGTTATAAGGCCGTTCCAGCGACGGCCGCGATGACGGTTCGGGCAAATCGCCGATATCAGCGAGATCGGGCGGCGCGCGGCGGCGCAATTTGCCGCCGTCCACGGTGACAAAGGACGGGCAAAAGCCCTTCACGCAGGAATAGTCCTTGTTGCAGGTCGATTGGTTGATGGTGCGCTTGCGCCCGAGCTCCGTCTCCAGCGGCTCTACCGAAATGCAGTTCGACTGCACCGAGCAATCGCCGCAGCCTTCGCAGACCGCGGGGTTGATCAGCACGCGGCGGGCCGGATCCTCCATCGTGCCGCGTTTGCGGCGGCGGCGCTTTTCGGCGGCACAGGTCTGCACGAACACGATCGCGGAAGCGCCCTTCACCTCGCGCAGCGTTTTCATGACGGCATCGAGTTCATCTCGATGCGCGGTCCTGGTGCCCGGCGCGATGTCGGACGCCGGATAGGCGTCGGGATTTTCCGAAACGAGATAGATGTCGCGGATGCCTTCGGAGTGGAGCTGGAAGGTGACCTGTTGCGGCGACAGTTCGCCGTCGACATGCTGGCCGCCGGTCATCGCGGTCGCGTCGTTGTAGAGGATCTTGTAGGTGATGTTGGCGCCGGAGGCGATCGCCTGACGGATCGCAAGACTGCCGGAGTGAAAATAAGTGCCGTCGCCGAGATTGGCGAACACGTGTTTCTCGTTGGTAAAGGGCGCAACGCCCACCCATGGCACGCCCTCGCCGCCCATATGGGTAAAGGTTTCAGTGTTGCGGTCCATCCATAGCGCCATGAAGTGACAGCCGATGCCGGCGAAAGCGCGGCTGCCTTCCGGCACCTTGGTCGAGGTGTTGTGCGGACAGCCCGAGCAGAAATACGGCGTGCGGGTGATCGGCGCTACCGGCTGCATCTGGGTGGCCAGCCGCCCGTTGAACCAGTCGGCCTTGGCGCGCAGCTGAGCTGCGATTTCGGGATTGAGGTTCAACCGCAGCAACCGCTCGGTGAGTGAGCTCGCAAGCGAAGCGACGCTGAGTTCCTCGGCGAACGGCAGGAAGCGCTTGTCGTGGTCGTCCATCTTGCCGACGATGCGGGGACGGACGTCGTCGCGCCAGTTGAACAGTTCCTGCTTGACTTGATTCTCGACGATCTCGCGGCGTTCCTCGATGATGAAGATCTCTTCCAGACCGACCGCGAACTGCCGCACGCCTTCCGGCTCCAGCGGCCAGGGCATGCCGATCTTGTAGAGCCGCAAGCCAATTTTCGCGGCGATCTCGGGCGTCACGCCGAGCTCGCGCAGCGCCTGACGGATATCCTCGTAGCTCTTGCCGGAGGCCATGATGCCGAAACGGGCGTTCGGCGAATCCATGGTGATGCGGTTGACCTTGTTGGCGCGGGCGAACGCGATCGCGGCAAAACCCTTGTAATCCTGCAAGCGGCGGTCCTGGTCGAAGCGATCATCCGGCCAGCGCAGATTGAGACCGCCCGGCGGCATCTCGAAATCGGGAGGGATGATGAAAGGCTTCATCTCGTCGGTGAGATCGATTTCGGCTGTCGTCTCCACCGTCTCGGTGATCACCTTCATGCCGACCCAGCAGCCGGAATAGCGCGACATCGCGATCCCGAGCAGGCCCATCTCGATCATTTCGTGGATGCTGGAGGGGTAGAGATAGGGCATCAGCGCCGAGATGAAGGCATGGTCCGACTGATGCGGGACCGTTGAGGATTTCGCGCCGTGATCGTCGCCGGCGAGACACAATACGCCGCCGTTTTTCGCCGAGCCTGCGGCATTGCCGTGGCGGAACACGTCGCCGCAGCGGTCGACGCCGGGGCCCTTGCCGTACCAGATGCCGACCACGCCATCGTGGCGGGCGCCTTGCGAAAGATTGAGTTGCTGCGAGCCCCAGATCGCGGTGGCCGCCAAGTCTTCGTTCACGCCGGGCTGGAATTTGATGTTGTATTGTTCGAGATGTTTTCGGGCGGCGAAGAGTTGCTGGTCATAACCGCCGAGCGGCGAGCCGCGATAGCCGCTAATAAAACCCGCGGTATTGAGACCGGCGGCGCGGTCGCGGCGGATTTGCGCCATCGGCAGGCGAACCAGCGCCTGAATCCCGGTCAGGAAAATATGGCCGGAGCCCTGGGTATATTTTTGATCGAGACTGATCGGACCCTGGTTGATTCCCATTCCACCCTCGCAAGCTTTGCCACCCTTGAAGCCTTGGCGTCTAAAACCTTCACGTCAAAGCCTTGGCGCGGGCGGCTGTTTTTAGCTAGTCTTGTTAGCTAGTCATCCCCGCGGCCTTCGCCAGTCTATGTCGGTTTTCGCGAGGGACGCACCACAAATCTGGGCAATGGAGCCCCGCGTCCGGGAATCGCAATTTCATGCGTCAAACGCCGGTAGCACTTTTCGCTTTGTGTCGTTCCGCAGGCTCGGCGCGAAACGACGTGGCGGTCTCCCCGCTCGGTTTAGCGCAATAGTGCCGGCAGGGAGGGACAATCCGGTGCAGGGACGAGATGGAATGCGGGCGATTCTCGCCGCCGTGCTTTTGTGCAGCGCGTCAGCCGCTGGCGGGGCGCAGGCCGAGCCCTCGGCGGACACCATCGCGCACGGCAAGGCGCTGACGGAAGCCGGCGATTGCGCGAGCTGCCATACCGCCGATCCCGCCAAACCGTTCGCCGGGGGAAAGCGCATCGACACCCCGTTCGGCGGGATTTATTCACCGAACCTGACGCCGGATCACGAGACCGGGATCGGCGGCTGGAGCGATGCCGATTTTTCGCGTGCTTTGCGCTACGGCGTGGACCCGGACGGCTCGCGCTATTACCCGGCGTTCCCCTATCCGAATTTCACGAAACTCACCCGCGACGACATCCTGGCGATCCGCGCCTATCTCGCGACGCTTGCGCCGGTTCACAACGACCCGCCGCCGCCGGAACTGCGCTGGCCGCTGAATTACCGGGTGATGATGCGGTTGTGGAATTTTCTGTTCTTCCGGCCCGGCATCTTCGAGCCGGATCAACAAAAGAGCGCGGAATGGAATCGCGGTGGCTATCTCGTCACTGGCGCCGCGCATTGCGGCGCCTGCCACACGCCGAAAAACTTCTTCGGCGCCGACAAACGCGGCCGGGCGTTTGGCGGCGGATTGATCGGCGGCTGGTTTGCGCCCCGGCTCGATAATGCCGCGCGCAGCGGGTTGAAATCATGGAGCGTCGATGACATCGCCGAGTACCTTGCGAGCGGCCGCAACACCAAAAGCCATGCCGGCGGGTTAATGGCGGAAGTCGTGGCCAATTCGACCTCGAAAATGAGCGACGCCGATGTCCGCGCCATCGCGGTTTACCTGAAGGATCTTCCACCGGGCGCATCGGAGCCGGCGGTCACAGCGCCACCGCAGTCGGAGATGGCGGCCGGAAAGGCCATCTACGACCATCTCTGCATCGCCTGCCATGAAGCGGACGGCTCGGGCGCGCCGAGGATTTATCCGCCATTGCCCGGCAACGCCAATCTGCAGGCGAACGACCCCGCAAGCACGCTCCGTATCATGCTCGATGGCGCCCAGACCGTGACGACGTCGCGCGCACCCAATACCGGATCGATGCCGCCGTACGCCAAAGATTTGTCGGACCAGCAGATTGCGGATGTCACGAACTACGTCAGGAATTCGTGGGGCAACGCCGCACCGCTGGTGACGCCGGCGGAGGTTAAGAAAGCGCGGCGGTGAACGTCACTTGCGATCTTCGTTAAACACGAATTTCGGCATTTCCCATTTATAGCGGATCGCTAGCAGGCGAAACGACAGGCCCAGCACAAAAGTCAGGACCGTCCAGACGTCGTCAGTCAATTTCAGGCCGAAGGCCGTGGCGTAAAAAAGTCCGGTGACGACAGAGACGCTGGCGTAAAGCTCGGAGCGAAACAACAACGGCACGTCGTTGCAGAGGATATCGCGCAGCACCCCTCCGGCGCATCCGGTGATCATTCCGGACACGATCACGATCGGCAATGACGCGTTGACCTGCCAGGCGACGTCGCATCCGGCCATGGTGAATACCACGAGCCCGATCGCGTCGAGGACGAGAAACGCCACGCTCAGCCGATGCACCGCGCGGGCAATCAGGATGGTCGCGAAGGCGCTACCTGCCGTCAGCGCGAGATAGAACGGGTTTTCCACCCACAGCAGTGGATAGTGCCCGAGCAGGACATCCCTGATCGTTCCCCCGCCAAGCGCGGTAATGCAGCCAAGGAAGCATACGCCGACCCAATCCATGCGGCGCCTTCCCGCAGCAAGCGCCGCGCTCATCGCCTGCGCCGCGAGCGCCACCAGCGACAGCACCTGCAGGACGGTATCGGTCGGCGGCAAGGCCCACATCGCAAACCTCGGGGAGTTTTTTCGAACTTACGTTGCGGGTTCCATTCTGAACAGACCGAAAAACGGCCCGATGGAACGCGGTTCCCGGAACCTCGGCCAACGTCGGCGATTGAGCACTACGCTAACGGAGGAAACATCCATGGCCTACAATCCGGACGATCCTTATCGCGCCAGCGATCCCTATCGCGCCAATCGCGCCGATGATGAATATCGCCGCGCGGCCCGCGTCGATAATGAGTTACAGCCCGATCCCGAACTCGCCGAGGGCCGCGCCAGCGGCGGCAGGGTCGCGCTGTTCGGGATTGCCATCGCGGTGGCGCTTGGCGCGGTTTTCTACGGCCTGAATAACTCGTCGGTCCATCAGGCAGGGACGCCTTCGACGGCGCAGAACACGCCCTCATCGCCGCCCGCAGCCCCGCCGGGCATGCGCGACGTCACCCCGCGCGCCAACACCGATCAGGGCGTGACGACGGGCCAAGCCCCGGCTCAGCCGCAGACGTCGCCGCCAACGGCGCCGGCGCAGATGAACCGGCCCGCCAATCCGCCGGCCAATAACGCGCCAGCCAAGTAGCGGCAGGCAAAATCGAATAGCAACGCAGCGGGCAAGCGCTCCGCCCGCTGCGGCTTCTTCTGCTGCACCTCAGCTGAACATCTTGTTCAACTCGCCGCCGGGATAGCCATTGCCCAGTTCGGCAAACGTCCCCTTCTCCGCGATCTCCCGCGCCGCGCGCATAAACCCGCCCCAGGCGGCGCGCGCCAATGCGCCGCCGACACTGATGCGGCGGACGCCGAGGTCGGCGGCTTCTGCGACGCTCAAGCCGGGCGAGCCAAGCAGAAGATTGAACGGTTTGGGGTGCACGGCCTTGACGACTTCGGCGATCTGCTCCTTGGCGCGGATGCCGGGCGCATAGAGGCAATCAGCACCAGCGTCGGCATAGGCGTTGAGCCGGTCGATCACCATGGTCAGGTCGGCCTGCCCGACCAGGAAACCTTCGCAACGGCCGACCAGCACGACGCCGCTGTTGTCGGCATCGATGGCGGCACGCGCCGCCTTGATGCGCTCGATCGCATGCCCGCGCTCGTAAAGCGGCTTTGCGGCATCTCCGGTGGAATCCTCGATCGACAGACCGGCAACGCCGGTCTTGACCGCGCGCGCGACATTGGCGGCGACCTTCTCCGCCTCACTGGCAAAACCGCCCTCGAAATCCGCGTTGACCGGCAGATCAACCGCATCGCAGAGCGCGGTGAGATGCGCCAGCACCTCCTCCAGCGTGACGCGGTTGTCGGCCTTTCCGATTGTCCACGCAAAGCCCGCGCTTGAGGACGCAATCGCCTTGAAGCCCAGATGCTGCAGCGCCTTGGCGCTGCCGACATCGAAGGGGTTGGGCAGCACGAAGCATCCCGTCTCATGCATCTTGCGAAAGGTGGCGCGCTTGTCCGCTGATGTTACCGGCATGGTTTCTCCCTTTTGTTCTCGTTGTCTCTGCGTGCAAAGGATAGCGATGCGGCACGTTTCCCGCCAGAGCGCGGGTCGCTGTTATGCGACCACCTTGCGCAAAAACGTCCGTTCCTCGGCGAGGATGAATTTGTTTTCTTCCGCAAAATTGAAATTGGCCATGCCCTCCTGGTCGGTGCGAAGCCGCGCGCGATAATTTTCATAGGCCGCGAGACTTTCGAAGGAAATCAGAGCGAACGCGATGTTGTTGGTGCCCTCATGCGGCATCCAATAGCCGATCAGGTCGCCGCCACAGCGGGGAATGATGCTGAGCCAGCGTTTTGCATATTGCTCGAACATCGCGCGCTTGAACGGATCGAGCTGGTAGCGGATGAAGACGGTAATCACTGGAACCTCCACTTTCCGTCATTGCGAGCGTAGCGAAGCAATCCACAGCCGCACAAACGCTGGATTGCTTCGTCGCGGAGCCTGTCATCGGGCGCGCGTTCGCGCGACCCGTTGGCTCTTCGCAATGACGGGCCCAACAATACCCGCTTGATCGACGCCAATGCTTCGGTTATCATCGAACTATGAAAGCAGGTCCCGATATCGCCATGGTCGCTTCGCTGGTCGGCGATCCCGCGCGCGCCAACATGCTCACCGCGCTGATGACCGGCCGCGCGCTGACCGCGACCGAACTTGCGCACCAGGCCGGCATCACGCCGCAGACCGCCAGTTCGCATCTTTCAAAACTCGAAGCCGGCGGGCTGATCGAGCAGGAAAAGCAAGGCCGCCACCGCTACTACCGCCTGAGCGATTCCGATGTCGCCGGCGTGCTTGAGGGCCTTGCGGGTCTTGCCGCGCGGGCCGGCCACATGCGCGTGCGCACCGGGCCGAAGGATCCGGCGTTGCGCCGCGCACGGGTCTGCTACGATCATCTCGCCGGCGATCTCGGCGTCCAGATGCTCGACAGCATGAAGCGGCAAAAGCTGGTCCGGCAGCAGCAGCACGACATCAAGCTGACCGCCGAGGGCGCGCGCTTCATGGCGACCGCGCTACAGATCGACGCTGACGCCCTCGCCCATCCGCGCCGGCCGCTGTGCAAGGCCTGCCTCGACTGGAGCGAGCGGCGCCATCATCTCGCCGGCACGCTGGGCGCCGCCTTGATGAGCCGGTTCACTGAACTGAAATGGGCCGCGCGCGACCCCACGCCCGGCAGCCGCGTCGTCAATTTCAGCCGCAACGGCGAAAAGCGGTTCGCGGCGCTGTTCGGCAACGGCGAGGATTAGCTTTTCGCGGTCCCAACCGTCGTCATGGCCGGGCTTGACCCGGCCATCCACGTCTTTATCTCCGGCAAGTGAAGACGTGGATGCCCGGGACATAGGCAAGCGGAAGCGACGCCGTCCTTCGGACGGCTATGCCCGGGCATGACGGAAAAATGTCTCCGGAGCTCTGATGAACCGTTTTGTTACAGCGTTGTCTGCCGCCCTGCTCGCCTCGCCATTGATCGCGGTCAATGCCGCTGAAACCACGCAACGCGAACCCTACGGCATAGGCCTCGAAGGTTTTGCCTATCCCTTCCCCGTCAACCTATTGCCGCTTACTAGTGACGGGGAGCAGCTGCGGATGGCCTATATGGACGTGGCGCCGGCGCAGCCGAACGGCCGCACGGTGGTGCTGTTGCACGGCCGCAATTTTCCGTCGAGCTATTGGGCGCCGGTGATCAAGACGCTCACCGACGCCGGCTACCGCGTGGTGGTGCCGGACCAGGTCGGTTTCGGCAAATCTTCAAAACCCTGGGGTGAACTGCATTTCGACACACTGGCGCGGAACACGATCGCGCTGCTCGATCATCTACAGATCGCAAAGGCCGACATCGTCGCGCATTCGCTCGGCGGCATGCTGGGCGTGCGGATCGCGCGCGCCTATCCGGACCGGGTCCAGCATTTGCTGCTGGCGGCGCCGATCGGGCTCGAGGATTACCGGCTTTATGTCCCGCCGACGCCGACGGAAAAAATTCTGGAGAGCGAAGACAAACTGACCGCCGAGGGCTATCGCAAGCAGCTCGAGACCAATTATTCGATAAAACTGCCGCCCGACCAGATCACACCGTTCATCGATGCGCGCTTCAACATCAAGGGCGCGTCCGAATATCCGCGCTGGCTGCGCGCGTTTGTCTCCTCGGGGCAAATGATCTACCGCGAGCCGGTGGCGCACGAAATCCCGCTGATCACGGAGCCAACGCTGTTCATCATGGGCGCCGACGATCACAATGCGCCGGGCAAGCCCAATGCGCCGGAGGCGCTGCGGCCGAAGATGGGGCAGAACGCCGAGCTCGCCAAGGCGCTGGCGGCGAAAATGCCAAACGCAAGCGCCGAAGTGATCCCGAATACCGGGCATCTTGTGTTTCTCGAGGCGCCCGCGAAATTCAACGAGCTGATGCTCGGCTTTCTCGCCAAGTAACTTGCCAAATAAATTTAAGCTTCGTTCAAGCAGGGACCGCTGACGCGGTCCCCGCCGCTACTTTCGAATTTACCAATTCCTAAAGCAACGCCGGCCGGCGGGTCCGGGATGCCAGCCGGGCGGGCAATTATACAACGGACGGCATCCGCCATAGGGACCGCGGTGTCCACCCCATCCGCAGCCGCCGTAGACTTGGATGATATCGGCGTGTTCGGATTGATCGAGCGGCGCCACCGGCATTGCCTGCGATGCGGTCATCGCCGCAAGGCTGAGGCCAATAGCTAACGCAGATGCAGCAAGCAGTTTCATGACTTCTCCTTTCTTCCCATCATTCGCCGCGACGCGGCGGATTCATAACTTACGCCAACAATTTGGCAGCCCG
This sequence comes from Bradyrhizobium lablabi, assembly GCF_900141755.1. Classification (NCBI taxonomy): domain Bacteria; kingdom Pseudomonadati; phylum Pseudomonadota; class Alphaproteobacteria; order Hyphomicrobiales; family Nitrobacteraceae; genus Bradyrhizobium; species Bradyrhizobium lablabi. The sequence continues at coordinate 7,139,846 of NZ_LT670844.1, read as the reverse complement.
ATAACGCGACGACGCGTTACCAGTAACGGCGGTGCCAGCGGCGCCAGTGACGGCGACGCCAGCCCCAATGACGGTGACGCCAGCCCCAGTGGCGATGATGCCAGTGCCGGTGGTGCCAGCCCCAGCGTACTTCCTGCGGCTGGAGGCGATCGACTTCGGCCTTGGTGGTAACGGCGGAACGGAGATTTTCGTTCGACGGCGATCGCCTTTCATCTCGGGCAAGCGGCAGGGGCGCCAGCGGCGCGGCCTGGGCACTCGCGGCTAGCGCGGCAGCGCCCGCGGCAAATCCAACAGCGAATTTCAGAAAGTGGCGGCGCTCCATGACATCTTCCCCTCATCTCGGCGAGTGATGCGAGGAGAGTTTGACCGCGTCGATATGAATGGCCGCTGAACCGGCGACATTAAATATTGGAAATATTGGCAACGCGCGCATGCGTTAACTCTATCGTCCCCGCAGAACGCCGGGACGACAAAATAATCACCCCGCGCCGAACTCTTCGGCCAGCACGAACATCTCGCGCGTGCGCGTCACATCGGGCCAGTCCCGATTGAAATCGGCGACCAGCCGTTTGAGGTCCTCACCGTTCATCGCACGGTCGAGCGAGGTTTCGTCGGCGAACTGGTAGGTCGCCTGGTGAATGGCGGGGTCGCTGAGGCTCCAGAACCGCCACGCCTTTTTCACGCCGAACGATTTTGCCGCGTCCGGCAGATGTTCATTTTGATACCAGGCATCGAACGCCCTGCGCCTGGTGGAATCGGAAACGGTGGCTCGAACGACAAAGAACGCAGCGGGCATGGCTTCCTCCGGCACGGTTTCTTCAGGCCGCGACGATAGCGCAAGACGCGCGCTAAACCCATCCTCCCCGGGCCATGATCGCGGCACACAGCAGGATGATGACGACGGCAAACAGTTCGCCGTGAATCACGGCCGTGACCCGTCGCCGTTTCTTCGCGTCAATCGAAGGCACTTGCCCCGCCTTCAGCGCCCCGCGCCATGACAGGAATTCCACCGTCGGGATGATCGACAGCAGTCCGACAACGATAAAGAGCGCGAGCTTGGTGAGAAAGGCGTGGCTATGGAAATAATATTCCGCGCCCTTCTCGAAAAAGAACACCCGCATCAGCCCGATGATCAATAGCGCGCCGGCAGCAATGCCGAGCACGAGGTCGGTGACCTGCAGCCTGCGCGCCGAGGAAAGCGTCAGTTCCCCGCGGATCAGCGCAAATTCGATCGCGAGCGCCGACACCAGCGTGAAGGCGCAAAGGTGATGGAGGAACGCGAACAGCGTGGACATGGCGCGGGGCTCCCTTTTGTGCCGAATGTAGATGATGGCGAAGTGGAAGCAAGGCTGACGCGGTACAAGCTGGCATTTTACGAAGCCGCGCCTATACTCAACCTCAGGTTTAGATTTGGAGGAATTGATTATGGCGGCATCCAACTTTGATAAATGTTTCAAATTCATTCTGCAATTCGAAGGCGGCTTCACCAACGATCCCAAGGATCCGGGCGGCCCGACCAATCTCGGCATCACCCAGGCGACGCTTTCGGCCTTCATCGGCCGCCAGGCGACGATCGCCGAAGTGAAGGCGCTGACGCCGGCAAAGGTCGGGCCGATCTATCGCGGGAAATTCTGGGACAACGTCAATGGCGACAATCTTCCGGACGGGATCGATCTCGCGGTATTCGACTTCGGCGTCCATTCCGGCCCGACCCGCGGCGTAGCAGCACTGCAGCGCGCGATCGGCGTCGCCGACGACGGCTCGCTCGGCCCGGTCACCACCGCCGCCGCGAACAAGGCCGACCCCAAAACCACGATCAACGCTATCTGCGACGATCGCATGGCCTTCATCAAGAAGACTAAAGCGTTCAAGGTCCCGAGATTTCAGAAAGGCCTGATCAACCGGGTGACGAAATGCCGGAGGGCCGCGCTGTCGATGGTGTGAGCCCGTCGTGGCCGGGCTTCACCCGGCCATTCATCTCCCGTCCCGCGCTCACCTGGGGCACGAGCCGGCAAGTCTCTGTTGCATCAAGCGCGCCATGTAGAAATTGAAAAACTTGTCGGAATCGGAGCTGAGGCAGACGAAACTGTTCGCCGCTCCCGGCACCGGGCGCGTAAAACCCTTGTCGTCCACCTCGATCCTCATGGGCGAGACCGGGCACAGGGCGGGATCGATCGCATAGGCCACCGCGACATCGTCGTACAAAGTCGGCGTCTGCTGATGGAACCCTGCGACCCATTGCAGGTACAATAGCGACAGATCGTCCGTCAGGTTCGTGCTTTCGGTGAAGAGGAGCTGCCGCTTCACCTCATCCAGTTTATGTTGGGTGGCGTCGAGCGGCATCACATAGAGTGGCACGCCGGAGTTGAAGACCTGTTTGGCCGCGACCGCATCCATGGCGATGTTGTATTCCGCATCGGGCCGGTTGTTGGGCGCATAAACATCGCCGTAACCGCGATGGATCGAGCCGCCCATGATCACGATCCGCTTCAATTTCTTGAAGGTGGCGGGATCGCGTTCGATCGCCGCGCCCAAATTGGTCAACGGCGCGATGCCGATCAACGTGATCTCTCCCGGATATCGGCGAATCTGCTCCAGCATGAAATCGACGGCGGCCTGATGTGTCCTGGCTGGTTGGCGGGCTGCCCAGCGGGCTTGCGTGAACGCCGCCTGGCCTGGTGCGTGCTTCTCGATACCAACCGCGACCGGAATATCGGTGCGGCCGACATCGCACAGCAGACGGTCGAGCATTCGCGCGCGCAAGGCCGTATCGCCCCAGGCCGAGGTGATGCCGAGAATTTTCAGCTCCGGGCTCGATAGCGCCAGTCCCACCGCCAACGCGTCGTCAAAATCGTCGCCGATGTCGGTGTCGATGATGACCATCTGTTGGGCCGGCGCGCCGGCGGCCATCGCCGGGGAAACAATCGCACCGACGAGCGGCAGCAACAAAACAAGCCGTACCACAAGGCGCATCCGCACGCTGAAGCTCATGCGTTTTCGCCCCATCGCTCGTCACAACGGCAAATTATCATGCTTCTTCATCGGCATCTCGACCTGCTTATCCCTGAGCATCGCCAGCGCCCGGGCGATCCGTCGCCGGGTCGAGTGCGGCATGATGACGTCGTCGATATAGCCGCGCTCGGCGGCGATGAAGGGGGACAGGAAGCGGTCTTCATATTCCTTGGTGCGTGCGGCGATGGCGTCGGTGTCGCCGATATCGCTCCGGAAAATGATCTCGACCGCGCCCTTGGCGCCCATGACAGCGATCTGCGCGGTCGGCCAGGCGTAGTTCATGTCGGCGCCGATTTCCTTTGACGCCATCACGTCGAACGCGCCGCCATAGGCTTTTCGCGTGATCACCGTGACCAGCGGCACCGTGCATTGCGAATAGGCGAACAACAATTTGGCGCCGTGTTTTATCAGCCCGCCATATTCCTGCGCGGTGCCCGGCAGGAAGCCTGGTACGTCGACGAACGTGACAATCGGAATATTGAAAGCATCGCAAAAGCGGACAAAGCGCGCCGCCTTGCGCGAGGCATCGGAGTCAAGCACGCCCGCCAGCACCATCGGCTGGTTGGCGACAAAACCGACCGTGCGGCCGGCGATGCGGCCGAAGCCGGTGACGATGTTTTTCGCAAACGCCTCGGAAATTTCGAAAAAGTCGCCCTCGTCGACGACCTTCAGGATCAGTTCCTTCATGTCGTAGGGCTTGTTCGGATGATCGGGGATCAGCGTGTCCAACGACATGTCGACGCGGCCGATATCGTCAAAGCTCGGCCACTCCGGCACGCCGTCGGTGTTGTTTGAGGGCAGGAAATCGATCAGCCGGCGCATCTGCAACAGCGTCTCGACGTCGTTCTCGAACGCGCCGTCGGCGATCGAGGAGCGCGTGGCATGCACGGACGCGCCGCCGAGCTCTTCGGCGGTGACGACCTCGTTGGTGACGGTCTTGACCACGTCGGGCCCGGTGACGAACATGTAGCTCGTGTTCTTCACCATGAAGATAAAATCGGTCATCGCCGGAGAGTAAACGTCACCGCCGGCGCAGGGACCCATGATGACCGAGATCTGCGGGATCACGCCGGATGCAATGACGTTGCGGCGGAACACATAGGAATAGCCGGCAAGCGCTGCTACGCCTTCCTGGATGCGCGCGCCGCCGGCGTCATAAAGCCCGATGATCGGCGCCCTCGCCTTCATCGCCATGTCCTGGATTTTTACGATTTTTTGCGCGTGGGTTTCCGACAGCGAGCCGCCGAACACGGTAAAATCCTTGGCGAACACAAAGGTCTTGCGGCCGTTGACGGTGCCCCAGCCGGTGACGACGCCGTCGCCCGGCACCTTTGTCTTTTCCATGCCGAACTCGGTCGAGCGGTGCTCGACGAACATGTCGAATTCCTCGAACGAGCCCTTGTCGAGCAGAAGCTCGATGCGCTCCCGCGCGGTCAATTTGCCGCGGGCGTGCTGCGCCTCGATGCGCTTCTCGCCGCCGCCGAGCTTTGCTCCGGCGCGCCGTTCCTCGAGGATATCCAGGATTTCTTTCATCTGCTCCCGCCCGTATCTGGGTTAGATTTGGACGGGTTCTAACAGGCCTTTTCCCGGCTGGAAACGTCCATCGGGGCATCTGGCAGCCCTGCCCGCCGCACGTTATATCCGGCGCCTCAACGGAGGCGACGCCATGACCGATACCACAACCCAGGAGACCACAGGCACCGTCACCGGCGGCGTGCGAACCCTGCTCCGGCTGGAGGGGCTGACGCTGTTTTTGGGCATGACGCTGCTTTATGCGGTCTGGGGCGGCTCGTGGTGGATCTATTTCATACTGTTTCTGGTGCCCGATCTGAGTTTTGCGGCCTATCTGGCCGACTCCAGGACCGGCGCCATCGTCTATAATGCCGCCCACAGCTATATGGCACCGGTAACGCTGATGACCCTGTCATTTGCGCTGGTCTCCCCGCTTTGGCTTTCCATCGCGCTGATCTGGATGGCGCATATCGGCATCGATCGCGCGCTCGGTTACGGCCTGAAATACTCGGCCGGATTTGGCTTCACCCATCTCGGCCGCATCGGTAAGGGCGCATAAAGCCAAATTGACACCCTATCCGGCACTTGTTCTATTCCCGCGCAGCGCCGCCAGCGGCGAATCACGATCGGGGGAAACGATGCGGACATGGATGGGTGCGGCGATTGCGGCCTGGATTTTCTGCACCGCCATTCTGCTGGCGGGGATCGAGACCAACGCGCAATCGATGCCGAAGGAAATTGCCTCGCGCGTCGAACTCTATTCAATCCCCTCGCTGACCATCTCGGACCGGCAATTCCTGTTAGGCGACGCCGACGGCAAACCGGCCAGTGTCGCCGGCGAATTTCGCATCGCGCAGGGATCCGGCCGCCTCCCCGTCGTCGTGCTGATGCATGGATCGGGCGGCGTCGGCGCCAACATCGAGGCCTGGGTAAATCAATTCAACCGGATGGGGATTTCGACATTTGTGATCGACGGCTTTAGCGGCCGCGGATTGACGGCAGTGAGCACCAACCAGGCGATGCTCGGCCGCCTCAACTTCGTCCTCGATATCTATCGCGCGCTCGACATCCTGGCAAAACACCCGCGCGTCGATCCAGACCGGATCGTGTTGATGGGATTTTCGCGCGGCGGACAGGCCGCGCTTTACGCGAGCTTGACGCGATTCAACAAGCTCTGGAATAAATCCGGCGTCGAGTTCGCCGGCTACATTCCATTCTATCCGGATTGCTCCATGACCTATTTGACCGATACCGAGGTCGCCGCCCGTCCGATCCGCATCTTTCACGGCGCCCCCGACGACTATAACCCGGTTGCGAGCTGCAAAGCCTATGTCGCGCGGCTTCAGGAGGCCAAGCGCGACGTGGTGCTGACTGAATACCCGGACTCGGCGCATGGTTTTGACATCGGTCTCGTGGGCAACGACACCGTGACGGTTTCAACGAACGCTCAGACCGTGCGCCACTGCCATATCCGGGAAGCCGACGGCGGCGTGCTGCTGAACGCCGATACCGAAACGCCGTTCAACTACAGGGATTCCTGCGTCGAGCTCAACCCGCATGTCGGCGGCAATCCCACAACCGCCGAACAGGCGCGCAAGGCGGTGGTCGAGTTTCTGCAGGCGTTGTTCAAATTGGGGTAGTTCGTAGGGCGGATTAGCCCAACGGGTCCGCGCAAAGCGCGGCCCGATGACAGGCTCCGGCGTAATCCGCCATCTCGGCCGGCGTAACGGCGGATTACGCTATCGCTAATCCGCCCTACGAGCTGGGCTAGCTAGAGCGCGCCGATATCGGTCAGGCACTGCTGCGTCAGCGTCATGCGCAGCGGGATATGGCGCGGCTCGAGCACGTCCATATTGAGCGCGAACACGGTGCGCGCGTCGCCCTTTTCGGCCCAGCCCACCATCCAGCCGAGCGAAGGCTTGCCGATTTCGGCGCCGAGCAGACCGCTCTTGGCCCTGATCGTGGCATCGCCGACCTTGGTCACCGGCAGGATGTCGCGCACCAGGTCCTGGCTGCGCTTCGAGATCGGCAGCACACCGCGGCGCAGCCGGTCGACAAAATCGACCTGCTGCACCGGGTCGATGCGCAAATCTCCCGTCAGCCAGAACTGATCGATGCCGCCGCCGATGTTGCGATTGCCGTACTCGAACAGATCGACATATTTCTGCATCCGCTCTTGGCCGATGCGCCGGGCGATCTCCTGATAGACCGGCACGGCGGAAGCCGCGATCGCCGTGCGCATGGTGTGGTCGCGATTCCAGGCCTCGATGCTGCGCTTTACGCCGTCCCATTTGAAGACGTCCTTGTCGGGGTCCTCGACCACGCCGGTTTCCAGCGCAATCAGCGAGTTCGGGATCTTGTAGGTCGAAGCCGGCAGCCTCGCCTCGCCGGAACGATTTTTGTCGCTTGCGATGATGAGGTAATCGTCGACCTTGTAACCGAGGAAGGTGCCGACCGTGCCTTCGCTAAGAAAGTGCTTGGCGAGGTCGTCGTGTATCTCGCTGCGCTGGGGCGCGACGTCGGCAAAACCGCGCGTTGGCAGGAAGCTCGCGGCGGCCAGGAGGCCGAGCGCATGGCGGCGATTGATCATGGCTCATCCGATATGGTGAAACGAACGGCGGCGACGATGCTGACGACATCGTGGTAAAACGATGACAATCCGAAGCTGCCAATCGAAAAAGCCTAGCGAACGCGCCCCGAAAGCCGCAGCACAAAAATCAGGACTTCGGCGACCGCCTTGTAGAGTTCGGCAGGGATTTCATCGCCGAGTTCGACATTGGAGAGCGCGCCGGCCAGCATTTCGTTCTCTTCGATCGGGATGTCGTGGGCTTTGGCGACCTCGATGATCTTCTGACCGATCGTGCCCTTGCCCTTGGCGACCACCCGCGGCGCGCCGGTCTTGTCATAATGCAGCGCGACCGCAAGCTGGTTTCGCGTCTCCACGCTCATAGCGCCCGATCCAGAAAATGCCCGGCGCGCGCCGGTGCAGCTTGCGGCGGCGTGCCGTCCCGGATCACGATGTCGCCGGGCTTGAGCTCGGCCTTGGTCAGCGCCTGGCTCAATTGTGCGGCCCCGGCGCGCAGTTGCGCCACGGTCGCGGGCCGTTCCGCCCACATCCGCACCGACGTCCGCTCGCCGCTCAGCGACACCAGCGCATGAACGGGGCCGGCCGGTTCGACGTCGAGCGAGAACCGCGCCCGCCAGACCCGTTTGGCGGCTTCGACCTCGTTACCAGCACCGTCGCGCGAAATCTCGAACTGCGCCATCGCCGTGCCCTGCGACGTCACAAACGGAATCTCGAAATTCCATCGCGGCGTCGCCGGATCGAGCCGCGGGCCTGCGGCATCGACACGATCCGGCAGCGAGGCGACCTGCAGCAGGGTCTGGCGCGCAATGGCGGCGTCGGTATCGGCGAGCAGATGATGCGTGTTTGCGGCAAGCGGCGCATTGGCTGTGATCGACGGCGTGGCGATCGGCTGCGCCGAGGGCAGCGCGCCGCGAAACGGCGGCGGCGGCGTGTTGGTATGAACGGTGACGTCGTCGTTGCGTCCGGCCAGCGCTGTCGCCGTTGCCGGCAAGTTGGTGCTGCCTGCGACAAGCGGCCTTGCCTGCAACGTCTCCTGCAACAGGTTCAACACCGTGCCCGCCGTCATCGTGCGCGACCCGGCGTTGAGCAGTGTTTCAGGGAGCACGATCCGGACCGGGCTCCCAGACGCGAGGGGATCACCGGTGACGGCTACGCGCGACTGCGGCAGAAGAATCTCCTGCGCCGCGATCTCGGGAGACAGCGATGGCGACGGCGTGGATGTCGCCGTGCCGTGTTGCAGAGAGGCGGCATCCGCGGCTGAAGCGCCGGCGGCCGCCGGCGTAGCGGGCGACGGCGCGACCGTCGCCGCCGCGGCGGTGCCATCGCCTGTGCCGAGCGATGACAACAGAGTCTGGCGCAGCACGATCAGCGCCGCCTTCAGATCGGGGACACTGCCCTGCGGCGGAACCGAACCCGCGGCAAGCGAGGCCTCGAGCAAAATCCCGGATTTCTGGAAGGCGTTCTTGACGTCGTTGCCGGTCAAGCCTGGATCGAGGCTCGTACGCTGCGCCAAGACCTGCAGCACCGCCTGTTGCAGTTTTGGCGGCAGGCCGTTCGACGTGGCGGCAACGCCGAGGTTGGCAAACAGCGGCGCCAGGCTGTCCTGCTGGGTGGCCGCGCCCGCGGCCGCCGCCGAGACGGCCGCCCGCTCGAGCGGCGTCAGCGCATTCGCCGTAGGCGCAGCACCCGCGGGCGGACTGGCCGTCGCGGCAGTGACGGGCGCATCGGGCGTCAGGGTGACGGCATCAGCCGGCGCGCCGGCCGCCGCATCCGGTCCGACCACCGCAAGCCGGATGCCATCGGCTGTCTGCGATACCGCAAGCTGCAGGGACTGGCCGGCTTGAAGCGGCACTTCAGAGAGCACATCGATCGCAAGACTGGAGATCGCGATCCGCACCAGATTGTCGGAGAGAACTTTCAGGACCTCGGCGTCGACCACGGTTCCCGGCTGCAGCACGAGATCGGACGCCACGCTTTGCGCGGCGACGACCGGAACGGTTGGATTGACGGATATCGTCATCGAGAGCTCTCGCTGGGTCCGCGAAAGCTAGCGCAGCGTCGTAAACCTCTCGTTAACCGGAGAGCGCGATCAGCAAAACGGCAAGAGGTTTTGCTGATCGCGCTCTAAAATATCAATTAGCGCATGATCTTATCGCCAAATCGCTCACACTTTGGCGGATCATCCGCTACGGATTAACCGACCTGAGAATGGTCGCCGCGGCCTGGAAATCGACCAGCCGGGCGGCGCGGCGCGCCGCGACCTCTTCATCCACGCCCCATTTCTTGATGTTCCAGTCCTCATCGACATGGGCGGCGGCCCAGACCTGATCGGCATCGAGCACACCGCGCAAGAGCGCCAAGGCCAATAGCGCCGAGCCCGTCAGTGTCGTGATCACGTGCAGCGCCGCCACTCTCCAGGGGTCATCGGGTAGCGCCGCGCGCGCCGCGGCCACGGCCGTCTCGGGCTGACGGACATGCACGATGCCTTCGGCGAGAATGAAATGCGCGCCGAGCGCCTCCGCCGCCCAGAACAATGGCGGATCCCAAAGCGCTGCCTCACGCGCGACCAACCCGTCGGGATGCCCGGCGCGATAGAACAACAGATCCGACTGAAAATATTTCGCAATGTCCTCTTTGACGGCATCGACCCGGTCGACCACGGCATCGACGACACTGTTGGCAAATCGCGTCATCGGCATTGTCAGGGGATTGATCAGTTCCGGCTGCGCATCCCATTCGGCGACGATGGCGTCGGCAATCGCCCTGACCGGCGCGACTAACGGGCGCCCGGACGGCGCGCGGATCGGCTTGTCGTCGAGGGTAATCGCAAAGCCGTCCGGCGCGTCAACGACGCCGGCCTTGGCATAAAACCGCTTCCGGCGCGGGCTGCGCATCGTGCGCCGCACCGCCTCCTCCGGATCGAGCGGCGATTTTCCGGATGCTTCGTCGAACAGTTCACGCATTCAGGTTCTTTGGAGGTTTTTCGGCTTCCGTTGCCCACGGTATGTCCCGCGCAACAATATGATAAGGATGGACGCAAATAAAGCGAGCCGCGATGGCAAGGATTTTTGGGGCTTTTCTGACGGTACTTGCGGTTCTCGGTGCCGCGACCGCCTGGGGTGGATTCCGCTCGCCGGAATCGCTGGTCAGGAACGTCTATGCCTATTACGGCGACCGCTCGTCCGAGCTCTCGAGCGGACTGCCGCGCGATGCCGCCACCGCACACAAGTTCTTCGATCCGAGTTTGCAAGCGGCATGGACGTCTTCAAAAGACCAGCCGTATGACTTCTTGGTCCAGAGCCCGACCTGGAAACTCGGCGCGATCTCGATCTCGATCCTGCGCAAGCAATTCGACAAGACCTATGTCGGCGTAGCCTTCGACAATCATGGCCTCGCCGTCACGCTGAATTTTATCCTGGTGAACGGCCCCGACGGCTGGGTGATTGCGGACGTCGAGAGTCCGCACGATTCATTGCGGATGTTTCTGGCGCAATACCGGGGCCGCGATCACTGATTGGCGCAGGAGCGCGAATACGTCGCGCGGTCGCTCTGGTTAAACCCACTCGCCGCGGCTTGATCGAGACAGGTGCTGATCCGGTCGCTGAAGGAAGGACGCGGCGCCGGCGCATAGTTCTGGCGCACCGGCGCGTCCATCTGCGGGATCACCGGCGGCGCGATCTTCGGTTGCGGCAACGGAGGAGGCAGCGGCGCACTGAGTGGCGAAGTGCCGGGGGGAAGTAATTGCGCCGAGGCGACACCGCCGGAAAGCAGCGCCGCGACAAGTGTGCAGATGATGATCGATGAAAGTCTCATGAGGCTTATGTCGTGATGCCCCCAACAAACCGCAAGCTAAACTATTCTTCAGGCGCGTTCTCGATCGGGTCGAACCTGTCGGCCTCCAGCCCCAGCAGGTTCCATGATTGCAACATATGCGCCGGCAGCGGCGCGGTCGCGTCGATAAACCCGCCGCGCGGATGCGGAATCACGATCCGGCGCGCCAACAGATGCAGCCGGTTCTGCAGGCCGCCCGGAAGTTGCCAATTTTCCTTGTTGAAATATTTGGGATCGCCCACGATCGCGTGATCGATATGCGCCATATGGGCGCGCAATTGATGCGTTCGCCCGGTGACCGGTTTCAGCGACACCCAGGCAAGTTTTTGTGCCGAGGTTTCGACCACGGCATAATAGGTCACGGCGTGGCTCGCGCCCTCGTCGCCATGGGCTGCGATGCGCATGATGGTGTCTTCCTCGCCCTCCTCCTTGGCCAGATAGGTCGAGATCCTGCCCTGCTTCGGCTTCGGCACGCCGGCGACCAGCGCCCAATAGATCTTGCGCGCGGAGCGATGGCGGAACGATCCGGTCAACGCGGTCGCGGCGAACCGCGTTTTTGCCACCAGCAGACAGCCTGCGGTCTCCTTGTCGAGCCGGTGAACCAGCCGCGGCTTTTGGCCCTTGGCATCGCGCATCACTTCCAGCATCTGATCGATGTGCCGCGTGGTGCCGGAACCGCCCTGCACGGCGAGGCCGGCCGGCTTGTTCAGCACCATGACGTCGGCATCCTCAAAGAGGATCATTTCTTTGAGCGCTTGGAGCGTTTTCGCCCCCGCTTCCGAAAGGTGACCTGTCGCTTTCGGCGCGTCGAGTTTTAATGGCGGAATGCGGACGCTCTGCCCCTCTTCCAGCCGGTCCTTGCTATCGGCGCGCTTGCCGTTGACGCGCAATTCGCCTTTGCGGACGACGCGCTGGATGTGGGAGAACGACAGGCCGGGAAAACGCGCTTCCAGAAAACGGTCGACGCGCATGTTGTTCTCGTCCGCGGTCACGACAACGGTCTGCACTTTTGTCGGCAGCGGTGGCGGCTCGGCGGCGATCTTTTCGGGCTCCGCGATGAAGGGCGCCGGCTTTTCCGCGCGCGACGCTTGAGCGCGTGCGGTCGGCTTGCCACCCGGACGATACGCATGCGGCCGCTCGGCCTTTGAACCCCGATACGGACGCGCGCCCTTCGGGCGATCGCCCCGGGCTTTCAATGGTTTCTTGACGCGACGGCTCATGGTGGCTTGCTGCTCCGAATTAGGCCGTTGGGTAGCGCAAAAGCAACTGGTCGTCACGGCAAAATCAGTACAAATCGGGCGTGGGATCGACCATATTGGACAAGAAACAAACGGGAGCACCCCGGATGGCGCCACTGAAATCGGCCCTGGGCGTTCTCGCCGCGATGCTCGTGAGCGTGGCGTGGGCGCAGCAAAGCCCCATGTTGGAGGACATCGCGTGGAGGCTGGTGGAGATCGGCCCTGTCGTCGATTTTCAGAACACTGCCGAAATCTACGCGCCACTGCAGGAAAAAGAACCCTATCAGGGCGTCAAGGTCGAGCGCGATGTCAAATACGGCACGGCCGACCGCAATCTGCTCGATGTTTTCATATCGGAGACGGCGTCAGCGCCACGCCCGGTGTTGATGTTTGTTCACGGTGGCGCCTTCGTGTCCGGCGACAGACGCGAAGGCGGCAGCCCGTTCTATGACAACATCATGCTGTGGGCGGCGAGGAACGGCTTTGTCGGCGTCAACATGACCTATCGGCTTGCACCGCAAGCGAAATGGCCGGCCGGCGCGGAAGATATCGGCTCCGCCGTGCAATGGGTCACCAACAACATCGGCGGGCGCGGTGGCGATCCCGCGCGAATCTATCTGATGGGACATTCCGCCGGCGCCGTTCACGTCGCAAGCTACGTATCGCACCCGGAATTTTACAAAGTGAAAGGCGGCGGCCTTGCCGGTGCGATCATGGTATCGGGTCTCTACGATCTGGCGGCGATGCAGCTGGGCGATCCCGAACGCGCTTATTTCGGCGCCGACCCATCACGCTACGCAGAAGATTCTTCGCTGCGCGGTCTGGCGACGACAAGCATACCGCTGATGATCGTTGCCGCAGAAATGGATCCACCCGTATTCCTGCGGCAATTCGAACTGCTGAAGGACGCCACCTGCAAGAGCGCCAGCGGCTGCGCCCACGCGTTCATCCTGCCGCAGCACAGCCACATGTCGGAGGTGTATTCGATCAACACCGCGGATACGCGCCTGACGGACCAGATTCTGGATTTTGTCAGAACGGGAAAGTAGCGCGGCTTATGACGCTATTTCGGTCTCCGCTCCCTTCGCAGCTTCGCCCAATAATCCAGCCGCTTGCGAATCTCGCGCTCGAAGCCGCGGTCGGGCGGATCGTAAAAAGTCTGATGGCCGAGCGCGTCCGGGAAATAGTCCTGTCCGGAGAAAGCTTCAGGGGTGTCGTGGTCGTATTCATAGCCGGAGCCATAGCCCTCCGACTTCATCAACCCGGTCGGCGAGTTCAGGATGTGCTTTGGCGGCAGTAGCGAGCCGGCTTCTTTTGCCACACGCATCGCAGCTCCAAACGCGGTATAGGCGGCGTTCGATTTGGGCGCGGTGGCGAGATAGATCACAGCTTGGGCGATCGCGAGTTCGCCCTCGGGATGGCCAAGGAAGTCGTAGGCTTCCTTGGCGGCATTGGCGATCACCAGCGCTTGCGGATCGGCCAGCCCAATGTCCTCGACCGCCATGCGCACCACGCGGCGGGCCAGAAACAGCGGGTCTTCGCCGGCGTCCATCATGCGCGCGAGATAATATAGCGCCGCATCCGGATCGGAGCCGCGCACCGACTTATGCAGCGCCGAGATCAGATTGTAGTGGCCGTCGGCGGATTTGTCGTAGATCGGCGCGCGGCGCTGCAGGATGTCCTGCAATTGCCCGGCATTGAAGACCTCGCCTTCGCGCGCGGCGCGCCAGACCTCTTCGGCGAGCGTCAGCGCGGCGCGGCCATCGCCATCGGCCATCCGCACCAGCACGGCGCGGGCCTCCGCATCGAGCGGCAGTTTTTTGCCCTCGATCTTTTCGGCATGGGCAAACAGTTTTTCGATTGCCCCGGCATCCAGCGAATGAAACACCAGCACGCGCGCCCGCGACAACAGCGCGGCGTTGAGCTCGAACGAGGGATTTTCGGTGGTGGCGCCGACCAGCACCACGGTGCCGTCTTCCATCACCGGCAGAAACGAATCCTGCTGCGCACGGTTGAAGCGATGCACCTCGTCGACGAACAAGAGCGTGCCCTTGCCCATCTCGCGCCGGGCGCGGGCGGCATCGAACGCCTTCTTCAAGTCGGCGACGCCGGAAAACACCGCCGAGAGCTGCTCGAAATGCAGCTCGGTGGCGTCCGCCAAGAGCCGCGCCACCGTGGTTTTGCCGGTGCCCGGCGGGCCCCAGAAAATCAGCGACCCCAGCGTCCGCGTCGCCAACATGCGCGTCAGCGCGCCGTCCGCTCCCAGGATATGATCCTGTCCAACGACTTCCGACAACGTGCGCGGGCGCAATTTATCAGGAAGCGGATGCGGCGCGTCCTGCTCCAGCCCTGCGGCTGCGAACAGGTTTTGCGCCTCGCGTGGTCGCTTCGGGCTCATCCGCCGAGCGTGACGTTGATCTGCTGGCCGCCGCGCACCAGCGTGATTCGCCAGAGCCTTGAGGAATCCCGCGTCGCCTTTTCGAGATCGCTGGTCTTGGCGATTTTCTGGTGGTTGACCGCCAGGATGATATCACCCTTCTGGAACCCGACATTGGCGGCCGTGGTGTCGTCGCCCAACTCGGTGACCACGACGCCTTCGGTGTCCGCATCCAGATGCAGCTCGTCGGCAACCGCGGGCGAGATGTTGGCGACGGTGGCGCCCTGGAACGGCGAGCGCGTCGTCAGCGCGATTTCATTGCGTCCGGCATCGGGCGCGGTCTCGAGCGGCACCGCGAGCTTGATCGCCTTGCCGGCGCGCTGCACGTCGATCTGCGAGGTGCCGCCGAGCGGACGCGTCGCAAACCGGTAGTCGAACGCGTTGGGGTCGTCGACCGTCTGCCCGTCGATCGCGACGATCAGGTCGGACAGTTTTAGGCCGGCGCGGGCCGCCGGGCTGTTGGCGACGACGCTCGAGACCAGCGCGCCGCTCGGCAGCCGAAGCCCCAAGGTCTCGGCGATCTCCGGCGTCACCGCCTGCAGGCGCGCGCCGAGCCATGGCCGCTTCACCGCCTTGCCGCCGCTTTTCGCGGAAGCCACGACCACGCGCACCATGTTGGCGGGGATCGCAAAGCCGATGCCTTGCGATCCGCCGGAGCGCGAGAAGATCGCGGTGTTGATGCCGGCGAGCTTGCCGGTCATGTCGACCAGCGCGCCGCCGGAATTGCCGGGGTTGATCGCGGCATCGGTCTGGATGAAGAACTGGTAGTCGGTGATGCCGACTTGCGTGCGCGCCAGCGCCGAAATGATGCCGTGGGTCACGGTCTGCCCGACGCCGAAGGGATTGCCGATCGCCAGCACCACGTCGCCGACCATCAGCTCGTCGGAATTGGCAAAATCGAGCGTCGGGAATTGCTCGTGCACGCCCTTGAGCCGCAATACCGCGAGATCGCTGCGCGGATCCTTGAGGATGATCGAGGCCTCGAATTCACGCTTGTCCGAGAGCGAGACTTTTACCTCGTCGGCGCCTTCGATGACGTGGACATTGGTCACGACGAGACCCGATGGATCGACCATCACGCCTGAACCCAGCGACCGCTGCATCTGCTCCGGCTGCTGGCCGGGCACGCCGAAGAACCGGCGGAAGATCGGATCGTCGAGCAGCGGATTGCGGTTCTGCACCATCTTGGCGGCGTAAACATTGACCACCGCCGGCTGCACGCGCTGCACGATCGGGGCATAGGAGAGCTTCACCTCCGCCGGTGAGGCCGGCACGCGCCGGTCCTGCCCGGCCGCGTGATCGACCGCGCCCGCCAATGCCCCGACGCACAGCAGGGTGGTCGCAGCAGCAAAGTATTTGAGCATCTAAAACCTCTCAGGGGGAACCCGCCGGGAATATAACGCTTCGGCCGGCCAATAGAAGAGCGGTTTCTTCCATTCTCCCGGCGTCCGACGCCTGATTGGCGAGATTTCACCTTCCTTCGAATCACCCGTTTCAGACAGCGTGCATGGTCACATGACGAGCATCATATCCCTGTGGCCCCGATACCACATGGTGAAACCTTCTCGTCGCGTGAGGTTTGCGAACCGGCTTTGCTGTTCGCCGCATCGCGAGGCTGTCGTAGATTATCCTTGGCCTTGCCGGGCGTTTCGATCGGCCGGTGAGCCTCAGCGTAACGGTTGGAATTTGCAAAGTTGTCGCGATGGCTTTTCGCGCAATCGAAAAGACCATCTTCCTTCCTTCGCGTACGAAACGCGCGGCGGAATTCGTAACTGGATAGCAAGGGGTGATGTCATGTCGATAGCAAAACTGACTACAGCGGCCGCTGTCAGCCTGATCGGGGCATTGGTCACATCGCAAGCACGCGCGCAGTCTGCCGGAGCCGACGCCGAGATTGCCGCCTTGAAGCAGCAACTGCGCCTGATGGAGCAGAAGCTCGACGCGTTGCAGAAGCAGACGACCGCCAATACCGCCGCGGCAGCAAAGGCCAATGCGAAGGCCGATGCCAAGGTCAACGTTGCCAGCGCCAATGCCGCCTATCCCGTCAAGGGCCCTATCGCGCCTTCCGGCGCGGTCGTGACAATGCCGAACAACCGGCCAACCATCTGCACCGACGACGGTCAGAATTGCGTTGCGATCACCAGCCGGGTGCACTTCGATGGTGGCGGCTACGATTACCGGCCCAATACCGCGGCGACCGTTCCGCAACGCCTCGATGATGGCGTCAACGTCCGTCGTGCGCGGATCGGCGTAATCGGCAAATTCATGAGCGACTGGGATTACGCGCTGATCTACGACTTCGGCGGGGCTTCGGACGGTTTTGCCAGCACGGCCAGCGTCGGCGGAACGGCGGTCGGATTTCTTCCGGGTGGAGCCTTGTCGGGCATTGAAAACGCCTACCTCAGCTACACGGGTTTCAAGCCGTTTGGCGGCAGGCTCGCGATCGAAGGCGGCGTGATGGACTTGCCCTACACGCTGGATGAGGCGTCGAGCTCGAACGACATCCCGTTCATGGAGCGCGCCGCTTCCGGTATTACCGCCACCAACATCGCAGCCGGCGACTTCCGTTCCACCTTCGGCGCGCGCTGGTACACCGACAGGTTCTGGGCTGGCGCCTATGTGACGGGGCCCGCCATGGGAGCCATTCACTCTGCCTCCAGCATCAACCCTCCCGGCACCACCGAACAATACGGCACCGTCGCCCGCGTCGCCGGACAAGTTGTCAGCGGCAACGACTACTCGCTGCACATAGGCGGCGACGCTCAATGGCTGCTGCAGCCGCCGCACAATCTGATCGCGGGGACGCAAACGCTGACCTTGAGTGACCGCCCGGAATTGCGCATCGACCCGACCACGCTGGTCTCGACGGGTGCGATCGCAGGCGTATCCGGCGCCCAAGTCTACAGCGCCGAAGCGGCCGCGACGTATGGGCCGCTGTTCTTCCAGGGAGAATATTTCTGGTTCAATGTCGACCGTAATGCGTTCGCCCCGCTGCCCAGCCTGAAATTCCAGGGCGGCTATGCCGAGGCAGCCTATGTCCTGACCGGCGAAACCCGGCGCTACAATGCAGGCAGCGCCTCTTACGGCGGCATTGCGCCGGCAAATCCGTTCTCCTTGGCCGGCGGCGGCTGGGGCGCGTGGGAGATTGCTGGTCGTTACAGCACCATCGATCTCAACGATCGGCTCGGCTTTGCGAACGGCATCGCCGGCGGGCGGCAGACGATCTATACGCTGGCGCTGAACTGGTACGTCAACCGCAACGTCCGGTTTATGTTCGACTATCTGCACGGCAACATCACCAGGCAGATTAGTCCCACCAACTTCGGCGATGCCGGCGCCAAGTTCGATGCGTTCGCCATGCGGACACAGGTCGCATTCTGAGCGAGCAAGCCTGGCGGCCTCGCCAGTTCTGACAGGAGCAGCCACGGCTGCTCCTGCAGCCCCTGGAGACCCTCAAGCGGCGCGCTTGGGTGTCTTTACTGGGTCTGCGGCGGGTCCGCAGGAAAGCCGCTCCTGATGGCCTTCTCCCCACGCCTTCAAGGTGTCGATCACCGGACGCAGGCTCTCGCCGATCTCCGACAGGCGATATTCGACCCGGGGCGGCACTTCCGCATAGACCTTGCGGATCACCAGATTGTCGTCCTCGAGCGCGCGCAGCTGTTTTGTCAGCATGCGCTGGGTGATGCCCGGCATCCGCCGCCGCAACTCGCCGAAGCGCTGGGTACCGTTTTGCAGGTGATAGAGGATGACGCCTTTCCACTTGCCATCGATCAGGTCGAGCGTCGCTTCGACCGCGCAGCCCGGCCGGTGGGCAAAATTCCGCCGTTTCATGGGGGATTTTCCAATAGTATCCAAACAGGGACTATATCCCCAGATATACAGTACTTGCCAAAATTGTGCTAGGGCGACAATTAGGCTGGGAATGATCGCTGCCATCAAGGAGACAACGGACATGAAAGCCGTAGGCTACAAAAAATCACTACCGATTGATGCTACGGATGCACTGATCGATTTCGAGACCGCAAAACCGGAGCCGAAGGGGCGCGACATCCGTGTCACGGTGAAGGCGGTCTCCGTCAATCCGGTCGATTACAAGGTGCGAAAACGCGCCACGCCGCCGGAAGGTGAGACCAAGATTTTGGGCTATGACGCGGCCGGCGTCGTCGACGCCATCGGCCCCGAGGTCTCGCTTTTCAAGCCCGGCGATGAAGTCTTCTATGCCGGCTCGATCCAGCGGCAAGGCACCAACTCCGAATTGCATCTGGTGGATGAGCGCATCGCCGGCCGCAAGCCGAAGACGCTTTCGTTCGCGCAAGCCGCAGCCCTTCCCCTCACCTCGATCACCGCCTGGGAATTGCTGTTCGACCGCCTGGGTGCCGTGCCCGGCAAAAGTCTTGATCCGCGCACGCTGCTGATCATCGGCGGCGCCGGCGGCGTCGGCTCGATCCTGATCCAGATCGCCCGCCGCCTCACTGGACTTACCGTCCTAGCCACGGCGTCGCGGCCGGAATCCCAAAAATGGTGCCTCGATCTCGGCGCCCACGCCGTGATCGACCACGCCAAGCCGATGAAGGAGCAGATCGAGAAGCTGAAATTGCCGCCGGTTGGCTTGATCGCGAGCCTCACCAGCACCGACCAGCATTACAAGGCGCTGGCCGACATCATCGCGCCGCAGGGCAAATTCGGATTGATCGACGATCCCCCGGAATTCAACGTCAGCGTCTTCAAGGGCAAGGCGGTCTCGGTCCACTGGGAATCGATGTTCACGCGAAGCTCGTTCCAGACATCGGACATGATCGCGCAGCATCATCTGCTCAACGACGTCGCCGACCTCATCGACAAGGGCGTGCTGCGCACCACGCTCGATCAGACCTTTGGAACGATCAATGCAGCGAACCTGAAGCGCGCGCATGCGCTGCTGGAAAGCGGCAAGTCGCGCGGCAAGATCGTGCTGGAGGGATGGTAGAGACCGTCATTGCGAGCCACCGGGCGGCGCTTTGCGCCGACCCGTTGGCTCGCAATAACCGGGGCGCTCAAGCCACCGGCACGCCCTCAACAAAGATCAAACGGCGGTCGAGCGCCGTCCGCCGCACCTTTAATGCTTCGGCGTATTCCGGCGAGGCGTACCATTCGCGCAAGCGTTCCATCGAGGGAAACTCGACCACGACGATGCTCTTCACCGGCGGGCCGCCCTCCGCAACGCTGGCGGCGCCGTTGCGGACCAGATAGCGGCCGCCATATTGCGCGATCGATTTGGCCGCAATGGTGCGGTAAGTCTCGATCCCTGCGGGATCGCGCACCTCGAGTTCGGAAATCACATAGGCCGCCATCTGACCCCTCACGCAATGGTCTGGATGATGCCGCCCTCGGCGCGAAGTGCGGCGCCATTGGTCGCCGCCGCCTCTTTCGAGGCGACATAGACCACCATGTTGGCGATCTCCTCGACGGTTGCAAACCGCTGCAGCAGCGAGGTCGGGCGCTGTTGCTGGAAGAACTGCCTGGTCGCCTGCTCCACCGACACGCCGTTGTGTTTCGCGATATCCTTGATGAAAGTCTCGACGCCCTCCGACATGGTCGGGCCCGGCAGCACCGAATTGACGGTCACGGCAGTGCCTTTTGTCATCTCGGCAAGCCCGCGCGATACCGCAAGCTGCGCGGTTTTGGTGGTGCCGTAGTGGATCATTTCCTTCGGAATATTCAGCGCGGACTCCGACGAGATGAAGACGATGCGGCCCCAATTGCGCTTCAGCATGCCCGGGAAATAAGCCCGCGACAGCCGCACGCCCGACATCACATTGACGTCGAAGAAGCGGCTCCAGTCCTCGTCGGGAATCTCGAAAAATGCCTTCGGCTCGAAGATGCCGGCATTGTTGATCAGGATGTCCACCTCACCCTGCGCCGCGACCAGTGCCTTGCACCCGGCTGCGGTTGAAACATCGGCGGCGACGCCCCGGACCTTGGCCCCAGGCACCACCTTGCCAATGGCCGCGACCGCGGCGTCGACCTTGGCTTGCGCGCGGCCGTTGACCACGACTTCAGCGCCGGCGGCCGCCAACCCCTTGGCGGCGGCATGACCGATGCCGGACGTGGAACCCGTCACCAGCGCGGTTTTTCCCGAAAGATCGATCTTCATGAGCCATCTCCATCCGTGGAGGACTAGATATCGGGAGCTGCGCGCGCGAGTGCAATCGCCGGTCGCCACGGGGTGATTGCCCAATAAGAAAGCGGCGCACATGGCGCGGCTCCTTTGCGGCGTTCGCCGGGAGGACACCCGTTGATTTCAAGACAAAAATTTTGGGAATACGGGCGTTGAACGGGAGTTGATCCCGATGACTCTAATTGCGGGGTGCCGTTCCAGGCACCAGGCCATGTCGTCGCTAGCATCGGGAGGCATGAGTTTGGCTGAATATCTCCTGTCCATGGCGGACGCGTTCCAGCGTTTCATGCCCGGCGTGAAGGACATCGCGTCCCGCACGATGACCTATTCTCAGATGGACGAGTACAAGGCCGGCGTCGTCGAAGGCGATCTCGGCGTCACACAAGAAGGTCTCGTGCTGACCAACGAGTTGGTACCTGCATTCAAGGATGCTCGGCTCGGCGCCCTGTTCATTACGGGCTCGCTGCTTGCCCCCAACGCCACGCTTGCCGAGCCCGATATCGACTGGTCGCCGCTGTTGAAGGTGAAAGGCAACGTCGTTGCGAAAAATCTCTGCCTTGGCGGCAGCGCGTCCGAGATCGACGGCGACGTCACGGTCACCGGCGTGCTGATGGGCTATTATAACCACGGCCAGATGCGAATTCGCGGCAAGACGCGCGCCCTGCTGGTGCTGGTTTCCGATTATGAGTTCATCTTCGATGGTCCTGTGGAGCGAAAATACGTCGCGAGCTCGGCCGGACGGCTCAACATTCCCGTCGACTACGATAACGACCGCCTCGACCTCATTCTGGCGCCCGAAGTCATCGACGAAACCAACTCCGTGCATGATGGCGTCGTCCTCGATCGGTTGAAGCGGAATTTGCCCATTCTTCGTCCCGAGGGCGAGATCGGCACGCCGGCGCCGCCGAGGCTCTCCGACATGGGAGCCGCGCGTCTCGCCGAACTGCGCGCCCGCAAGGAGCGCGGCGAGCCGATCGAGAAAGTAAGTCTCGCCAAATGCGAACTCCGTTTCGTTCCCGAACAGTTGCGCGGGTTCAGCGGCGCGCGCGAACTGGTGCTTTCGGGCAACCGGGTGAAGCAATTGCCATCCTGGATCGGAGACTTCGAAGCGTTGGAGACGCTGGGCCTGGAAGACTGCGGCCTTGACACCCTGCCCCGCGAGATCGCCGGGCTGCCGCGCCTTCGCAAGCTGGAACTGACCGACAATCCGATCACTTCGCTGCCGTTCGGTCCCGACAGCTTCCGCTCGGTCGAAATCCTGACCATCGGCGAGGGCTATTTCAACGGTTCGGCGGTTTTCACCGCCAATCTCGATCTGTCGCAGTTCCCGTGGCTGCGGGTCCTCCAACAGCACTACGACATCAATACCATCGAGGAGCTTGAGTATCACGACAGCGACGAGTATTGGGACAACCCGCATTTGGAGATACTGGATATCAGTTGGCCGGCGCTGAAGCACGGGATTCCGGCCGGCCTGTTGCGCGCCCGCAACCTGCGGGCCCTGGCGACGCGGGTGAACGCTGCCCAGCTCGGTTCGGTGCTGTGGCGTCTGCCGTCTTTCGAGCGGCTCGAATATTTGGCCATCGGCTACACCGATCTCAGCCGCGCGCAACTCGCCCGGCTCCACGACGGGCTGCCGCGCGCATTCATCAGCTGCGAATATATCGACGGCAAGGGCGACACCGACTTTTCCGAATCGGAGAAGCTTTGGGCCGTGGAGACAAGCCTCGATAAACGGCGCTTCACCGAGGCGCTTGCGGCGCTCGACGACATGGTATCTTCGCTCAACCTGCGCCGTCCCCTGATGCCACTGAAGCCGCATGCCAGGCTGATGGCGCTTTCGGTCAAAGTTCGCCGGGTCGCGGCCGAGGAGGAGCAGGATCGCCCTCGCCGGGAAGCGATGGCTGAGGCGGCGCTCAAATGGGCCGATCGCGTGTTATCGGTTCTGCCGACGAACGCGGAAGCGTGCTGGTATCTCGACTATCACCAGCTTTGGCTGGTTCGCCTGCAATGCCTATATGGCCGAGCGACGGGCTTCACGCTACGCGCGG
The DNA here is from genome assembly GCF_900141755.1 of Bradyrhizobium lablabi. Lineage (NCBI taxonomy): Bacteria > Pseudomonadati > Pseudomonadota > Alphaproteobacteria > Hyphomicrobiales > Nitrobacteraceae > Bradyrhizobium > Bradyrhizobium lablabi. The sequence continues at coordinate 7,117,021 of NZ_LT670844.1, read as the reverse complement.
TGCCCGACGCCCCCGCCGCGAACGCAGCCCTGGATCTGGCCCAAAGCGAGCTCGACCGGTTCCTGCTCCCGGTCAATCCCGACTGGCACGCCACCGAGAGCGCGGTAGTCCGCACACTTCGCATCCGGATACCAGGCTGACCAAGTTTACCCGCATTCGCGCGACCCGTTGTGCCTTGCTCACCCTACAAAAAAGCGGCGCCTGAAGCGCCGCTTTTGCAACCGATATCGGGGAAGGCTTACGCCGCTTCCGCGGCCTTTTCCTGCTCGGGGCCGGAATCCAGGCCCTTGGCGTCGACATCGCGGTCGACGAATTCGATCACGGCCATCGGGGCGTTGTCGCCGTAGCGGAAGCCGGCCTTGATGATGCGGGTATAGCCGCCCTGGCGGTCCTTGTAACGCACCGCCAGCACGTCGAACAATTTCTTGGTCTGGTCGAGATCGCGCATCTCGGAGATCGCCTGCCGGCGCATCGAAAGGCCGCCCTTCTTGCCGAGCGTGACCAGCTTCTCCACGATCGGGCGCAGTTCCTTGGCCTTCGGCAGCGTGGTGACGATCTGCTCATGCTTGATCAGCGCCGCGCACATATTGGCGAACATCGCACGCCGATGCTCGGCGGTGCGGTTGAGCTTCCGATGAACCTTGCCGTGACGCATGGTATATTCCTCAATACTTGTCTGTCGCGACGGCTCGTCGGACAATTTGCTCAGGTGGGCCGCCTGCGTTCGCCCCAGTCATTCCGGACGTCGCGAAGCGGCGATCCGGAATCTCGAGATTCCCAGCTGCGCAATTGCGCAGCATAGTTCGCGCTCACGCGCGCCCCGGAATGACGAAATCAATAGTGATCTTCGAAGCGCTTGGCGAGCTCGTCGATATTCTCCGGCGGCCAGCCCGGCACTTCCATGCCGAGATGCAGACCCATCTGGGCCAGCACTTCCTTGATCTCGTTCAGCGACTTGCGGCCGAAGTTCGGGGTACGGAGCATTTCCGCTTCCGACTTCTGCACGAGGTCGCCGATATAGACGATGTTGTCGTTCTTCAGGCAGTTCGCCGAGCGTACCGACAGTTCGAGCTCGTCGACCTTCTTGAGGAACGCCGGATTGAAGGCGAGATCGGGAATGATCTCCTGCGCCACTTCCTTGCGCGGCTCTTCGAAGTTGACGAACACGTTGAGCTGATCCTGCAGGATGCGCGCGGCATAGGCCACCGCGTCATCAGGGGTGATCGCGCCGTTGGTCTCGATCGTCATGGTCAGCTTGTCGTAGTCGAGGATCTGGCCCTCGCGGGTGTTCTCGACCTTGTAGGAGACCTTGCGGACCGGCGAGAACAGGCTGTCGACCGGGATCAGGCCGATCGGGGCGTCCTCGGGCCGGTTGCGCTCGGCGGCGACATAGCCCTTGCCGGCGGCGACCGTGAATTCCATGCGGATTTCCGCGCCCTCGTCCAGCGTGCAGATCTGCAGTTCCGGATTGAGCACCACGACATCGCCGACGGTCTGAATGTCGCCGGCGGTGACGACGCCCGGGCCCTGCTTCTTCACGACCATGCGCTTGGGGCCTTCGCCCTGCATCTTGATCGAGATGTCCTTGATGTTGAGCACGATGTCGGTGACGTCCTCGCGAACACCCGCGATCGAGGAGAATTCGTGCAGCACGCCGTCGATGTGCACCGACTGCACCGCGGCGCCCTGCAGCGAGGACAACAGGATGCGGCGCAGCGCATTGCCGAGCGTCTGGCCGAAGCCGCGCTCGAGCGGCTCGGCGACCAGGGTCGCAAAACGGTTCGCGTCAGAGCCTGGGGTCACCTGAAGCTTGTTCGGGCGGATAAGTTCTTGCCAATTTTTCTGGATCGTCACTGTTTTTCACCCATACCGGCCAGTCCATTCGCATCTGAATTGCTGGCGTTGGAGACCTGCGGATCAGTCCGCAGCTTGCAAAATCTTTCAAAACGTTTTGCGGGCAGCAAAGCCGCCCGCCATGTGTATTTCAAACCCGCCGCCGCTTGCGCGGACGGCAACCATTATGCGGGATCGTGGTCACGTCGCGGATCGAGGTGACGGTGAAGCCCGCGGCCTGCAGCGCGCGAAGCGCCGATTCGCGGCCCGAACCGGGGCCGGCCACTTCCACTTCCAGCGTGCGCATGCCGTGTTCCTGCGCCTTCTTGGAAACGTCTTCGGCCGCGACCTGCGCGGCATAGGGGGTCGATTTGCGCGAACCCTTGAAACCCATGGTTCCGGCCGACGACCAGGCAATGGTGTTGCCCTGCGCGTCGGTGATGGTGATAGTCGTGTTGTTGAACGACGAATTCACGTGCGCGATGCCGGAGGCGATGTTCTTGCGCTCACGGCGGCGAACGCGGGTGGCTTCCTTACCCATTCCAAAACCTTTCCAAAGATCTCAACGCCGCCGTAATGCCAGCGGCTACACCTGTGATGCGAATTGTGAGTGGCGAATGGCGAATAGGATCAATTCCTACTCGCCATTCGCCATTCGCTACTCGCCAATTACTTTTTCTTCCCGGCGATCGACTTGGCCGGACCCTTGCGCGTACGCGCGTTGGTATGGGTGCGCTGACCGCGCACAGGCAATCCGCGGCGATGCCGCAGGCCGCGATAGCAGCCGAGATCCATCAGCCGCTTAATGTTCATGCCGGTCTCGCGGCGAAGGTCGCCCTCGACCAGATAGTCGCGGTCGATCACTTCGCGGATCTGCAGCACTTCCTGATCGCTCAACTGCGAGACGCGGCGATCTTCGGGAATCTTCACCTTCTCCATGATCTCGGCGGCGTTCTTCTGGCCGATGCCATGGATATATTGGAGCGCGATCAGAACGCGCTTGTTGGTCGGGATATTCACGCCGGCAATACGGGCCACGGACTTCTCTCCTGTCGCCAATCTCATTAAAGACCGGCAGTGTTTTCGCTAATTCGGGCAGGTGTCCGCAAACGCGAACACGACGCCCTCCCCTTCGATATCTTGGGGCCCGGCATCGTCTGAAAACTATCCGACTTGGATACGGGGCTTATTAAAGGATTCAACTTGGTTTCGTCAACCGCCTCTATGCTTTAGCTCGCTTTTTCGTGACCTTTTTAGCAGCAGCCCCCACCTTACCAGCGCCACGCGCCTTGGAACCCGCGGCAGCCTTGCGAACTGGTTTTTTCCCGCCTCTCAAGGCCGTTTTGGCGGCCTTCAGGGAAGTCTTGGCGGCTTTCGGAGTGGGTTTGGCGGCCTTGGCCGCGGATTTGGCCGTGCTCCCGGCAGCCTTCCTGGCGCCTTTTGCGGCCGGCTTGGCCATCGCCCGCTTCCTGGCAGCCTTCTCAGAGGCCTTGATATCCACGGCCCCGATCGCGGCTAGGATTCGGTTAATTTCCCGCGTCACGTGTTCGATGGTCATCATGCCATCGACGGTCAAAAGCTTGCGGCGCTCCGAATAATAGTGAATCAGCGGCTCGGTCTGCGAACGGTAGCTTGCGAGCCGCTTGGTCAGCACCTCCGGGGTGTCGTCGATGCGGACTTCCTCACCGCGCGCCCGCGTCTCTGCGGCCCGGGTTTCGACCCGCTGCAGCAGCGCGCTTTCGTTGACGCGAAGCTCGATCACGGCGTCGAGCTTCATGTGCTTTTTCTTCAAGAGCTCATCGAGCGCCTCGGCCTGCGGCACCGTGCGCGGAAAGCCGTCGAGGATGAAACCTTTCGCCGCGTCCGGCTGGTCGAGGCGATCCGAAATGATGCCGATCACGATGTCGTCGGGAACGAGGCCCCCGCTCGCCATGATGTCCTTGGCCTTCAGCCCGACCGGGGTCTGCGCCGCCACCGCCGCGCGCAGCATTTCACCGGTCGAGAGCTGGATAATGCCGTGACGCTGAACGAGCCGCTGCGCCTGGGTTCCCTTGCCCGATCCGGGCGGCCCGAGAAGAATCAGTCTCATCCTTGTTCGCCCCCCGGCCCGGTGAGCGATTGATCGCGCACCTGCAATTCAAAACCCACCACCAGCGCCAACCACAATCAGCGCCGAGCGCGGATAGCGAAAGCGATGCAACGCGTTAGTTAAGCGTCAGCGGCGACGCCCCCGCAACTTCGACTTCCTGATCAGCCCCTCATATTGATGGGCGAGCAGATACCCCTGAACCTGCGCCACGGTATCCATGGTCACGCTGACCACGATCAACAGCGAGGTCCCGCCAAAGTAGAACGGCACCGCAGCGTAAGAAATAAGAATTTCGGGGATCAGGCAGACGATCGCAAGGTAGATCGCGCCCAACACCGTGATCCGCGACAGCACGTAATCGATGTATTCGGCGGTGCGCTCGCCGGGGCGGATGCCCGGAATGAAACCGCCATGCTTCTTGAGATTGTCGGCGGTCTCGGTCGGGTTGAACACGATCGCGGTATAGAAGAACGCGAAGAACACGATCAGCGCCAAATAAAGGATCAAAAACAGCGGGCGGCCGTGGCCGAGCTGGGTAGTGATCCATTGAAACCATTCCGGGCCCCGGCCGGCGTTGAAGTTCGCAACCGTGGTCGGCAGCAGCAACAGCGAGGACGCGAAGATCGGGGGAATCACGCCCGAGGTGTTCAGTTTCAGCGGCAGATGCGAGGACTGGCCCTCGAACATCTTGTTGCCGACTTGGCGCTTCGGATACTGGATCAGAAGCCGCCGCTGCGCGCGCTCCATGAACACGATGAAGGCGATCACTCCGACCGCCATGATGATCACGATCAGGATCAAGCCGGTCGACAGCGCGCCCTGGCGGCCGAGTTCCAGCATGTTGGCGAGCGCGGAAGGCAACTCCGCGACGATGCCGGAGAGGATGATCAGCGAAATGCCGTTGCCGATGCCGCGCGAGGTGATCTGCTCGCCCAGCCACATCAGGAACATGGTGCCGCCGGTCAGCGTGATCGCCGTCGACATGCGGAAGAACATGCCGGGATCGCTGACGACATTGCCGGCGCCCTCTAGTCCCACCGCGATGCCGTAGGACTGGAACGCGGCCAGCAGCACCGTCAGATAGCGGGTGTATTGATTGAGCGTCTTGCGGCCGGCCTCGCCTTCCTTCTTCAGGGCCTCGAGCTGCGAGGACACCGTGGTCAGGAGCTGGATGATGATCGAGGCCGAGATATACGGCATGATGTTCAGCGCGAAGATCGCCATGCGGTGAATGCCGCCGCCGGCGAACATGTTGAACATGCCCAAAATGCCGCCGGCCTGCGATTTGAACACCTGTTCCCAGATGGTCGGGTCGATGCCGGGCAGCGGAATGTAGGTACCGAGCCGATAAACGAGCAGCGCACCCAGGGTGAACCAGATGCGCTTTTTCAGTTCGTCGGCTTTCGCGAGCGCGCCGAAATTGAGATTTGCCGCCAGTTGTTCCGCTGCTGAGACCATGTTTGGCTTTCTCCCGCGCTGCTTACGCTGTCATGCCCTGAGATAGGTGGGAATTTGCGCAGACGCCGGTCATTATTTGGTGCTCGGCTTCGATAAGTCCATCGTTTCGTGGTGCCGATTGCCCGCTTTCGGCCGGGCAATGACGCAGATGTTACGCCGCCTCGCCTTCGTCCTTCTCAACCGGCGCCAGGATTTTCACCGTGCCGCCGGCCTTCTCGACCGCCGCGATGGCGGATTTCGAGGCGCCGTGCACCTCGATATTCAACTTCGCCTTCAGCTCACCACGGCCGAGCAGCCGCACGCCGGCTTTGGCGCGGCGCAGCACTCGGGCCTTCACCAGCGATTCGGCGTTGATGGTTTCCTTGACGTCGATCAGCTTGGCGTCGATCGCCTGCTGGAGGCGGTCCAGATTGATCTCGGCGAACTCGACCCGGAAAATGTTGTTGAATCCGCGTTTGGGCAGCCGCCGATGGATCGGCATCTGGCCGCCCTCGAAACCCTTGATGCGCACGCCGGAACGCGCGGTCTGGCCCTTGCCGCCGCGGCCCGCAGTCTTGCCCTTGCCGGAGCCGATGCCACGGCCGACCCGCATGCGCTTCTTGCGCGAGCCGGCATTGTCGGCGATATCGCTGAGCTTCATCGTTGCCTTCCTTTATCCTGGCGCATGATCGCAACCGAAAGCGGCCTTCCGCTTTGCGGGATCATGCTCCCTCTATTTCTCGTCGACGATGCGGACGAGATGTTGAACCTTTGCGATCATGCCGCGAATCGCAGGCGTATCCTGCAATTCGGTGACCCGGCCGATCTTGTTGAGTTTCAGACCGATCAGCGTCTCGCGCTGCGAATGGTGGCGGCGGATCGCGCTGTGGGTCTGCTCGACCTTGATCATCTTTGCGGCCTTGGCCATCGTCATAACTCCGAAAAGCGCCTTGAGCGCGTATTGTTATTCCGCGACCACTTCGGCGTCGCCACCGACCCGGCGCGCCTGCAGCGTCGACACCTTGATATTGCGGCGCGCCGCAACCGAACGCGGCGAATCCTGATGCTTCAGCGCATCGAAAGTCGCGCGAACCATGTTGTAGGGGTTCGACGAACCGATCGACTTCGCCACCACGTCCTGGATGCCGAGCGTCTCGAACACCGCGCGCATCGGACCACCGGCGATGATGCCGGTACCCGCCGGCGCCGCCCGCAGATAAACCCGCCCGGCGCCGTGACGGCCGGCGATATCGTGATGCAGCGTGCGGCCTTCGCGCAGTGCGACGCGCGTCAGGTTGCGCTTCGCCGACTCCGTCGCCTTGCGGATCGCCTCGGGCACTTCGCGCGCCTTGCCGTGGCCGAAGCCGACCCGGCCCTTCTGGTCGCCGATCACGACGAGTGCCGCAAAGCCGAAGCGCTTGCCGCCCTTGACGACCTTCGCCACACGGTTGATGTGGACGAGCTTGTCGACGAACTCGCTGTCGCGTTCTTCCCGGCCGCCCCTGTGGCCGCCACCGCGTTCGCGTTCACCTGCCATGGTGTTTTCCGATCCTTAAAAGTATCCGTTCAATCCAGTTAGAAGCTCAATCCGCTTTCGCGCGCGGCATCCGCGAGCGCCTTGACGCGGCCGTGATAGAGATAGCCGCCGCGGTCGAACACGACTTCAGTGACGCCGTTCTTGACCGCGCGCTCCGCCAAGAGCTTGCCGACGGCTTTCGCCGCGGCGATGTTGGCGCCGGTGTTACCGGCCTCGCGCATCGCCTTCTCCAGCGAAGACGCCGACGCCAGCGTCTCGCCCTTGAGGTCGTCGATGACCTGGGCGTAGATGTGCTTCGACGAGCGGAACACCGAAAGCCGCGGGCGGCCGCTGGCGGTACGGCGCAACGACAACCTCACGCGTTGCTTGCGCCGGGCATTCGTAATTTTCAATCTCGACATGACCGGCTCCGTTACTTCTTCTTGCCTTCCTTGCGGAAGATAAACTCGTCGGCGTATTTCACGCCCTTGCCCTTGTAGGGCTCCGGCGGCCGGTAGCTGCGGATCTCGGCGGCGACCTGGCCGACGCGCTGGCTGTCATTGCCGGTGATGGTGATCTCGGTCGGCTTCGGCACCGTGATCGCGATGCCTTCCGGGATCGCATAGACGACGTCGTGGCTGTAGCCGAGCGCGAGCTGCAGGTTCTTGCCCTGCAGTGCTGCGCGATAACCGACACCGGTGATCTCGAGCTTCTTCTCGAAACCCTTGGTGACGCCGGCCACGAGGTTTGCGACCTGCGCGCGTGCGGTGCCGTACATCGCCTGCGCGCGGTTGGTCTTGACCCGCGGCGCAACCTTGATGACGCCGTTCTCGAACTTCACCTCGACGTCGTCATGGACGACGAACTGAAGCTGGCCCTTCGGCCCCTTCATCTTCACGGTCTGTCCTTCGACGGTCGCGGTAACGCCCGTTGGTACCGTCACAGGCCGCTTGCCAATACGTGACATGGCTAGAATCCTTCCTCAGAACACCGTGAAGAGAATTTCGCCGCCCACATTCGCTTCGCGCGCTTCGTGGTCAGCCATGATTCCCTTCGGTGTCGACAACACCGAAATGCCGAGACCGTTGTTCACCCGCGGCAGGTTCTTCACCGAGGCATAAACCCGCCGCCCCGGCTTCGATACCCGCTCGATCTCGCGAATCACCGGCTCGCCGTCGAAATATTTCAGCTCGATCTCAAGCTCGCTGCGGCCAGAAGCGTGCTCGACGCTGGCATAGCCGCGGATGTACCCTTCCGTCTTCAGCACTTCGAGCACATTGGCGCGCATTTTCGAGCCCGGGGTCGAGACCTTGGGCTTGGCGCGCATCTGCGCGTTGCGGATGCGGGTGATGAGATCGCTGATCGGATCGTGCGTTGACATGTGACGACCCTCCTTACCAGCTCGACTTCACGAGCCCGGGAACCAGGCCCTTGGAGCCGAGTTCACGCAGCGCGATCCGGCTGAGCTTGTTCTTGCGATAGATCGAGCGCGGCCGTCCGGTCATCTCGCAGCGGTTGCGGATGCGGGTGGTCGACGAATTGCGCGGCATTTCGGCAAGCTTCAGCGTCGCGGCGAACCGCTCTTCCATCGGCTTCTTCTTGTCGGCGATGATCGCCTTCAGCTTCGCGCGCTTTGGGGCGGCGTTCTTGGACATCCGCTTGCGCCGGTTGTTCTTCTCGATCGAACTCTTCTTTGCCATGCTTGGCTCCTGGGTTTCCGCGTTTGAGAGGCTTGTCAGCTACTCACTGCCGGAACGGGAAATTGAATGCGGTCAACAAGGCTCGCGCCTCGTCGTCGGTGCGCGCCGTGGTGCAAACGGTGACGTCCATGCCCCACGTCTCCCCCATCTTGTCGAAGTCGATTTCGGGGAAAATGATGTGCTCCTTGATACCGAGCGAGTAATTGCCGCGGCCGTCAAAACTCTTCGGGTTCAGCCCGCGGAAGTCGCGCACGCGCGGCAGCGCGACGTTCACCAGGCGATCGATGAACTCGTACATCTTGGCTTTGCGCAGCGTGACCTTGCAGCCGATCGGCTGGTTTTCACGCAGCTTGAAGGTCGCGATCGCGACGCGCGAATAGGTCACAACCGCCTTCTGGCCGGCGATCAGCGACAGGTCGGCGGCCGCCAGCTCGGCCTTCTTGCGGTCGTTGACGGCTTCGCCGACGCCCATGTTGAGCACGACCTTGTCGAGCCGCGGCACCTCCATGAGGTTGGCGTAGCCGAACTGTTCCGTCAGCTTGGTGCGGATGCTCTTGTCGTATTCCGCGCGCAGGCGCGGGGTGTATGCGGTCTCAGCCATCGATCTCTGCTCCCGAGCGTTTGGCAATACGTACCTTCTTGCCATCCGCATGAATCTTGAAACCCACCCGCGTCGGCTTGCCGTCCTTGCCGACGATCGCAATGTTGGACAAATGGATCGGCGACTCCTTGGAGATGATGCCGCCTTCCTGCGCCTGGGTCTGCTTCTGGTGGCGTTTCACCAGATTGATGCCGCGCACCAGCGCCCGGTTCTCGTCGGGACGCACTTCGAACACCTCGCCGGTGCGGCCCTTCTCGCGGCCGGACAAAACCACGACCTTGTCGCCCTTGCGGATCTTGGCAGCCATCACAGCACCTCCGGCGCAAGCGAGATGATCTTCATGTGGTTCTTGGCGCGCAGCTCGCGCGGCACCGGTCCGAAAATACGCGTGCCGACCGGCTCCGACTGGTTGTTGATCAACACGGCGGCGTTGCGGTCGAAGCGGATGACGGAACCGTCGGCGCGGCGGATGTCCTTGCGGACCCGCACCACCACGGCCTTCATCACGTCGCCCTTCTTGACCTTGCCGCGCGGGATCGCTTCCTTGATCGACACCACGATGACGTCGCCCACGGTGGCATAGCGGCGCTTGGAGCCCCCAAGCACCTTGATACACATGACACGGCGTGCGCCTGAATTATCGGCCACGTCGAGGTTGGTCTGCATCTGAATCATTGATGCACCTCGTCCTCTTTCTGATGCGCTAAGTCGCGCTTAAAATTTTCCTGCAGGTTGTTCAGCTAAGCTGAACAGACTTCAGGCAGTTTTCTGTTCGCCCCGGACCACGGTCCAGCGCTTCAACTTCGAGATCGGCTTGCTCTCCTCGATCCACACCATGTCGCCCGGCTTGAACTCGTTGTTCTCGTCGTGCGCGTGATAGTTTTTCGAGCGGCGGATCGTCTTCTTGTAGATCGGATGGGTGAAGCGGCGGTCCACCCGCACCACAACCGTCTTGGCCTGCTTGTCGCTGACGACCACGCCCTGAAGCGTACGTTTTGGCATTTTAAGGCCCCTTACTTCTTCTTCGCGCGCTGCTGCGCGGCGATGGTCTTGATACGGGCGATGTCGCGGCGCGCTTCACGCAGCCGCGAGGTGTTTTCCAGTTGCCCGGTGGCGCGCTGGAAGCGCAGGTTGAAACGTTCCTTCTTCAGATTGAGGACGGCATCGTCCATCTGATCGGGGCTCATCGCGCGGATATCGGCGGTTTTCATCTCGGCCATGATCACTTCCTCATTCCGCAATGCGCGCAACGAAGCGCGTCTTGATCGGCAGTTTGGCGGCCGCCAGCGACAGTGCTTCCTTCGCGGTCTGCACGGTGACGCCGTCGATCTCGAAGATCACCCGGCCCGGCTTGACGCGGGCCACCCACAATTCCGGCGTACCCTTGCCCGAGCCCATGCGCACTTCGGCGGGCTTCTTCGACACCGGGACATCCGGGAAAATCCGGATCCAGACGCGGCCGGCGCGCTTCATGTGACGGGTCAGCGCGCGGCGGGCGGCTTCGATCTGGCGCGCGGTGAGGCGCTCGGGCGCCATCGCCTTCAGCCCGAACTGGCCGAACGACAACGTCGCGCCCGAAGTCGCGGTGCCGTGAATGCGGCCCTTATGCGCCTTCCGGAACTTCGTTTTCTTTGGTTGCATCATGGCTTTGCGCCCTCAAACCTTCTCTATTGATCGCGCGTCAGGCGGCGTCGCGGCGCGGCCGCGCCGTGTCGCCTTCGGCCATCTTCTTGTCCTGGGCCATCGGATCGTGCTCGAGGATCTCGCCCTTGAAGATCCAGACCTTGACGCCGCAGGTGCCGAAGGTGGTGAACGCGGTCGCCACCCCGTAATCGATGTCGGCGCGCAGGGTATGCAGCGGCACGCGGCCTTCGCGATACCATTCCATCCGCGCGATTTCGGCACCGCCCAGACGGCCCGAGCAGTTGATACGGATGCCCTCGGCGCCAAGACGCATCGCCGACTGCACCGCGCGCTTCATGGCGCGGCGGAACGCGACGCGGCGCTCGAGTTGCTGGGCAATCGATTCGGCGACGAGCGTCGCGTCGAGCTCGGGCTTGCGGATTTCGACGATGTTGATGACGACGTCGGAAGCGGTGATATCGGCAACCTTCTTGCGCAGCTTGTCGATGTCGGCGCCCTTCTTGCCGATCACGACGCCCGGACGCGCCGAATGGATCGTCACCCGGCACTTCTTGTGCGGACGCTCGATCACGATCCGGGCGACCGCTGCCTGCTTGAGCTCCTTGTGCAGGATCTCGCGGATCTTGACATCCTCGTGCAGCAGCTTGCCGTATTCGTTCTTGCCGGCGAACCAACGGGAATCCCACGTCCGGTTGATGCCGAGACGCAAGCCAATTGGATTGATCTTCTGACCCATCGTATTCTCCCGCGCCCGATTTAAGCGCTCGCCTCGACCTGACGAACCACGATCGTCAGCTGCGAGAATGGTTTAAAGACACGGCCCGAGCGGCCACGGCCGCGCGGGGCGAAACGCTTCATGACGATGCCGTTGCCGACATGCGCTTCCGAGACGATCAGCTCGTCGACATCGAGATCGTGATTGTTCTCGGCGTTGGCGATCGCCGATTCGAGGCACTTTTTGACGTCGACCGCGATCCGCTTGCGCGAAAACTGCAGGTCGGCGAGCGCAGCCGAAGCCTTTCGGCCGCGGATCAATTGCGCCACCAGATTGAGCTTCTGCGGGCTCACCCGCAGCATCCGGGCGACCGCCTTGGCCTCGTTGTCCGGGAGGCTCCGTTCGCGCTTTGCTTTGCTCATCGCTTAGATCCTCAAGCCTTCTTGGCTTTCTTGTCGCCCGAATGGCCGTGGAAGGTCCGGGTCGGCGAGAACTCGCCGAACTTGTGACCGACCATTTCCTCGTTGACCGATACCGGCACGTGCTTCTGGCCGTTGTAGACGCCGAACACCAGGCCGACGAACTGCGGCAGGATGGTCGAGCGACGGCTCCAAATCTTGATCACGTCATGACGGCCGGACGCGCGCGCGGCATCTGCCTTCTTGAGCAGCGAGCCTTCGACGAACGGGCCTTTCCAGACTGAACGAACCATGTCCGGCGTTCCTTACTTCTTCCGCTTGTGGCGGCTGATGAGAATGAATCTGTTGGTCGACTTGTTGGAGCGGGTCTTCTTGCCCTTGGTGGGCTTGCCCCATGGCGTCACCGGATGACGGCCGCCGGAGGTGCGGCCTTCGCCGCCGCCATGCGGATGGTCGACCGGGTTCATGGAGACGCCGCGGTTATGCGGCTTGCGGCCGAGCCAGCGGTTGCGACCGGCCTTGCCGATCGAAATATTCATGTGATCCGGATTGGACACCGCACCGATGGTGCCGGTGCAGCGGCCGTGAACCAGGCGCTGCTCGCCCGAGTTCAAACGAACGATCACGTAGTCCTGGTCGCGGCCGACGATCTGGGCGTAGGTGCCGGCGGAACGGGCGAGCTGGCCGCCCTTGCCGATTTTCAATTCCACATTGTGGATGATGGTACCGATCGGCATGTTGCCGAGCGGCATGACGTTGCCCGGCTTCACGTCCACATGATTGCCGGCGATCACAGTGTCGCCGACGGCCAGACGTTGCGGGGCGAGGATATAGGCTTGGGTGCCGTCGGTATATTTGACCAGTGCAATAAAGGCGGTGCGGTTCGGATCGTATTCCAGACGCTCCACGGTCGCCGGCATGTCGATCTTGGTGCGCTTGAAATCGACGATGCGATAGGCCTGCTTGTGGCCGCCGCCGCGAAAGCGCACGACCATGCGGCCGGTGTTGTTGCGGCCGCCCGAGGACTGCTTGCCCTCGGTCAGCGCCTTGACCGGCTTGCCCTTGTAGAGCGCCGAACGATCGACCATCACCAGTTGGCGCTGGCCCGGCGTCGTGGGGTTGAATGTTTTCAATGCCATCGTCGTAATCGCCTTATAGCCCGGTGGTGACGTCGATGCGGTGGCCCTCTTCGAGGGTCACGATCGCGCGCTTGACGTCCGACTGCGAACCGAAATTGCCGCGGAACACCTTGGTCTTGCCCTTGCGCACCAGCGTGTTGACGCTCTTGACCTTGACGTCGAACAGCTTCTCGACCGCTTCCTTGATCTGCGGCTTGGTCGCCTTGCTCGCGACCTTGAACAGCACCTTGTTGTGCTCGGAGGCGAGCGTCGCCTTTTCGGTCACCACAGGGGAAACGATGATGTCGTAGTAGCGCGGATCGATATTCTTCATTTGAAGCGCGCCTCCAACGCATCGAGCGCCGCTTTGGTCAGCACCAGCTTCTGACGGCGCAGAATGTCATAGACGTTGATGCCCTGAATCGGCAGCACGTCGATGTTCGGGATATTGCGGGCGGCGGTGGCAAAGCCGTTGTTGAGCTCAGCGCCGTCGATGATCAGCGCATTGGTCAGGCCGAGGCCCGAGAAGTGCCCGATCAGCGCCTTGGTCTTGGCGGCCTCGAGCTTTGCGGATTCGATCACGATGAGCCCGCCGTCTTTTGCTTTCGCGGAAAGCGCGTGGCGCAGCGCCAGTGCACGGACCTTCTTCGGCAGATCGGTTTCATGCGATCGCACCACCGGACCGAACGCACGGCCGCCGCCGCGGAACTGCGGCACCCGGGCCGAGCCGTGACGCGCGCCGCCGGTGCCCTTCTGCTTGTACATCTTCTTGCCGGTGCGCCAGATTTCGGCGCGGCCCTTGGCCTTGTGGGTTCCGGCCTGACGCTTGTTGAGCTGCCATTGCACGCAACGCTGGATAATGTCCTTGCGCGGCTCGAGACCGAAAATGGCGTCCGAAAGCTGGATCGAACCGGCTTCCTTGCCTTCAAGGGTTGTGACTTTCAATTCCATCTCACGCGCCCTCCTGCTCGGCCGGCGCAACTGCTGCCTGCTCGCCGCTGGCTTCCGCCAGGCGGAACTTGCCGGGCTTCGGCGCGTCTTTCGGCAGCGCCTTCTTCACGGCATCGCGCACCGCGATCCATCCGCCCTTGGAGCCGGGAACGGCGCCCTCGACCAGGATCAGGCCGCGCTCAACGTCGGTCTGCACCACGCGCAGATTGAGCGTGGTGATGCGATCGACACCCATGTGGCCGGGCATCTTCTTGTTCTTGAAGGTCTTGCCGGGGTCCTGGCGTCCGCCGGTCGAACCGATCGAACGATGCGACACCGAGACACCGTGGGTGGCGCGAAGGCCGCCGAAATTCCAGCGCTTCATGCCGCCGGCAAAGCCCTTACCGACGGAAGTGCCGGTGACATCGACGAACTGGCCGACCACGAAATGGTCGGCCTGAATTTCGGCGCCAACCGGGATCAGCGCGTCTTCCGACACGCGGAATTCGGTGACCTTGCGCTTGGGCTCGACCTTGGCGACCGCGAACTGGCCGCGTTCCGCCTTCGGCAGATAGACGGTCTTGCGGGCGCCCGAGCCGAGCTGCAGCGCAACATACCCGTTCTTCTCGGTCGTGCGGTGACCCAAGACCTGGCAATTGCCAAGCTTCAGCACGGTCACAGGGATATGTTCGCCGGTCTCCGTAAAGACCCGCGTCATCCCGACCTTTTGTGCGATCACTCCGGAGCGCATCGGCGTGCTTCCTGTTCTTTCTGTCCGTGAACTTTTCGGACGGGCTTAAAAAGTTAGAGCTTGATTTCGACGTCGACGCCGGCGGCGAGGTCGAGCTTCATCAGCGCGTCCACGGTCTGCGGTGTCGGATCGACAATGTCGAGAAGGCGCTTGTGGGTGCGCATCTCGAATTGCTCGCGGCTCTTCTTGTCGACATGCGGCGAACGGTTGACGGTGAACTTCTCGATGCGGGTCGGCAGCGGGATAGGTCCGCGAACCTGTGCACCGGTCCGTTTCGCCGTGTTCACGATCTCACGCGTCGACGAATCGAGGATTCGATGGTCGAACGCCTTGAGACGTATGCGAATATTCTGGCCGTTCATTGCCGTTGTCTCTCTGTTCCGTCGTGGCCGGGCTAAAGCGCGAAGCGCGTCTTCCCACTAATGTCCTGGCCATCCACGTCTAAAAAAGGAAGTCGTGGATGCCCGGCACAAGGCCGGGCATGACGACGGATAGTTTCTTACTCGATGATGCTGGCGACGACGCCGGCACCGACGGTGCGGCCACCCTCGCGGATCGCGAAGCGCAGCTTTTCTTCCATCGCGATCGGCACGATCAGGTGCACTTCCATGGCGATGTTGTCGCCCGGCATCACCATCTCGGTGCCTTCCGGCAGATGCACGACGCCGGTGACGTCGGTGGTGCGGAAGTAGAACTGCGGCCGGTAGTTGGTGAAGAACGGGGTGTGACGCCCGCCCTCTTCCTTGGTCAGGATGTAAGCCTCGGCCTTGAACTTGGTGTGCGGCTTGACCGAACCCGGCTTGCACAAGACCTGACCGCGCTCGACTTCCTCGCGCTTGGTACCGCGCAGCAGCGCGCCGATGTTGTCGCCGGCCTGACCCTGATCCAACAGCTTGCGGAACATCTCGACG
The DNA here is from genome assembly GCF_900141755.1 of Bradyrhizobium lablabi. Taxonomy (NCBI): domain Bacteria; kingdom Pseudomonadati; phylum Pseudomonadota; class Alphaproteobacteria; order Hyphomicrobiales; family Nitrobacteraceae; genus Bradyrhizobium; species Bradyrhizobium lablabi. The sequence continues at coordinate 7,101,357 of NZ_LT670844.1, read as the reverse complement.
CCGGTGACGATGGTCTTCTGGGTATCGCGCAGACCGACGATCTCGATTTCCTCGCCGACCTTGATCACGCCGCGCTCGACGCGACCGGTCACCACGGTGCCGCGGCCCGAGATCGAGAACACGTCTTCCACCGGCATCAGGAACGGCTGGTCGATCGGACGCTCCGGCTGCGGAATGTACGAATCGACCTGCTTCATCAGCTCGAGGATCGCATCGTGGCCGAGCGTCTTGTCCTTGTCCTCAAGGGCTGCCAGCGCCGAGCCCTTGACGATCGGGATCTTGTCGCCCGGGAAATCGTACTTCGACAGCAATTCGCGGACTTCGAGCTCAACCAGTTCGAGCAGTTCCGGATCGTCCACCATGTCGCACTTGTTGAGGAACACGACCATCGCGGGAACGCCGACCTGCTTTGCGAGCAAGATGTGTTCGCGGGTCTGCGGCATCGGGCCGTCGGCCGCCGACACCACCAGGATCGCGCCGTCCATCTGGGCGGCACCGGTGATCATGTTCTTCACATAGTCGGCGTGGCCGGGACAATCGACGTGGGCGTAATGCCGGTTCTTGGTCTCGTACTCGACGTGAGCGGTCGAAATCGTGATGCCGCGCGCCTTCTCTTCCGGCGCCTTGTCGATCTGGTCGTAGGCAGTGAACGTCGCACCGCCGGATTCCGCCAGCACCTTGGTGATCGCCGCCGTCAGCGACGTCTTGCCGTGGTCGACGTGACCGATCGTTCCGATGTTGCAATGCGGTTTATTACGTTCAAACTTTGCTTTGGCCATTTGACTCTCCGTTCAGTCGTTAACTGCCGCTAACGACAATCAGGCAAACTTCTTCTGGACTTCTGCCGACACGTTCGCCGGCGCTTCCGCGTAGTGGTCGAACTGCATCGTGAAGGTTGCGCGGCCCTGGCTCATCGAGCGCAGGTTATTCACGTAACCGAACATGTTCATGAGCGGCACCATCGCATTGATGACGTTGGCGTTGCCGCGCATGTCTTGACCCTGGATCTGCCCGCGCCGCGAATTCAGATCGCCGATGACGGAACCGGTATAGTCTTCCGGCGTCACCACCTCGACCTTCATGATCGGCTCGAGCAGGACCGACTTGCCCTTTTGCAGCGCCTCGCGGAATGCCGCGCGCGAGGCGATTTCGAAGGCCAGCGCCGACGAGTCGACGTCGTGATACTTGCCGTCGACGAGCTGCACCTTGACGTCGACCACCGGGAAGCCGGCGACCACGCCCGAAGTGAGCACGCTGTTGAGGCCCTTTTCGACGCCGGGGATGAATTCCTTCGGCACCGCGCCGCCGACGATCTTCGATTCGAACTCATAGCCTTTACCGGGCTCGTTCGGCTCGACCACGATCGACACTTCGGCAAACTGACCGGTACCGCCGGTCTGCTTCTTGTGCGTGTACTTGACTTCGGCCTTCTTGGTGATGCGCTCACGGAACGCCACCTGCGGCGCGCCGATGTTGGCATCGACCTTGTAGGTGCGGCGAAGGATGTCGACCTTGATGTCGAGATGCAGTTCGCCCATGCCCTTCAGAATCGTCTGGCCGGACTCCTGATCGGTCGACACCCGGAACGACGGATCCTCCGCGGCGAGCTTTGCCAGCGCGACGCCGAGCTTTTCCTGGTCGGCCTTCGACTTCGGCTCGATCGCGATCTCGATCACCGGCTCCGGAAATTCCATCTTTTCCAGGATCACCGACTTGTTCGGATCGCACAGCGTATCGCCGGTGCGGGCTTCCTTCAGGCCTGCAAGGGCTACGATGTCGCCGGCATAGGCTTCCTTGATGTCTTCGCGGTTGTTGGCATGCATCAAGAGCATCCGCCCGATCCGCTCCTTGCGGTCGCGGGTCGAATTGATGACGCCGGTGCCCGACAAAAGCGTGCCGGAATAGATGCGGCAAAACGTGATGGTGCCGACAAACGGGTCGTCCATGATCTTGAACGCGAGCAGCGCGAGCGGCTCCTTGTCGTTCGGCAGGCGAACGACTTCGTTGCCGTCCTCATCGACGCCCTTGATGGCGGGCACGTCGACTGGCGAGGGCAGATAATCCACCACCGCGTCGAGCAGCGGCTGCACGCCCTTGTTCTTGAACGCCGAACCGCACAGTACCGGAAAGAACGCGCCCGTCAGCACCGCCTTGCGGATCAACCGTTTCAGCGTCGCCTCATCGGGCTCCTTGCCGTCGAGGTAAGCGGCGAGCGCGTCGTCGTCGAGTTCGACGGCGGCTTCCAGCATCTTCTCGCGGTATTCCTTGGCCTTGTCGACGAGGTCGGCGGGAATATCGATGTCCTTGAAGTTGGCGCCGAGCGCCTCGTCTTCCCAGACCACGCCCTTCATGCGGACCAGATCGACCAGGCCCTTGAAATTATTCTCGGCGCCGATCGGCAGCTGGATCGCGATCGGCTTGGCGCCGAGGCGGTCGACGATATCATCGAGGCATTTGAAGAAGTCGGCGCCGGTCTTGTCCATCTTGTTGGCGAAGACGATGCGCGGCACGCGGTACTTGTCGCCCTGGCGCCAGACGGTTTCGGTCTGCGGCTCAACGCCCTGGTTGCTATCGAGCACGCACACCGCGCCGTCGAGCACGCGCAAGGAACGCTCGACTTCAATGGTGAAGTCGACGTGGCCGGGGGTGTCAATGATGTTGAGGCGCTTGCCGTTCCAGAACGCAGTGGTCGCGGCCGACGTGATGGTGATGCCGCGCTCCTGCTCCTGCTCCATCCAGTCCATCGTCGCGGCACCTTCGTGCACTTCGCCGATTTTGTGGCTTTTGCCGGTATAATAAAGGATCCGCTCGGTGGTCGTAGTTTTGCCGGCATCGATATGCGCCATGATACCGAAGTTGCGGTAGTCCTCTATGGCATGAACGCGGGGCATGGGTTGTTCCTTAAATTCCGTTGTTTCGCCGTTACCAGCGATAGTGCGAGAAGGCACGGTTGGCTTCCGCCATCCGGTGCACGTCTTCACGCTTCTTGACGGCGTTTCCCCTGCCATTCGACGCGTCAAGCAGCTCGGCCGAGAGCCGCTCCGTCATCGTCTTTTCATTACGCTCACGCGCCGCCGTGATGATCCAGCGAATGCCGAGCGCCTGCCGGCGCACGGTGCGGACTTCGACCGGCACCTGATAGGTGGCGCCGCCGACGCGGCGCGAACGGACTTCGATGGTCGGCATGACGTTTTCCAGCGCCTGCTCGAAAACCGTCAGCGGGCTCTGCTTGGTCTTGGTCTCGATCATGCCGAGCGCACCGTAGACGATGCCTTCGGCGACCGACTTCTTCCCGGCGTACATCACCGAGTTCATGAATTTCGTAATGATGATGTTTCCGAACTTGGGATCCGGAAGCACTTCACGCTTTTCGGCAGAATGGCGGCGCGACATCTCTTTATTCCTTCGTCATGGCCGGGCTCGTCCCGGCCATCCACGTCTTAAACTTGTTGATCCAGATCCCCGGGTCTCACTTCGTTCGCCCGGGGATGACCCTCGCTACGCTCCGGTCATTTCGGACGTTTCGCGCCGTACTTCGAACGGCGCTGCTTACGGTTCTTGACGCCCTGGGTATCCAGCACGCCGCGGAGAATGTGGTAGCGCACGCCGGGCAAATCCTTGACGCGGCCGCCGCGGATCATGACCACCGAGTGCTCCTGAAGGTTATGGCCTTCACCGGGGATGTAGCCGATCACCTCGAAGCCATTGGTCAGGCGCACCTTGGCGACCTTACGAAGCGCCGAGTTCGGCTTCTTCGGGGTCGTGGTGTAGACGCGCGTGCAAACGCCACGCTTCTGCGGCGACTGTTGCAGCGCCGGCACCTTCTTGCGCGACTTCTGGACCGTCCGCGGACTTGCGATCAGCTGGTTGATCGTCGGCATGTCAGCCTTCACCCTTTTATTCGTGCGGAACCGGAAAATCAGTTCCGCAAATTCATTCGGGACTACCGGTCCCATCCGGCCGCATCACGCGAAAACACCCGCGCAAAGCGAAATCGCGCCAACCGCCCATTGCTGAGCGGAAGCGCTTCGACGCCACAGAGGACCGCGAGTCGTGGCCGATCAGCGTGAGCTGGTCAGCCGGCTACCGAGGTCATGCATCCGAAATCAATCTCAAGAGAACTGCTCAAGAGAACCAAGATCGTCCTGGCATTGCCTAGCTATAATCGACAGCGTTTGAGCGGCATGCGTCGAGGTTGGTGCCCTTCTTAAGTCCCCGAAAATTAGGCGGGGCATTTGAAAGGGTTGTCCGTTCCGACTCTGGCGTCGCTCACCGCCTGTCGTTAAGTGCGCGCGTTGTATCGACGCTAGATAGTCAAGTCAAGGCGAAACACAAGGCCGAGAAGCGCCTCTGCCGCCTGCAGAATCAGCACTTCGCGCGCAATCGCCGCAAGCCTCGAAAACGATCTGCGGCGGGCGGGACGGCGAGCTGGCCTAATTTTACCCGGGTATTATAGAGCCGCTGCTCCGTCGTCCCCTGCCGGGTTGGGCCTGAAGCTAAAGGCTTATTTGCTTTCCCGGCGCAAGGAAGCGAAGTTCCCGCTCAATCCTCGTCATCCTCCTCATCATCGTCGGCCTGATCGGCATCCTGATGCGGTTTGTGGCTCTGGTCGTCCCAGAGTTTTCGATAGACACCATTGGCCGCCAAGAGCTGCTCATGCGAGCCGCGCTCGATCGCCTCGCCGCCCGAAATCACGATGATCTCGTCCATGTCGACCACCGAGGTCAGGCGGTGGGTCGAGAAGATGATGGTGCGGCCCTTGGCGAGTTTTAGCAGCGTCTTGTTGATCGCGGCTTCGGTGGTCTGATCGAGCGCCGAGGTCGCCTCGTCGAGCAACAGGATCGAGGGATCGCGGACGATCGCGCGCGCGATCGCAATGCGCTGGCGCTGGCCGCCCGACAGCGTATCGCCGCGCTCACCGACGAGGGTGTCGTATTTCTGCGGCAGGCTCATGATGTAGCGGTGGATCTCGGCCTTGCGCGCTGCTTGCTCGACCTCTTCGTCAGTCGCCCCCTCCTTGCCGAGCCGGATGTTTTCCCGGATCGACATGTTGAACAGCATGTTCTCCTGAAACACCACCGCCATGCTCGCCCGCAGCGATTCGCGGGTCACCCGCCTGATATCGACGCCGTCGATGGTGACGCGCCCCTCATCCGGCACGTAAAGCCTGAGGATCAGATTAAGCAGCGTGCTCTTGCCGGAGCCGCTCGGGCCGACGATGGCGATACTCTTGCCGACATTGAGCTTGAGGCTGAGATTGTTCAGCACCGGCGTCTGGCTACCTTCATACTGGAAGGTGACGCGGTCGAACGCGATGTCGTTGGTGATGCGCGGCAGGTCCGGGGCCCCGGGACGGTCGGCGCCGCGCGTCGGCTCGTCCAGGAGTTCCTGAATGTGGCGCACCGCGGCGGCCGACTGGATCGATACCGGGATGAAATGCATGATGTGGGCGATGTTGTAGGACACCTCCCAGAACGCGCTCTCGAAGGTCACGAAGGTGCCGATGGTGATGTGGCCTTTAGTGGCGAGATAGGCGCCGATCGCGAGCACCACGAGGTGCAGCAACAACACCGAGATCGTGACGGTGCGCTCCACCATGGTCGAGAGGAACGCCGCCGACGCGATCTTGCGGCGCGCCTCGTCGTTGCGCATCGTGAACCAGCCGAGCGTCCGCCGCTGCAGGCTGAACGCCTTGATCACGGCTTGCGCCGCCACGTTCTCCTGCACCATGCCGAGCAGCGCGGATTCGTTGAGTTTCTGTTCGTAATTGGCCTGCACCGCCTTTGGCGTCAGGATTCGCGGGCCGATCAGCGTGATCGGGAACACCAATAATGACACCGCGGCGAGCTGCCAGTTCAAGAACAGCATCAGGATGATGCCCGCGATCAATTCGAAGAACGGCAGTGCGGCAGAGTTGGCAAAGCCCTTGATCGAGCCTTCGAAGGCCGCAAGATCGACGGAAAAGCGCGACAATATCTCGCCGCGCTTGGTGCGGGCGAAGTAGGACGACGGCAGGTTCTGGATGTGCTCGAACAGACGTTTCCGTACGTCTGATATAATGCAAGACGACAGCCGGGCGTCCCAGCGCTCATACCAGACCGCGACGATCGAGGTGAAGATCCCCGCAACCGCGAGCGCGCCGAGAATCTTGTAGAGGGCCTGGAAATCCTCCTCGCCGAGCGCATCGTCGATCAGGAACTTCAGGCTGAGCGGCATGAAGACGTTGAACAGCGTCTCGACCAGGACGCCGAGGCCGACGAAGGCCAGCATCCGCTTGTAGTTTTTCAGGAACGGCTTGACGAACGCATAGATCGTCGCCAGCGCGCCGGCGGCTTCCTTGGCAGTAAAGACGACGAGATCCTCCTCGTCCTCTTCGTCGCCGCTATCAAGCTCGTCGTCGCCGTCCTCTTCGTCATCGTCATCGGGCGGCGGCGGCGAATCGGCCTTGTCGACGACGAGGCGACCGGGAACTTCTACTTTCGCGGGGAGCTTCTCATCGAGCTCGGGGCCAGCGCCATCATCCGCCGGCGCGGGCAACTTGTTCTCCGATGAAGAAGGCTTACGAGCCATGACACCAACCGAAGCTGCACGGCCGGTATGACCGCAAAATCGAGGGAGATGGCCTTTTCAAACCACCGCGTCGATCCTAAGCGATTGCCGCGCATTCAGCAAAATAATTGGATTAACCAATAATGCGCTCAGTCGTCGGCGGCGACCTTGTCAAAGAACGAATAACGCAGGCTGTCGGAGTCGGCGTACCACTGGCCGGGTCCCTTGTTGGCGGCGAGTGTTGCCGCCCACAACGCATCGGTGCAGTCGCGGCGGTGCATCGAGAGATCAAAACCGTTGCCGAAGAACAATTCCGACCATTCCCACCAGGTGCCGAGCTTCTTAACCCCGCGCAGCAGATCGTAGCGGTCGATCAGCGCCGGCGCCATGTCCGAGGTCACCGATCCGAACACGAGGCCGGTCTTGACCACGCGGTTCAATTCGCGAACCGCGCGCGGAACCTGTTTCTGCGCGACATGGCAAAGGCTCGTCTCGAACACGAAATCGAATTCGCCGTTCTTGAACGGCATGTCGACAATCGACCCGAGCTTGTTGAATTTCTTGAGCGCCTTCGGCGTCTGCGCATGGATGGCGCGGTTGTTCTCGATGCCCCATGCATCGATGCCGCGATCACGCAGCGCGCCAACCAGTTCGCCGCTGGCGGAACCTGCCACCAGGAGCTTGTAGCCCTTGGCCCGGTTCCAGACGATCCTGATGAGCTCGGTCAGATAGACGGGATCGGTGAAGTGGCTCCAGACCTCACGATAAGGACCAAGCCCGCGATAATTCTCGAAATAGCCGCGGTCGATCTTGTCGGACGGCGGCTTGCCGCCGTCGCCGCGGACGCGGCGCAACCGCATCATCTCGGTGAGGATGATGTCGGTGGCGGCGTCGGAGGAATCCAACAGCCCGTTCAGCGTCGAATCGAACAGGTAATCGCCGACCACCACCAGGCCGGGATGCTGCCGCGGTTCGGGCCGGTGATTGCTCATGACGTCGCGCGCCGGCAACCCGCCCGGCAGAGCGTTCACCGACGACAGCCAGCGATGGGTCTTGCCTTCCAGGAAATGCGCGCGCGCGTCGCCGAGCGAGGCCGGCAGCGATTTTAGCGCGGCGTCGATCAGTTCCTGATCGCCGAGATTGGCGAACGCGAGCGCGTCGGAACCGGCGATCAGCCAGTTCAGCACGCCATGTTTGCCGACGTCGTGGCGCGCGCCCTCATTGTAGACGCAGCAGCCGCCGAACGCCTCCGACATGAACCACGCGCCTGGGATCTTCTCGCCCCAGAACGGCTCGTCGAACAGGATCGAGACCCGTAAGTAATGCGCCGGCCGGTCGAAATAGGCGACGTGCCTGACCATCGACTTGCGCAGTTCCTCGCCGTCCCAGCGCATGGTCGCGAGCCAGGAATGCGGCAGGCACATCAGCACCAGGTCGAAGTCCCGCGTCTCCGGTCCCTTGCCGTTCATCATGTTGAGCTGATAGCGGCCGGAGGCGGTCTTGCCGACCTTGAGGACGCGATGATTGAGCTGGATATCGGCGTCGACCTCGGACTGCAGGCAGTCGATCAACTGCTCGTTGCCGTTCTGGATCGAATAGAGGCCGATATAGCCCTCGACATCCATCACGAAATTCTTCAGCGCATTGAGCCCGTTGGTGTTGTGGGTTTCGGTGGCGAGATCGGAGCGCGCCATCACCTTCAGGAAACGCTTTGCAACGGGATCGTCGACTTCCTTGTCGAGCAGTTCCTCGGCGGTGAGGTAGGCCCAGGGATGTTCGTTGTCGTGCGCGCCGACGCCTTCATAATATTCGATCGGCGACACCATCTCGGTGCAGCGCTTGCGGAACGCTTCGATTGCGTCGGCGGTCTTGGCGCCATATTTGCGGCGCATGCCCGGCACGTCGCCTAGCAGGTCGCCGTCGAGAAGCACCTGCTCGGCATCCATTGGAATCGTCTGCAGGCCGAAATGCTGGATCAGCTCGCGCAGCGGGTCCGGGCCTGTCATCGAGTAGTCATATATCTCGGCGACGCCGGCCTCATACATTGCGGGCGCGGAATCGAATTTGCGCGTCAGAATCTTGCCGCCGAGGCGATCGGACGCCTCAAAGATGGTGACGCGGCAAAGCTCCCCCAGCTTCCGTTTGAGATACCAGGCGCTCATGAGCCCACCCGGCCCGCCGCCAACAATTGCAAGATCCAGCATGTGTTTTCCGTGATGCCCCCGCCGCCAGCCCCCCGGCGGGACGTCGGTCTAAGTCCTGTTAGGAGAGGCGCTTTTGTCCCTGAAGGGAAGATGAACGAATACCCAAAGCGGAGCAAAATAGCCAAAAAATAACGAAAGACCGATTTTCGCGGGCCTTTTGCCCAATAATGACGGATTCGCCCGCTTCATTTCGCCCGCGGTGACGCCGGAGGTTCCGCTCGGGGCTGCGGGCCTCACGGGGTACCGTCGGGAATCAGTCGGTCGGACTTGACCCCAAGTCCAAATCCGGACCGGCATGCCGCTGTTGCCCGGAAACCGGTCGGCGATTGCGTCGGAACCCCCTTTACCGGCGGGCCATCGAAGCCCGGCTTGCGACCTCCCAAAAAGATAAAAACCACCGGCAGGGCATTGCCGGTGGTTTTGGAGGTCTATCATAAAGTAGGTGTCGTCTCCCCGAGACAAGGCCGACAAACGATCTCGCCGGCTACATCTGCAAATTACTCCAAAAAATTACTTAAGTAAATAATGTTTTTTACTAATTCTCATGTTGATTTTCGCCCTTCGTCGCGGTCGACCGGCGCGCAAAAGAAAAACTCCGGACCGTTCCGGGTCCGGAGTTTTCCTGTCTTAATCTTGTCAGAGGATCGGGATCAGAAGTTGCGCTGGGCCCGAACGTTGAACGAGACCGTGTCCTGGTTCTTGAACTCATAGAGCGCTGTCGGCTTGGGGGCCGAGGGCGTCAGTACAGCGGCACCCGTGAACTTCTGATCGAGGCGCGTGTACATGACTTCACCCGAGAACGTCAGGTTCTTGACCGGCGTCCAGCGGGTGATCGCACCCACCTGGAAGACGGCGTAGTCCGGGTTGCAGCTGAAGTCCGCCGAGGTAGTGGCGGCCGTCAGCTTGTTGCTGGCGACGTATTGGGCGCAGAATTGGCCCTTCGCCGTGGAGAGGTCGGCGGACGAACCGCTGTAGTGCACCCAGGATCCGCTGCCGAACAGGCTGGACGACCAGAACGGATCCCAGTTGTGGTTGAACGCACCGCGGAAACCGTAAGCTTCCGTCAGCTTCAAATCGCCGGTGCCGCCGAAGGCGGTCGGTTGGTAGATCGCGTCCGTGGTGGCGCCGAAGCCGACGCTCTGGAAGGCGCGGCCGCTGCCGCTGAACATCGCAAAGCTCGGCGAGGCACCGCTCGTGGAGATCACGTTCTTGGTGTCGCCCTTGGCGTAGGTCGCATCGATCTTGAGGTCGTCGCCGGCACCGGTCGGGATGTTCTTGATGTTCAAGGCAGCCATCACCGAACCGCCCCATTTGGTGTCGGGGTGACCGGAGATTTCCGACAAATTGGTCGGAGCCGCGGTCGCCGCGGTCAGGATATTGTAGGACGCGCCGACTTCATGGGCTGCGGCCGAAATCTGGAACAGACCCCAGGCCTGGTCGATGCGGATGTTGCCGACGATGTCGGGCGCATGCACGCCGTCATAGGCGTTTCCGGTGGTTCCCGTGGCGTTGAGGCCGGTCGAGAGGTCGAAGACTGCGGTGCGGTTGAACACGGTCGGATCGTCGAGGCCGATGGTGCCCGACACGCCGTTGCCGAACTGCGCGGTGTACTGGATGTTGTTGACGCCGGTGACGGTGTCGTGGCCGCCGATCAGCGAGGACGAGTTGTTGCCCGGATAGCCATGCCAGGGCGTGGCATAGGCGGACGCCGACTTACCGAAGGTGAAACCGGCGAACTGCAGGAACACCAACTCGACCGCGGTGTAGCCGCCGCCGGCGGAGTTCAAGAGGTTGCCGTTGTTGCCGAGGTTGGTGGCGAGCGAGTTCGGGTTGAACGTCGCGCTGCCCAAAGTATCGAACTGAAAATCGGCCTGACCGAAGGTACGGACGACGCCGTATTCGGTCGCGGTGCGCGTATCCACGGTGAAGGCGAGACGCGAACGGGTGGTGAAATAATCGCGGTAGCGATTGACCTGACCCGGATCGCCGGTCCAGGCCGGCGCATCCTGGGTGCCGTTGCCGTTGAACGTGGTGTCGACGCGCAGATAACCACCGAGCTTGATGCAGGTGTCGGTGCCCGGAATGTAGAAGAAACCGGCACCATACAGGGAGCAGATTCTCACGTATTCGACCGCTTTGGCCTTGACGGGAAGATCGGCCGCCTGAGCCCCGCTCATGGCGAGAAGACCCGCCGCTGAGCCGAGGATAAGGCTCTTAATCGTGTTCATAATAAACCTCCAAGTTGCTCTGTCAGGAGGGTTCCAGATCCGCTCTGTGCCTAAACACCTTGAGGATTGGCTCCCTTGTTCCGTTGCAAACCGCTCAGTCGTTCTGCGCCTTCGGACTACCCACATGACGCGCGGGACTTGAGCGAACCACCTAACGGGACGATCCAGGACCCCCCAGCCGTCGGACGGGAATATGCATGCATCCGTTTTTTAATCAAAATAGATTATTTAGTCAGATATCGATTGATGGACCGATGTATCTTTTCGGCAACGGCGCCCCGGCATGGGTCACCCGGATCGGCCGCGCGGCCAGATTATTGAGTTAATCAGCAATCTTTTTTGCTTGTCTCGCAAAAGAATCCGATCAAGATGGGCTATGGGAGCGAACAACAAGAGGAGCGTGGGCCCACCGGCTCTCGCCAAACGCGCGAGCTCGGGCGGCAGCGCCAGCAAGAATCAAGACGTGATCCGGCGATTATCCTGGGTGATCGCCGCTATCAGCGTGCACCTTGAAGAACTTCGCTACTTCTGGGGCAAGGCGCTTGGCATCAGCGGGCCGCAATGGATGATCCTGATGGCGTTGGCGGAAATCGACCAGGACGATGGTGTGCCCGTCAACGTGGTGTCGAAAAAGCTGCACGTTGATTCGTCATTCGTCACGACCCAATCCAAACTCCTGGAAAAGAAGGGCTTCATACGCCGAAAGCCCTCGACCGAGGACGCCAGGATCGTCCTGATGTCCCTGACCGACAGGACCTACAAGCAGCTGGCAAGTCTGGCCTCGCAGCAGGAGGCCCTGAACGAATTCATCTTCGAGACATTCGACGACCGCGAACTCGACGAACTCACGGATAAGCTCGCTGTCCTGCAGACCCGCCTCGAGAAGGCCTGCCTGAAGCTGGTCCTGGACATCTAGTTCTCGCAAGCGCGGCGCGATTCGGCTTCGTCGTCCCTGCGAACGCAGGGACCCATACGCCGCGGCGTTTGTTTTGAGCGACGCTGTTCCGCCTTCGCTAAAGCTTCGGCGGACGGGTCGACGGCTTTCGCACAGCAACTAAAACCTGTGGTTATGGGTCCCTGCTTTCCGCAGGGACGACGGTGAGGATCGAGTTGGAACCGCATATAAAGCGCTAGCTAACCCGTCTCGATGCCGAGACGCTCCGCGATCCAGTCAAAAATGAATTCATTGGCGAGCGTCGTGTTGTCGGCATGGCCTTGGGCGGAGGCGGTTTCCTCGCTGGTGAAGATCTTGAGCGTCACGTCCCGGCCGTCCGCCTTCAGCCCGTCGTACAATTCCCTGACGCGCTCCGCCTTGAGCCAGCCGCGCTCGCCTGCCGAAATCAGGACGGGGCACTTGATGTTTCGCGCCACCCTGCTGACGATCGGCCTTGCGGCGATCTGCGCATCCACCGGCGCGAGGCGATCCCGAAGGAAGGCCCGTTCATGCAGGTCCCAGATGCCGCCGTCACAGACCGCCGCCGCAAACCGATCGTCAAACGCTATTCCCCGCGCCACGAAAGAGGAGCCCCAGCCGTCGGCGACAATGGCTACCCGATGGGTGTCGACATCGTCTCGTTCGACGAGATAGTCCATGATCAGTCCAACGGTTGCCTCCAGATCGGAGCGGCCGACGATCTCCTCGAACCGGGCGCCCGCCCCTGCCCCCAAAAGGTCCACCGCAAGCACCGACATGCCGCGATCCCCGGCATAACGCGCGACCTTGCTGAGGTATTCTTCCTTTCGTTGCCCGGGCTCGCCGATGCAAATGACGGCCGGCGCAGGATCCGCGCCCGCCGAGGCCGGCAGAAAGTAGCCCTCCAGCGGATAGCCGCCCGGCCACGGGATCAGCACGACCTCGCCGCCAGGCTTTCGGTGCCTGAGATACTTGCCGGCGCATTCGCGCATGCGCTCGGTTGCGATCTCGTGATGCCTGTCGGTTCGATCGTAGGGGAACGCTGCCGCCTGATAGTAGTTCACCGCGCGCAGCCAGTTACTCGTTGCCGTCAGCCGATTGCCGTTGCCGAGCGCGGCATCGCCGCGTTCGCGATTGGTATCGGCGATCTTCTGCCATTCCCGGTACCAGGAATTGTCGTCGGCAAAATCGATCCGGCCGGCCGTGGCCCAGCACTCGGCGAGCGTCGTGCCGCCTTCCTGAGCGGCGGCGAGGAGCCTCATGAACTCGATCGACAGGTCTTCCCGCTCGGGCCAAAAGACCCATTCCTGAAGCTCGACCTTGAACCCCATGCAGTGGATATTCAAAATATTATCCTATCAGCTAACTTTATCAGATAAGCGGACAGGCTCGAGAAGTGGGGCTTGCGCATGGCTGTTTATCGACGTTCCAGGCGGACGAATGAGCGCGCAAGCCTGCGAAATCCCGCTTGACGCTCTTCGATCGCAGTCCCATTCAACACCACGCGATGCCCTAAATTCCATGGCGCGCGTTCGACACCGCGACATCGCAAGCTTTGCTCCCAACTGGCGCGATATTCGGCACGAACGCACTTGCCTTTCAAAACTTTCACCCGCCCGCACTATCTTTACGCTGTAAAGATTATAGTACAAATTCTTACAGTATACGGTCAAGACAAAGTTCCGCGACGCACAATGCGCGAAGCGGCGCAAACGGAAGAATTGCGCGGGATTATGCCCATCATCGCATGCGCTCGCATGCGGAACACGAACTGTTGAGAAGGCGTGAAGCCAAAACGAGAATGTTTCAGGCGCGACGCCGCAAATCCGCAGACCCCCGGACAAGCATCATCGCCCAGCTATCGACCTGCGCAAAAGCAAGGCAATGTAATATTTTGAAATCATCTTGACCGGATTACGTAGGTAGTCGCCCGTCGCCTTGCGCGGACCAAAGCACAACGGTTCGAAGCTAAGCCAACGAAGATCGCCAACCCGCAAGCTACAAAAAATGCCACCCATCGATAAACTTGCCTTCCGGATATGGAGAGGCCGCATCAGGGACATCCTCAATAAGGACTGGGACCCAATAGGGGGTTGTCCCGCGGATGAATACGATGCCTATGTCGGCAAGGTCGCGGCCATGCTTCGTGGTGGTGCGACCGACAGCGAGCTCATGGAATATCTGAAGTGGGCAGAAGCCGTTCACATGGGATTTGGACAGTTCGACACCGAGCGGGCCCGCAAAGTTATCACTCTGCTCAGGTCCCTGGCCCATCCCTAGAAACGGCTTGGGTTCGACAAATATGATCGCCAAAAGAAAAGCCGGCTAACGCCGGCTTTTCCGTTTTGGTAATCGCCCGGGTGCGGACTATTCCGCCGGCGGCAGCGCCAGCGGTTCGACTTCGGGAGCCGCCGGCACGATGGTCGCCTGCTTCTCGCGCTCGTCCAGGATCAGCTTGTCGCGCTTGACCGCGACTTCGCGGATCTTGGCCATCGAGGCGCCGGTGCCGGCCGGGATCAGCCGGCCGACAATGACGTTCTCCTTGAGGCCTTCCAGCGGGTCGACCTTGCCGTTGACGGCGGCTTCGGTGAGCACGCGGGTGGTCTCCTGGAACGAGGCCGCCGAGAAGAACGAGCGCGTCTGCAGGCTCGCCTTGGTGATGCCGAGCAGCACCGGCGTTCCGGTAGCGGGCTTCTTGCCCTCTTCCTTGGCCTTGGCGTTGATCTGGTCGAACTCGATCTTGTCGACCTGTTCGCCCGAGATCATGTCGGTCTCGCCCTGGTCGGTGATCTCCACCTTCTGCAGCATCTGACGGACAATCACTTCGATGTGCTTGTCGTTGATCAAGACGCCCTGCAACCGGTAGACCTCCTGGATTTCGTTGACCAGATAGGCCGCGAGTTCCTCGATGCCCTTGATCGCCAGAATGTCGTGCGGCGCCGGATTGCCTTCGACGATGAAATCGCCCTTTTCGACGATGTCGCCGTCCTGCAGGTGGATGTGCTTGCCCTTCGGAATCAGGTACTCGCGCGGCTCCTCGGTCTTGTCCATCGGCTCGATCGAGATGCGGCGCTTGTTCTTGTAGTCACGGCCGAACCGGATGGTGCCCGCGATTTCCGCGATGATCGCCGCGTCCTTTGGCTTGCGGGCCTCGAACAGTTCGGCAACCCGCGGCAGACCGCCGGTGATGTCGCGGGTCTTGGCGCTTTCGGTCGAGATACGCGCGAGGATGTCGCCGGTCTTGACCTTGGCGCCGACGTCGACCGACAAGATCGCGTCGACCGACAGCATGTAGCGGGCCTCGCCGCCACGCGCGAGCTTGAGGATCTTGCCGTCCTTGCCCTTGATGACGATGGCCGGACGCAGATCTCCGCCGCCCCGCGAGGTGCGCCAGTCGATGACGACGCGCTTGGCGATACCGGTGGATTCGTCGAGCGTCTCCGAGATCGACTGACCCTCGACCAGATCCTCGAAGCCGATGGTGCCCTCGACTTCGGTCAGAACCGGCCGCGTGTAGGGATCCCACTCGGCGATGCGCTGGCCGCGCTTGACCATATCGCCTTCGTCGACGCGCATCCGCGCGCCGTACTGAATGCGGTGGGTCGCACGCTCGGTGCCGTCGGCATCGGTCACCGCGACCACCATGTTACGCACCATGGCAATCAGATGGCCTTCGCTGTTCTTGGCGATCGCCTTGTTCTTGATCGTCACCTTGCCGTCGAAGTTCGACTCGATGAACGACTGCTCGTTGATCTGCGCCGCGCCGCCGATGTGGAAGGTCCGCATCGTCAGCTGGGTGCCGGGCTCGCCGATCGACTGCGCCGCGATGACGCCGACCGCTTCGCCGTGGTTGACCGGCGTGCCGCGGGCGAGATCGCGCCCGTAGCACTTGCCGCAGATGCCGTTGACGAGCTCGCAGGTCAAAGCCGAGCGGATCTTCACTTCCTGGATGCCGGCCTGCTGGATGGCGTCGACATGGGTCTCTTCCATCAGCGTGCCGCGCTTGACCACGACCTTGTTGGTGGCGGGATCGCGCAAATCCTCGCCCGCGGTGCGGCCGAGAATGCGCGACGCCAGGGACGCTACCACCGTGCCGGCATCGATGATGGCGCGCATCTTGATGCCGAGCTTGGTGCCGCAATCATCGGCCGTGATGATGCAGTCCTGCGCCACGTCGACCAGACGACGCGTCAGGTAGCCGGAGTTAGCCGTCTTCAACGCGGTATCCGCGAGGCCCTTGCGGGCGCCGTGGGTCGAGTTGAAGTATTCGAGCACCGACAGGCCTTCCTTGAAGTTGGAAATGATCGGCGTCTCGATGATCTCGCCCGAGGGCTTGGCCATCAGGCCGCGCATGCCGGCGAGCTGGCGCATCTGGTCCTGCGAACCGCGGGCGCCGGAGTTCGACATCATGAAGATCGAGTTGATCTGGGCCTCGCCGCCTTTCGGATTCTTCTTAACGGCGGAGATTTCCGTCATCATGTCTTCGGAGATCTTCTTGGTGCACTTCGACCACGCGTCCACGACCTTGTTGTACTTCTCGCCGTGGGTGATCAGGCCGTCATTGTACTGCTGCTCGAATTCCTTGGCGAGCGCGCGGGTATCCTCGACGATCTTCCACTTCGACGCCGGCACCACCATGTCGTCCTTGCCGAAGGAAATGCCGGCCTTGAACGCGTTGTAGAAGCCGAGCGCCATGATGCGGTCGCAGAAGATCACCGTCTCCTTCTGGCCGCAGTGGCGATAGACCTGGTCGATGACGCCGGAGATTTCCTTCTTCGTCATCAGCTTGTTGATGATGTCGAACGGCACCTTCGGCGATTTCGGCAGCACCTGGCCGAGCATGGCGCGGCCGGCCGTGGTTTCGTACCAGCGGCTGATCGGCTTGCCGTTCTCGTCGACGCCCTGCCAGCGATATTTGATCTTGGTGTGGAGGTGGATGACCTTGGAGTGCAAGGCATGCTCGATCTCGGCCATTTCGCCGTAGAGCTTGCCTTCGCCCGGCAGTCCCTCACGCAGCACCGACAGATAATACAGGCCGAGCACGATATCCTGCGACGGCACGATGATCGGCTGACCATTGGCCGGATGCAGGATGTTGTTGGTCGACATCATCAGGACGCGCGCTTCGAGCTGGGCTTCCAGCGACAGCGGAACGTGCACGGCCATCTGGTCGCCGTCGAAGTCGGCGTTGAACGCCGCGCACACCAAGGGATGCAGCTGGATCGCCTTGCCCTCGATCAGCACCGGCTCGAACGCCTGGATGCCCAGGCGATGCAGCGTCGGGGCGCGGTTGAGCAGCACCGGATGCTCGCGGATCACCTCGTCCAGAATATCCCAGACCTCGGGACGCTCTTTTTCGACAAGCTTCTTCGCCTGCTTCACCGTGGTGGACAGACCCTTGGCGTCGAGCCGCGAATAGATGAACGGCTTGAACAATTCGAGCGCCATCTTCTTCGGCAGGCCGCACTGATGCAGCCTGAGTTCCGGACCGACCACGATCACCGAACGCCCCGAATAGTCGACGCGCTTGCCGAGCAGGTTCTGGCGGAAGCGGCCCTGCTTGCCCTTGAGCATATCGGCGAGCGACTTCAGCGGTCGCTTGTTGGCGCCGGTGATGACGCGGCCGCGGCGGCCGTTGTCGAACAGAGCGTCGACCGCCTCCTGCAGCATGCGCTTTTCGTTGCGGATGATGATGTCGGGGGCGCGCAGCTCCATCAGCCGCTTCAAGCGGTTGTTGCGGTTGATGACGCGGCGGTAGAGATCGTTGAGGTCGGACGTCGCAAACCGGCCGCCGTCGAGCGGCACCAGCGGGCGCAGGTCCGGCGGGATCACCGGCACCACGGTGAGGATCATCCACTCCGGCTTGTTGCCGGAATAGCGAAACGCCTCGACGATCTTCAGCCGTTTGGCGAGCTTCTTGTGCTTGATGTCGGATTCGGTCTCCTGCATCTCGGCGCGCAGGGACGTCTCGAGCTTTTCGAGCTCAAGTCCCTTCAACAGCTCGCGGATCGCTTCGGCGCCGATCATGGCGGTGAAAGAGTCCTGGCCGTATTCGTCCTGCGCCTTCAGGTACTCGTCTTCCGACAACAGCTGACGGTCCTTGAGCGCGGTCAGGCCCGGCTCAAGCACGACGTAATATTCGAAGTAAAGAATCCGCTCGAGATCCTTCAGCGTCATATCCAGCAGAAGACCGATGCGCGACGGCAGCGACTTCAAAAACCAGATATGCGCGACGGGAGCAGCCAGTTCGATATGGCCCATGCGCTCGCGCCGAACCCGCGACAGCGTCACTTCGACCGAGCACTTCTCGCAGATGATGCCCTTGTACTTCATGCGCTTGTACTTGCCGCACAGGCACTCATAGTCCTTGATCGGCCCGAAGATGCGCGCGCAGAACAGGCCGTCACGCTCCGGCTTGAAGGTGCGGTAATTGATGGTCTCCGGCTTCTTGATTTCGCCATACGACCACGACAGAATCTTCTCCGGGGATGCAATCGAGATCCGGATCTGGTCGAAGACCTGAGCCGGCGTCGTCGGATTGAAAAGATTCATAATTTCTTGATTCATCGTCTTCTCCTCGCGTGCCGATCGTCACCGGCAGCAAATTCGAAACTCTCTATCAGCAACGCACCCCGCTCAACGTCCGAGCAAGGCGCGCGTGCCCGGCGCGAAAGCGCCGGGCATGACGTTTATCGTTACTCCGCCGCCTCCGACGTCGTCGCACCACCCAGCTTGGAGTTGTGCAGGTCGACGTTGAGACCGAGCGAACGCATTTCCTTGACCAGCACGTTGAACGATTCCGGGATACCGGCCTCGAACGTGTCGTCGCCGCGCACGATCGCCTCGTACACCTTGGTACGGCCGGCGACGTCGTCCGACTTCACGGTCAGCATTTCCTGGAGCGTGTAGGCCGCGCCGTAAGCTTCCAGCGCCCACACTTCCATTTCGCCGAATCGTTGCCCGCCGAACTGCGCCTTGCCGCCCAGCGGCTGCTGGGTGACGAGCGAGTACGGTCCGATCGAACGCGCATGGATCTTGTCGTCGACGAGGTGATGCAGCTTGAGCATATAGATGTAGCCCACCGTCACCTTGCGGTCGAAGGCGTCGCCGGTCCGGCCGTCATAGACGGTCGATTGTCCGGAGGCGTCGAGACCGGCAAGCTTTAGCATCTCCTCGATGTCGGCTTCCTTTGCGCCGTCGAACACCGGCGTTGCGATCGGCACGCCGTGGCTCAGATTGCGGCCAAGCTCCATCAGCTCGCTGTCGCTCAGCGATTTGATGGTCTCGTCGTCGCCGTAGATCTTCTTCAAGGTCTCCTTCAGCGGCCTGGTGTCCTGCTTGGCGGTGGCAAGATAGGCATCGACCGTCTGGCCGATGCGCTTGCCGAGGCCGGCGCAGGCCCAGCCGAGATGGGTCTCGAGAATCTGACCGACGTTCATCCGGCTCGGCACGCCGAGCGGATTGAGCACGATGTCCGCATGCGTGCCGTCCTCGAGGAACGGCATGTCCTCGATCGGAACGATCTTGGACACCACGCCCTTGTTGCCGTGACGGCCGGCCATCTTGTCGCCGGGCTGGATCTTGCGCTTCACCGCGACGAAGACTTTCACCATCTTCATCACGCCGGGCGGCAATTCGTCGCCACGCTGCAGTTTCTCGACCTTGTCGAGGAAGCGCTGTTCAAGGCCCCGCTTCGACTCGTCGTACTGCTTCCGCATCGCCTCGATTTCGGCCATCAGCTTGTCGTTGGGGGACGCAAACATCCACCATTGCGACCGCGGATGCTCATCGAGCACCGCGCGGGTGATCTTGGTGTCCTTCTTGAATCCCTTCGGACCGGCGATGCCCTGGCGGTTTTCCAGGAGCTCGGCGAGGCGGCTATAGACGTTGCGGTCCAAAATCGCCTGCTCGTCGTCGCGGTCCTTTGCCAGACGCTCGATCTCTTCCCGCTCGATCGCCAGCGCACGCTCGTCCTTGTCGACGCCGTGGCGGTTGAAGACGCGTACTTCGACGATCGTGCCCTGCACGCCCGGCGGCACCCGCAGCGAGGTGTCGCGGACGTCGGAGGCCTTTTCGCCGAAGATCGCGCGCAACAGCTTCTCTTCCGGCGTCATCGGGCTCTCGCCCTTCGGCGTGATCTTGCCGACCAGGATGTCGCCGGCGCGCACTTCCGCGCCGATATAGACGATGCCGGCTTCGTCGAGGTTCTTCAGCGCTTCTTCCGAAACGTTCGGAATGTCGCGGGTGATCTCCTCGGGACCAAGCTTGGTGTCGCGGGCCATCACCTCGAATTCCTCGATGTGGATCGAGGTGAAGACGTCGTCCTTCACGATCCGCTCCGAGAGCAGGATCGAGTCTTCGAAGTTGTAGCCGTTCCACGGCATGAACGCGACCAGCACGTTGCGGCCGAGCGCGAGCTCGCCGAGATCGGTCGAGGGACCGTCGGCAATGATGTCGCCCTTCTTGACGACGTCGCCGACCTTCACCAGCGGACGCTGGTTGATGCAGGTCGACTGGTTGGAGCGCTGGTACTTCATCAGCCGGTAGATATCGACGCCCGACTTGGTCGGATCGAGATCCTCGGTGGCGCGGATCACGATACGGGTGGCGTCGATCTGGTCGATCACGCCGGTGCGGCGTGCCGCGATCGCAGCGCCGGAGTCGCGGGCGACCACGCCTTCCATGCCGGTGCCGACAAACGGCGCCTCGGCACGCACCAACGGCACCGCCTGACGCTGCATGTTCGAGCCCATCAGCGCGCGGTTGGCGTCGTCGTTCTCGAGGAACGGGATCAGGGCAGCTGCGACCGAAACCAGCTGCTTCGGCGACACGTCCATATAGTCGACCTTGTCCGGCGTGATCATCAAGACGTCGCCGGCATGGCGGCAGACCACGAGGTCGTCGGTGAAGCGGCCACGGTTATCCAGCGCGACGTTGGCTTGCGCAACGTGATAGCGGCCCTCTTCCATCGCCGAAAGATAGACCACCTCGTCGGTGACGCGGCCGTCCTTGACCTTGCGATAGGGCGTTTCGACGAAGCCATACTTGTTCACGCGCGCAAAGGTGGCGAGCGAGTTGATCAGGCCGATATTCGGGCCTTCGGGCGTCTCGATCGGGCAGATCCGGCCGTAATGCGTCGGATGCACGTCGCGCACCTCGAAGCCGGCGCGCTCGCGGGTCAGACCGCCCGGGCCAAGCGCCGAGAGCCGGCGCTTGTGGGTGATCTCCGACAGCGGGTTGGTCTGGTCCATGAACTGCGAGAGCTGCGAGGAGCCGAAGAACTCGCGCACCGCGGCGGCCGCCGGCTTGGCGTTGATCAGGTCCTGCGGCATCACGGTGTCGATATCGACACTGGACATCCGCTCCTTGATCGCGCGCTCCATGCGCAACAGGCCGATGCGGTACTGGTTCTCCATCAATTCGCCGACCGAACGCACGCGGCGGTTGCCGAGATGGTCGATGTCGTCGATCTCGCCCTTGCCGTCGCGCAGATCGACCAGGGTCTTGATGACGGCGAGGATGTCTTCCTTGCGCAGCGTGCGATGGGTGTCGGGCGCATCGAGCTCGAGGCGCATGTTCATCTTGACGCGGCCGACCGCGGACAGGTCGTAGCGCTCACTGTCGAAAAACAGCGACTGGAACATGGTCTGCGCGGAATCGATGGTCGGCGGCTCGCCGGGACGCATCACGCGATAGATGTCGAACAGCGCGTCTTCCCGCGTCATGTTCTTGTCGGCGTGCAGCGTGTTGCGGATATAGGCGCCGACATTGACATGGTCGATGTCGAGCAGCGGCAATTCCTTGTAGCCGTGCTCGTTGAGCGCCTTCAGCGACTTCTCGGTAATTTCCTCGCCGGCTTCGGCATAGATTTCGCCGGTCTTCGGATTGACGAGGTCCTCGGCCAGATAGTTGCCGACCAGTTCCTCATCCGACAGGCGCAGCGCCTTCAGCCCCTTTTCCTGGAGCTGGCGCGCGGCGCGCACGGTGAGCTTCTTGCCGGCTTCCAGCACGACCTTGCCGGTGTCGGCATCGATCAAATCGTTGATGGTGGAGTAACCGCGGAAACGGGCGGCGTCGAACGGCACGCGCCAGCCATCCTTGGTCCTCTTGAAGCTGATCTTCTTGTAGAAGGTCGAGAGAATCTGCTCGCCGTCGAGGCCGAGCGCGAACATCAGCGACGTCACCGGGATCTTGCGGCGGCGGTCGATGCGCGCGAACACGATGTCCTTGGCGTCGAATTCGATATCGAGCCAGGAACCGCGATAGGGAATCACGCGCGCGGCAAACAGGAGTTTGCCCGAGGAGTGGGTCTTGCCCTTGTCGTGGTCGAAGAACACGCCGGGCGAACGGTGCATCTGCGAGACGATGACGCGCTCGGTGCCGTTGACGACGAAGGTGCCGTTCATCGTCATGAGCGGGATATCGCCCATGTAGACGTCCTGCTCCTTGATGTCCTTGACCGATTTGGCGCCGGTTTCCTCGTCGATATCGAACACGATCAGGCGCAGCGTCACCTTCAGCGGCGCAGCATAGGTCATGCCGCGCTGGCGGCACTCGTCGACGTCATATTTCGGCGGCTCGAACTCGTAGCGGACGAATTCCAGCATCGAGGTGCCGGAGAAATCCGAAATCGGGAACACCGAGCGGAACACCGCCTGCAGGCCCTCGTCCAGCCGGCCGCCCGGCGGTTCGTCGACCATCAAGAACTGGTCATAGGACGCCTTCTGAACCTCGATCAGGTTCGGCATCTCTGCGACTTCCTTGATATGTCCGAAGAACTTGCGAACGCGTTTGCGACCGGTGAATGTCTGCTGCGCCATCGTGGCCTCTCATTTCGTCGCCCCTCACTGGGCGAACCCTCCGGAGCGCGATTGGCATCGCCCCCGGGTTGAATTTCGATTCGTTCCTAGACCTGGAACCCTAAACTCAGGACTTAAATCCCGAATCCGCGCGCCGGACCTTCAGAACGCAAAACGACGCGCGGGGCGCATGACCGCACCCGCCCGTCATAACCATTTGCTTCACGGACTGAAAAAGCCCGAAATTGCTTATCTCCCAACGGCTTGCGTAGAAACGCTGCCGTTCCCGCCGCCTAACCGTGCTTTCGTGCTGCCGACCCTATATGGGCCGGCAATCGTGGAGATTCGAGGGGCAAAGCCTTCGAATCCCCACACATTTCTGTGTACGCGCCCTCCATTTTCGTCATGGCCGGGCTTGACCCGGCCATCCACGCCTTTGGTGGGGCGATCCCCGGGTCGCGCTCGGCACACGCCTTGCTTGCCCCGGGGGCGATGGATCCCGGGTCGCGCTTCGCACGCCCGGGATTTCGCTGAAGCAACTTGCGTTACTTCAGCTCAACCTTGGCGCCAGCCTTTTCGAGCTGGGCCTTGACCTTCTCGGCTTCGTCCTTGTTGACGCCTTCCTTGACAGGCTTCGGCGCACCTTCGACGAGGTCCTTGGCTTCCTTGAGGCCGAGGCCGGTGATGGCGCGGACTTCCTTGATGACTTCGATCTTCTTCTCGCCGGCGGCGGCGAGCACGACCGTGAACTCGGTCTTTTCTTCGGCGGGAGCCGCAGCAGCCCCACCACCGGCGGGGCCGGCAACCGCGACGGCAGCCGCAGCCGACACGCCCCACTTTTCTTCAAGGAGCTTTGCGAGCTCGGCGGCTTCGAGCACGGTCAGGCTCGAGAGGTCGTCTACAATCTTCTGTAAGTCAGCCATTGATCTGTTTCCTTAAGCGTATCGGTTCGAACCAGGTTTGAATGTTGCGAAGGGCCTCACGCCGCTTCGCTCTTTGAGGCATAGGCCTGAACAACGCGCGCGAGCTTGGCTGCGGGCGCGGTCGTGAGCTGGGCGATCTTGGTTGCCGGCGCCACCAGGAGGCCGACGATCTTGCCACGCAACTCATCGAGCGAAGGCAGCGAGGCAAGCGCCTTCACGCCATCGACATTCAGGACGGTTTTGCCCATCGATCCGCCGAGAATGACGAACTGCTCGTTCGTCTTGGCGAATTCGACGGCAACCTTCGGCGCCGCTACCGGATCGTTTGAAGTCGCGATCACGGTCGGCCCCTTCAACAGGGGACCGATGGCAACGACGTCCGTGCCTTCAAGAGCAATTTTGGCGAGACGGTTCTTCGAGACCTTCACCGAGGCGCCCGCCTGCTTCATCTGCATACGCAGCTTCTGCATCTGGGCCACGGTGAGGCCGGAATAATGAGCCACGATCGCGACGCTGGTGGTCTTGAACAGACCGTTCAGCTCATCGACCGCGTCTTTTTTTGCCGCTCTTTCCACAGCAAGCTCTCTCCGGTTGGCGGCCTTTGCCCAAAAGGCAGGACCGCCGGGTTGCACCCATCGTCCCGCCTGAACCTGACCTCAAGACACCAGTCTCTTAGGACACGCCGGGCAAGACGACATTGAAAAGCCTGCCCTCCCGCGCCCTTTACGGAAACACGGGGTGTCGAGGTTCGAACCAAATCCGCTTGGGCGTCGCGGGAAGCGACGAAAGCGAAATCCGGTCTTCACCCGTCTATGCAGGCCATGCGATTAAGCCATTGGCGAAACGTTTGGTTTTGCCGCGGGCGCCTGCAGTCTTGGACAGGATCGAGGCCACCCGGCCCAAAGCCGAACGACCCCGGCCCGATTCCACCAAAACGACCGGTTTTCCTTCCTTTCCAGCAATCCCTTGCGGATGTCCTGAAAGGAATGATCTCCTATCGTATCGGGCTTTCGGAATGCGAGCACGGACGTGCCAGCAACGGCCAGCACGTCCGGTAGGAATTGTTTAACGAGTCTTTTCCGGCTTGCCAAGGGGAAATTCGCGGCAATCGAACCGACTGGTAATCCTACCAGACTTGGCCCGAAGTCACTCGTTTCAGAGGTTCCGAACCGCATAGGGCAGCGGCCTGCCCGCAAAATATGCCTCGAGATTGGCGATCACGCAGTTCTGCATCGCGGTGTGCGCATCGAGCGTGTGGCCGCCGACATGGGGGGTCAGCACCACGTTCGGAAACGCCGTCAGCACGTCCGGCGCATGCGGCTCCTTCTCGTAGACGTCGAGGCCGGCGCCGGCGATGGTCTCATCCGCGAGCGCTGCGACCAACGCCTGCTGATCGATCGCCGAGCCGCGCGCGATGTTGACGACATAGCCGTCCTTGCCGAGCTTTTGCAGGATGTTTGCATTGACCGCGTGATGGGTGTCGGCGCCGGCGCGGACTGCGATCATCAGGACGCTGCACCATTCCGCCAGCGCTTCCAGGCTTGGCAGATATTGGTAGGGCACGTCGTGCCGGCTGCGGCTGAAATAGGCCACCTCGCACTCGAATGCCGCGACGCGGGCCGCGATCTTGCGGCCGATCTCGCCCATGCCGTAGATGCCGACCTTGCGGCCGGGATTGCCGGGCTGCGGCCGCATCAAGGGCGACGGTTTTGCATCCGACCAGTTGCCGCTCCGGACATAATTGTCCGCCGGCAATAGCCGCCGCGTCACCGCCAGCATCAGCGTCACCGCGATGTCGGCGACCGATGCAGCGTTCGCGCCCGGACTGTGTCCGACCACGATCTTACGCCCGGCGGCTGCCGCGAGATCGACGCCATCGTAACCTGTGCCGTAGCAGACGATCGCACCGAGCTTCGGCATCATGTCCATCATGCCACCGCCGAGTGGCGTGCCGCCGGCCGTGATCATCGCGCGGATGCCGGAGAGCTCGTCCGTGCTGAAAACCTCGTTCGGCGGCTTGCCGGCGGCGTCCAGGAGGTCAAAACGTTCGCCGATCCGCAGCATCAGTGCCTTGGGGAATCGCGAAAAGATCAGGACTTTTTGGGGCATTTTGTGAATTCCTGGGGGAAGTGCTGGCGAGACGTCCTGACTTTCGCGTCGGCTCATTGGCCACGCGAGCATTTGTGACTTTACTTCAATGTGCTCGGTCCGTGTATCATGTGTCGGCAAGTGCTCATGCGCTTCCGGAAGCTCAGCCATGCCTTCGCCCGGAAAATCGCTCCTCAGCCGCCGCGCGACCCTCGCCACGCTCGCGTCCGCGCCAGCAATCATCTCATCCGCGCCCCGCGCGTTCGCGCAAGCTCCGGCGGCCCCGGCCGTTGCGCTGACGCCGGCGTGCGTGCTCACGCCGGCGGCGGTGCCGGGTCCGTTCTACTTCAATCCGAAGCTGCAGCGCGCGGACATAACCGAGGGACATCCCGGCGTGCCCCTGCGGTTGCGCTTCATCGTGCTCGATGCGGCAAATTGCACGCCGGTCTCCGGCGTCCGTATCGACGTCTGGCACACGCGGGCGGATGGCTACTACTCGGGCTATCCCGGTCAAGGCGACAAGCAGAACGTCGATACCTCAGGCGCCAGTTTCATGCGCGGCACACAGATCGCGGACGCGCGCGGCGAAGCCTCCTTCCGCACTGTCTATCCGGGCTGGTACCGAGGTCGCACCGTGCATATTCACTTCAAGATATTCATCGACGACAGGGACATGCTCACCGGCCAGATGTATTTCCCGGATGCGCTGAGCCAGTATATTTTCGCGAATGTCGGCGCATATACCCGCAAGGCGGTTCGCGATACCTTCAACGGCAACGACGAACTCGCGCTGTCGGACACGACCCGAGGCGGGTTCTGCGATATCCGCGAACAGGCCGACCATTATCTGGCGACGCTGATCGTCGGCGTAAGCCGCACTGTGGCAACGGTGCTCGACGATTCCCCGACCCCGCCGATTCTACCCCGCGCGATCGTGCCCGGCATCGCCTCCACCAAGCAGAAAAACAGCTAGAGCGTGATGACTTTTCTTCGAATCGTTATTCCGCTCTATCTTTTTGTTTGAGCATGATCTTTTCGGAAAACCGGTACCCACTTTTCCGGATCATGCTCTAGCGCGCGCGGCGCCGTGTCTGACTGCCGCATCCATCAGCTCAAGCCGTTCATCGAATGCGTCAAAAAAAGCCGGGCACCCCACGCGGGATGCCCGGCTCCTGATTCTCGTTAGCGCAATTAACCGAGCAGGCTTCCCGGCTCAACCTTGACGCCCGGCCCCATGGTGGAGGAGACCGCGACGCGCTGGATGTAGGTGCCCTTGGCGCCGGCCGGTTTTGCTTTTGCAACCGCGTCCGCGAGCGCCTTGACGTTCTGCACCAGCTTTTCTTCCGAGAATGACGCCTTGCCGATACCGGCCTGGACGATGCCCGCCTTCTCGACGCGGAATTCGACCGAACCGCCCTTGGCGCCCTTCACGGCGTTGGCGACGTCCATGGTCACGGTGCCGATCTTCGGGTTCGGCATCATGCCGCGCGGTCCGAGCACCTTACCCAACCGGCCGACCAGCGGCATCATGTCGGGGGTCGCGATGCAGCGGTCGAAGTCGATGTTGCCGCCCTGCACTTTTTCCACGAGGTCCTCGGCGCCGACGACGTCAGCCCCCGCGGCCTTGGCTTCCTCGGCCTTGGCGCCGCGCGCGAACACGCCGACCCGCAAGGTGCGGCCGGTACCGTTCGGCAAGGTGACGACGCCACGCACCATCTGGTCGGCGTGACGCGGATCGACCCCGAGATTGATCGCGATCTCGACGGTCTCGTCGAACTTCGACTTGGCGCGCTCTTTGACCATCTTGATGGCATCCGCGAGCGGATAGAGCTTTTCGCGGTCGACGCCCTCGCGGGCCTTCTTCAAACGTTTTCCGATTGCCATGACCCGTTACCCCGCAACTTCAAGACCCATCGACCGGGCGGAGCCCTCGACCATCTTCATGGCCGCTTCGATGGTATCGCAATTGAGATCCTTCATCTTCTTCTCGGCGATCTCGCGCACCTGCGCGCGTGTCACCGCACCCGCCTTGTCGCGGCCCGGGGCTTTCGACCCGGACTGGATTTTGGCGGCCTGCTTGAGGAAGAACGACATCGGGGGCGTCTTCATCTCGAAGGTGAAGGAACGATCGGCGTAGATCGTGATCACCACGGGAATCGGGGTATTCTTCTCTTCCTTCTGCGTCTGCGCGTTGAACGCCTTGCAGAATTCCATGATGTTGAGGCCGCGCTGACCAAGCGCGGGGCCGATCGGGGGCGACGGATTCGCAGCACCCGCCGGCACCTGCAATTTCAGGTATCCGGTCACTTTCTTTGCCATTTATCACTCCTCATGCTGTTTCCGGACCATTCCGGAAACTTCACAGGACCGTGGTGCGGTTCGCATGACGGCTGGCGACCGTCAGTCCCCTTCCACGGCTGTTCTCTTCACCCTCGCCCCGCTCTTGCGGGGAGAGGGCGGGGTGAGGGGCAGTCCCACGCACTGAACGCGCGGAGGGCCCCCTCACCCGGATCATCGCTGCGCGTTGATCCGACCTCTCCCCGCAAGCGGGGAGAGGCAAAAAGAACGATCAGACCTTCTCGACCTGACCGAATTCCAGTTCGACCGGCGTGGCGCGGCCGAAGATCGAGACCGCGACCTTCACGCGCGAGCGCGCCTCGTCGATTTCCTCGACCACGCCCGAGAACGAGGCGAACGGGCCGTCGGCCACGCGCACATTCTCGCCGATCTCGAACGACACCGACGCCTTCGGGCGCTCCACGCCTTCCTGCACCTGATGCAGGATCCGCATGGCTTCCGCTTCGGAGATCGGCATCGGCTTGTTTTCCGCGCCGAGGAAGCCCGTCACCTTCGGGGTATTCTTGATAAGATGAAACGCCTCGTCGGTCAGCTTCATCTTGACCAGGACATAGCCCGGGAAAAACTTGCGCTCGGCGTCGACCTTGCGGCCGCGGCGGACTTCGGTGACCTTTTCGGTCGGCACCAGCACCTGCTCGAACAGTTCATCGAGCCCGCGCTGCTTCGACTGCTCGCGGATCGATTCCGCCACCTTCTTTTCGAAGTTCGAATAGGCGTGGACGATATACCAGCGCTTGTCCATCGTTTGCGTTCCGGCGCTTGTCATCAGTGGATGCCGAGTATGAAGGTGACGAGGAAACGGATGATCTGATCCGAGGCGAAGAAGAAGATCGAAGCCAGCGCCACCATCACAAACACCATGATGGTGGTAATCGTCGTCTCGCGGCGGGTCGGCCAGGTGACCTTGGCGGTCTCCGAGCGCACTTCCTGCAGGAATTTGAACGGGCTGAAAGCCATCCTTGATGTGATCCGCCTTGATGTGATCCGAAGTGTCTGACGATTTACGGTTTACGGATTCCGAACAGTCCTTTAGCGCCCAGCCCTCTCTCGAAGGATGAGCCGGCAAGCGGGCTCGATTGTTCGGGGGTTTTAAAAGCCGCGCCGGATATCCGTCAAAACGGGCCGGCAGCAGGTGGCGGCTATGTACTGCGGGTAGGGCCAAAGGTCAAGGTCGCGGGAACCGACCTTGGGCGTCTCAGGCGGCATCGGCGCGAAGCAGGGCGCGAATCCTGCGCATCCCGGTTTGCCGAATACCCCCGGGTTTATACGATCAAGTTCACCTGCCGTTTAGCGGCACCCGGTATAAGGCTCCGATGGAACCAATCCGCAAATTCTTCGCCGACAAAACGGGCCCCACTGCCCCCGAATATGACACCCGCTACCCGGGCGCCGATGAAGCCAAGGCGGAGATCAGCGCGGCGGCGAGGTATCTGCTCACGGACGCAACCGAGGGCGCGCGCGGCCGTATCGTTCGCGAGATCATTGAGATCGTTCATGAGATCGCGAACGGCCTGGATGCCCGCGCCGTGAGGCAACCTCCCGTGAGCGGCGTGACCTATAAGGCCTATGTCATCGACGCCTTCCAGCGCGACACGGATAAATGGCGCGCGACCGTCCGCAAATTGGACGGCAAGAAAATCCGGGTGGCCGTCCCGCCCTCCGTGCGCGACGAATACACAACCTCAGCCGATGCGCTGACGGCCGAGAAGGCCGTCGAGCTCGCCAAAAAAGCCATCGATGCCGGCGGCGTTATCTGACCCCGAACGGTCCGGGGCGCTTGGGGCAATTGGGACAAGAGCCTAAAGTTAAGATTATCAAAGGCCAGCTAACACATTGAAAAAGCTGGCAGGAGTGGCAGGACTCGAACCTGCGACCCCCGGTTTTGGAGACCGTCGGGGTTTATGTTCGGCCTAGCGAGAATATCTGGCAAGGTGCAGCGAGGCCGCCTTCCGAACACACCGTGATCCACATCCCGCACATCTCGGCCGCTGAAGCAAACACGACTTATATGCGGTGACCTGATGCCACTGACTCGTTTGTTTTCCGCGTTGTGCTTGCTTGGTGGGCTGATAGTCAACGGGCCCCTCGTCGCCGAGACTCAAATCGCGCGCCCGATACCTCAACCGAATCCGTTCCCACCGGGAGCGGCCGTCTACGAATGGCACTACACCTGCCCTCACAATAATTCGGACGGCACCTGTAGGTTTTCCGTTCCGACAGCGAACTATAGCGCGAACAATGTGGCAGATGCACAGATCGTTCTGACGTTTCAGATTGTGGGATCGCAGCAGATCACGTTTTATTATTTTTGGATCACTTCGATCGGCAGAAAGAAACCCGAATTCATGATGTTGCAGTCGAACGCCGCTGTTGCGTTTATCGCGCAAGGCATGACTATGGAAAATGACACGGGTCCGATTAGGTCTGAATCCGATCAGCATGTGAAATAGGGAAGTTACAAACCCCGAGGTCGCGAGCTCGTCGCCGAGCTGACCGGCGATGATCCAGGCGTCCTACTCAAGAACGATGCGAAGCGGAACCGACAGATCTCCGTGTCCGCGGTCAGCGGCCGGCTTCCTTCAGCCGTGAATCCCGCTTGGGTCCAAATTGGGTCCACGTTCTCATCGTGTTGGGCAGGTTCTATCGCTAAGTCGTTGATTTAGCTGGCAGGAGTGGCAGGGCTCGAACCTGCGACCCCCGGTTTTGGAGACCGGTGCTCTACCAATTGAGCTACACTCCTAGAGCCGAACCCGCGTCGCCGCCGATCCGCGCCGTTTCAAGCATAAGGAATGCCCCGATTGCAAGGGCGAAGGGATTAACCGGCCTGTTCAAGGCGGCCGTTCTGCGCCAGACTTCCGCCAAGCCCGGCAACAAGAGCAAAGGAAACACCATGACCGCGCAAACCGTCGCAAAACACGCCCCCGCCCCGCAGACCCCGCCGCTTCCGCAAGCCAAGCCGGAATCACTCGGGCTCTCGCCCGCGGCGCTGCAACGGATGTCGGACGCGTTCAAGCGCGAGATCGACAAGGGAACCGTTCCAGGCGTGACCGTAATGGTGGCGCGCCGCGGCCAGGTCGGCTGGTTCGAGGCGCTCGGCCGGCAAAGCCCGGCGGCTTCCACACCAATGGCGCACAATTCGATCTTCCGCATCTTCTCGATGACCAAACCGATCGTCTCGGTCGGCATTATGATGCTGCTGGAGGAAGGCCATTTCGTCCTCGGCGATCCGATCGCGAAATTCATTCCGGAGTTCGCCGATCAGAAGGTCGGCGTCGAGAACAATGGCAAGCTCGATCTGGTGCCCTTGGCACGGCCGATCACGATCCAGGATCTGTTGCGGCACACCTCAGGCATCACCTACGACCATACCGGCAACAGCCTGGTGCAGCAGCTCTATAAGGAATCGCGGCTGCGCAGCCGCAAGATCAGCAACGCCGAACATGCAAGCCTGGTCGGCAGCCTGCCCCTGATCTGCCAGCCCGGCTCGGAGTGGAACTACAGCCGCTCCACCGACATTCTCGGCCGCATCATCGAAGTCGTCTCCGGCAAAAGCCTGAGCGCGTACCTCGCCGAGAAAATCCTGGCGCCGCTGCAGATGGCCGAGACCGCGTTTCACACCGGCGAAGAGAATGCCGGTCGCCTCGCCGAGGCGTTCCCGATCGATCCCTGGAGCGGCGAGAAGGTGCAGCTCTTCAACATGCTGGAACAGCCGGTCATGGAATCCGGCGGCGGCGGCCTGGTCTCGACCACGATGGATTATGCCCGGTTCTGCCAGATGCTGCTCAACGGCGGCACGCTGGACGGCAACCGCATCATCGGCCGCAAGACGCTGGAGCTGATGGCGTCCGATCATCTCGGCCCCAAGGTCAAGGTCGCGTCTCGCCTGATGCCGGCCGGTCACGGTTTTGGGCTCGGCTTCGCGGTCCGCACCCAGCCGGGCATGGCGCCGTTCGCGGGCTCGGTCGGTCAGTTCTTCTGGAGCGGGATGGCCGGCACCTTCTTCTGGATCGATCCGGCGGAAGAGATGTTCGCGGTGTTCATGATGCAGGGCCCCGGCCAGCGCGAATATATCCGCTCGCTGCTGCGGGGCCTGGTGTACGCGGCGGTGGAGTGACGAATTTCGCGCGTTAAATATCTCGTCGTCCCGGCGCGCCGCCACACCCACTGTCGTCATGCCCCGCGAAGGCGGGGCATCCAGTACGCCGTGACGCTTGTTATAGGTCCGAGACGGCCGCGTTTACTGGATCGTCCGCCTTCGCGGACGATGACAGTTGAGCAAGCATCGCCGCTCGTACGTCCTCAACTGATCGTCGCGCCGCCATCGATCACGATGGTCTGCCCGGTCATGAACGTCCCTGCCGCCGAACCCAGAAACACCGCGGCGCCCGCGATCTCGTCGGGCTCGCCGATGCGCAACAAGGGCGAGCGGGCGGTGGAGGCTTTCAGGGTCTCCGGATTGTCCCACAGCGCCTTGGCAAAATCGGTCTTGATCAGGCCCGGCGCGATGCAGTTCACGCGGATGTTGTGCTTGCCGTATTCGCAGGCGAGATTGCGTGCGAGCTGCATGTCGGCGGCCTTCGAGATCGCATAGGAGCCGAGCACGGTCGAGCCCTTCAAGCCCCCGATCGAGGAGATGATGGTGATCGAGCCGTCCTTGCGCTCGATCATCTGCGGCACCACCAGCGAGATCAGCCAGTGATTGGCGACGATGTTGTTGTCCAGGATCTTGCGGAATTGCTCGTCGGAAATTCCCGCCTGCGGCCCGTAATAGGGATTTGACGCCGCATTGCAGACCAGCGTGTCGATCTTGCCGAAGGCGCGGTTGGTTTCCTCGACGAGGTGCTTTAGGTCATCCTTGGTCGAGATGTTGGCGGCGACCGAAAGTGCGACCTGCTTGCCGGCCTTGTCGTTGATGGCCTTCGCCACCTCGTCGCAGGCCTGCTGCTTGCGCGAGGAGATCACCACCTTGGCGCCATGCTCGGCCATGCGCTCGGCGATGGCCCGGCCGATGCCGCGCGAGGAGCCGGTGATCACGGCGACTTTTCCCGACATGTCAAACAAGGTCATGCGTCTCTCCCAGATATTGATCCGGCGGATGCGCCGGTTTTCATTTCCATCCAGCTAACCAGCGTTCGCGCCGCGAGACAATAAGCGACGGATCAGGCGAGTTTGCTCGCGGTCGCGATTTCCGGCCCGGCCGGCTGATGCATGGCGTTGTGCGAGGCGTCCGCGATCCACGGCTGCTGGTTGACCATCGGAAGCCGCCAAATGCTGTTACCCGAGCTTGCGAAATGATCGAGCCGCGTCACCGAACAATTGTCGATGTCAAAGGCGAGGCCTTTTTCCGGCTGCCCGCCCAGCGCAAGACCGACGGCGGCCTTGATCGTTCCGCCATGTCCCGCCACGATCACATCCTTGCCAGCGTGCTCGACATTGATCGCCTCGATCGCGCGGCGCACGCGGTTATAGAGGTCCATGAAACTTTCACCGCCCGGTGCAGGTTCGTCGATCGCCGCAAACCATTGGTTGCCGGGCGGCCGGCTGGCGAGAAAAGCCGCGCGATTCATGCCCTGCCACTGACCGAGATTTTGTTCGGCGAAGGCAGCTTCCTGAATCATGCTCGCAGGCTTCGGGAAACCCGCGGCCCAGATCGCTTCCGCCGTTTGATGGGTGCGTTTGAGATTGCTTGCATACCAGACGGCATTGCGAGGCAGGATCTTTGCGACAGCCTCGAATACCACGCGATCAGAGGTGTCGCAGCCAAGGTCCTTCTGTCCATAGATGCAGCCATTGTCCTCGCGAACCGGTGCGTGACGCACCCACCACCATCGCGTCGCGACGACGGCCGACTTGTCTGGATTGGACATCGCAAGCACCCTTCAATAATGTTCGTGTGTCCTACGCGAGAGCTCACTTCGCCTCAAGTGACTTGAACGTTTGAAATCTTGTTTGAAATTCCGCAAGGCGGCACTTGTAATCTATTTTTGACACGTTTTCTTGACGCGAACCGGTAGCCACTTCGCTGGAAAACGCTATGGATAATTATAGTTCTATCAGGGAGAAACTCATGGGCCGCCTCGAAGGCAAATCCGTCATCATCACCGGCGCGGGCAGCGGCATCGGCCGCGCGGCATCTTTGTTGTTCACCAAAGAGGGTGCAAAACTGATCGCGGTCGACCGCACCGACGGCGTCAAGGAAACCGTGGAACAGGTCCGCAAGGCCGGCGGCACCGCGGACGCCGTGATGGCGGATGCCGGTTCGGAAAAGGACGTCATCGCTTTCATCGACAAGGCCCTCTCCGCGTACGGCAAACTGGATGCGATCTGGGCCAATGCCGGCGTCAGCGGCGGATTGGTGCCGCTCGCCGAACAGACCGTGGAACATTGGCAGGAAGTTTTGCGCGTCAATCTGATCGGACCGTTCCTCGCGATCAAACATTCCATGCCGCACATGATCAAACAGAACTACGGCTCGATCGTTTGCACCGCCTCCGTTGCGGGCTTAAAAGCCGGCGCCAGCGGGCATCCCTATGGCGCCAGCAAGGCCGGCGTCATCAGCCTGGTGCAGACGTCAGCCTATTCGCTGTCCGGCACCGGCGTGCGGATCAATGCGGTGTGTCCCGGCCTGGTCGAAACCGGCATGACAAAACCGGTATTCGACCGCGCCAAGGAACGCGGCACCCAGGACAAGATCGGCCAGCTCAATCCGTTGAAACGTGCCGGCCAGCCGCATGAACTCGCCGCGATGGGACTTTTTCTGGCCAGCGATGATGCCTCCTATGTTAACGGCCAGGCGATCCCGGTCGATGGCGGACTGACGGCGTCGATGCCGTATACGGGGAAGCCGATTTAGGCGGGCGCATGCGCGGCGCCGGAGCAGCAAGGGAGGACCGATGTCCAAGTACGCAATCGTTGCGACGATCAAGACGGTTCCCGGCAAGCGAGATGAGTACCTGACGTTTCTCAAAGCTCATGGCAAACGGTGTCTCGCCGCCGAGCCCGGAACGCTGCAGTTTGAGATCATGGTGCCACAAGAGGAGGCTGATACGATCATGCTGTACGAATTGTACGCCAGCCCGGAAGCTTTCCAGACGCACTGGAATGGCGCATCGATACAGCAGATGAGGCAGGAGTCAGCGGGACTCCAGGTGAGCTTAGCGGGCGTGCGCTGCAATCTGGTTGAATAGCGTCAGTACGAAGAAGCCCGCGAATCCAGATGGCACGGGCGGTACATGGTCGCGAGCTCGCGGCCGCTCAGGAAAATCATGCGTGGGGAAAGCCCTCCGCGCTGGTCGATCCAGCGCCGAACCTCCGATGGATACATCGAATAAAGGTTCTGCGTTGCTTCGGCGTCGGTTATTTGACGACCCTTGGAACCGGGATTCCAGGCGGCGTGGAATCCGAGCTTGGCACGAGAGGTCACGCATATCTTGTCAGGAGGCACCGAGCCGAGAACGATGGTGCAGGCTGAGACACAATAACCGTCTATTATCACCATCTCGCCCGAGCTGCGCAGGCCCTTATACTTGTCGACATAAGCTCCGATCCGGCCGCCACGGTCCTCCTTGATCCGAACCGCCGCATCGCTTGCTCTAACTCCTGCAAGCGTCATGACCGCCACGAATGACATTGCGAGACACTTCATGACTATCCGCTCCTGGCTGTCGGATTTGAATCTGGCCGCCTCACGCGATGCTGATCAAGAAACGTCTGAATTATGAGATTATTCCGCCGAGATTGTAGCGGCGCTATACTTTTTTGTCGGCTCGGGAGAATAGTTGTGTGCTTCACTCACATTTTTTGCTCAGGCTCGCTCGGCGCATTCCCGGGTGAGGCTTGCGAGTACCAACCTAATCGGAGAAAGCCGGGCGGCTCGATTCTACGAAGGTTGGTCCAAACCTCGTGTTGGTTGGTGATGCCCCATACCTTGGTTTAGCACCGCCTCCGTTGCGGGCTTGAAAGCCGGCGCCAGCGGGCGCCCCTTCGACCGCGCCAAGGAGCGCAGCACCCAAGACAAGATCGACCAGCTCAATCCCCTAAAACGCCGACGCGACTTGATGCGTACGCTGTGGCTCCAGCCCGGCGTAACAACGGACATTTGTGGTTGGGTCCCGGATCGGCGCTCGCTTTCGCTCGCTGGTCCGGGACGACGTGGATTTGGGCCGGCCTTTTGCGCGCACTCAAGCCGTGCGCAAAAGGCTCCGCCCCTTCGCCGGTGAATATTCGACGGGAGCGAGCAAGCGGTCCTCGATCTGGCCTACCATCAGGCCATGCTCCGCATGCGTCACGCGTTTGATCTCGGACCACTCAGTGTCGGCCATGAAGGCCGACCAAGCGGCGGTCTTGGTTGCTTCATCCGGCCATTCGAGCAAGTAGGCAAACTCGGTCCTGTCGCCAAATTTGGTTTCCCACATCGCGACAATCCGAAAGCCGTATCTGGTTCGCATGATCCGCGCCGCATGATCGCGAAAGCGGGCGTGGAACGCGGTCTTGTTGTTTTCGAAGATTTCGTAAATGCGCAGTTGCTGGATCATGGCGATCTCCGGTTCGCTGGGAGATATGGTCGAAGGATCGCCTTTCAAATCCCGCCTGGCGCAGAAAGAAGTCGTCATGCCCCGCCACCGGGTCTCGCCTTCGGCGAGCCCGATGACAGGCTCCAGCGGGGCATCCAGTACGCCGCGGCCTCTCGATTGTATCACCGACGCCTCTGGAATACTGGATCGCCCGCTTTTCGCGGGCGATGACACTGTTTGCTTTTTCGCGCTGTTTACGTCGCGCCCGCCTTCTGCGCGTATTCCCAGGATGCCTTCGACAGCGGCACGGTGCGCTTGGCCGATTCGATCGCCTTCGCGTTCGCCGCGGTGCCATCGCGAATCCGCCCCGCGATACCCTGCGTGATGCCGGCGAGGCGGAACAGGTTGTAGGAAAAATACCAGTTGAGGTCCGGCACACCCATGCCGGTGACGTCGCAATAGATCTTTGCGGCCTCTTCCATGCTCGGAATGTTCAACGCCTTGAGGTCGGCATTGGCGAGACCCGGCATGGTCCATTGCATCAGAAGATAAGTGAAATCGGCCATGGGATCACCGAGCGTCGACAATTCCCAGTCGAGCACCGCCTGCACCCGCGGCTCGGTCGGATGGAAGATCATGTTGTCGAGCCGATAGTCGCCGTGCACGATCGACACCCGCTTCTGTTCCGGCACGGTCTTCGGCAGCCATTCGGCGAGCTTCTCGAATTCGGGAATGTGTTGCGTCTCGGAGGCGCGGTATTGCTTGGTCCAGCGGTCGACCTGGCGCGCAAAATAATTGCCGGGCTTGCCGAAATCGCCGAGCCCGATCGCTTGCGGATCGAACACGTGCAGTTTTGCCAGTGTCTCGATCTTGCTGGAAAAAATCTTGCGTCGGGCTTCGCCTGGCTGGCTCGGCAGCGAGGGATCCCAGAACACCCGCCCCTCTTCCATCGACATGATGTAGAAGGCAGAGCCGACCACCGCATCGTCGGTGCACAGCGCGTAGGCCTTGGCGACCGGAAAGCCCTGTTTGCCCAGCGCGGCGATGACGCGGAACTCGCGATCGACCGCGTGGGCCGACGGCAGCAATTTCCCGAACGGCCGGCGCCGCATCACATACGAGCGATCGGGCGTATCGAGCCGGTAGGTCGGGTTGGACTGGCCGCCCTTGAACTGCAGGACGACCAGGGGTCCTTGGTACCCTTCGACATGCTCGTGCATCCAGCGGTCGAGGCTGATCTCATCGAACCGATGTCGCTCCTCGACCGGCCTGGTGCCGGAGAATTCTTCGTCTTTTCTGACGCCCTCGGCCAAGATGACGCTCCCTCAATTTTCTTTAAGGGAGCGCCAATCAGGGGCTCCCGTTAATGCGTAGTGGGAGAGTTTGCATACTTCCGAAGTTCAAGTCTGGCAATGGCGCGGTTATGGACCTCGTCCGGGCCGTCGGCGAGCCGCATGGTGCGCATCGAGGCATAATCCCGGGCCAAGCCCGCGTCGTCGGAGACGCCGGCGGCGCCGTAGGCCTGGATGGCGTGGTCGATGATCTTCAGCGCCATGTTGGGCGCCGCCACCTTGATCATGGCGATCTCGAGCTGGGCGGTCTTGTTGCCGACCTTGTCCATCATGTCGGCGGCCTTGAGGCACAACAGCCGGTTCATCTCGATGTCGGTGCGGGCCTCGGCGATGCGCTGTTCCCAGATCGAATATTCGATGATCTTCTTGCCAAACGCGGTGCGCGACGACAGCCGTTTTACCATTTTCTCCAGCGCCTCCTCGGCCTTGCCGATGGTGCGCATGCAGTGATGGATGCGGCCGGGACCGAGACGCCCCTGCGCGATCTCAAAACCCCTGCCCTCGCCGAGCAAAATGTTGCTGGCGGGAACGCGGACGTTTTCCAAGAGCACCTGGGCATGGCCGTGCGGCGCATCGTCGAAACCGAACACCGGCAGCATCTTCTCGACCGTGATGCCCTTGGTGTCGAGCGGCACCAGGATCTGCGACTGCTGCTGATAGCGCGGCTGGCTCGGATCGGTCTTGCCCATCACGATCGCGATCTTGCAGCGGGGATCACCGACGCCGGACGACCACCATTTGCGGCCGTTGATGACGTAGTGATCGCCGTCTTTTTCAATGCGAGTTTCGATATTGGTGGCGTCGGACGAAGCCACCGCCGGCTCGGTCATCAGGAAGGCGGAGCGGATTTCGCCATCCATCAGCGGACGCAGCCATCTGCGCTTGTGCTCCTTGGTGCCGTAGCGCATCAAGACTTCCATGTTGCCGGTGTCCGGCGCGGAGCAGTTGAAGACCTCCGACGCCCAGCTGATATGGCCCATCTCCTCGGCGAGCGGCGCATATTCGAGATTGCTCAATCCCGCGCCGCGGAATTCGTCGTCCTCATGCGCCGACGGCGGCATGAACATGTTCCACAGACCTTCGGCGCGCGCCTTTTTCTTCAGGTCTTCCAGGATCGGGATCACCTTCCAGCGCGCGCCCTCGGCGTCCTGCTGCTTGTAGATCGGGACCGCGGGCCGCACATGCTTGTGCATGAACGACTGCACCCGATTGAGCCATTCGCGCTGACGGTCAGACATGTTGAAGTCCATTGGGCGTTCCTCACATTTCTCTGGCGAAAATTGTTGGCGGCACTGTCTCCCCGCCGTTCCCCGTCCGCAAGACTAATCTGACCGCTGCGATTGGCGGCGGCGGCGAGGATCGGCCGGCCCGGGATGCCACGCGGCAAACTTCGGTCTCGAAGACTTCCGCATTGACATTCCCCGGTCTCAAACGATAGTTTCATACAACTGTTTGAAATGCAACGCCCCCACCGCATAGGGCCATGAGATGGCGTCGGATCACACCAGAGGCGCGATCCTTGCCGCCGCCGAGCGGCTTTACGCCGACCGCGGTTTTGGCGACGTCACGCTGCGCGACATCGTCGCGGCCGCCGACGTCAATCTCGCGGCGGTGAACTATCATTTCGGTTCCAAGGACGAGTTGATCGCCGAACTCTTCGTCACCCGCAGCATCGCCACCAACCGCGAGCGGCTCAACGAATTGAAGGCGGCGGAAGAAGGAGGCGGCGGCCGCGCCTCGATTGACGCGATCCTGCGCGCGCTGGTCGGGCCGACGTTGCGCGGCTGTCTCGGCCCCGAGCGCGAACGCTCGACCGCGGCGCGCTTCATGATCCGCGCCTCGATCGAATCGGTGCCGCCGATCCGCCGCATCCGCAATCGCGAGATCGATCATTTGCGAAAATTCGTCGCCGCAATGCGCCGCGCCCTGCCCGACCGCAGCGAGGTCGAGCTCTATTGGGCGCTGCATTTTGCCTTGGCGATGGCGCACCAGACGGTGCGCGACAGCGAGCGATTGACAAAACTGTCGGAGGGAAAGTGCGATCTCGACGATGTCGCTGACATCATCGAGCGCGTTGTCGCGGTGTCGGTGATGGCGCTGACCGGGGGTGAGGTGGAAAGAAAGCCGCCCGCCAAACTGATGGCGCGGGACGCGCCATGATCAAGCCTTGAATTGGAACGGATTGTTCGGTTCAATCAGGCAGGACACGCGACATGAAAAATTCCCGGAAATTGCTTCTAACGGTTGCGGCGGCAACGACCGCAGTCGTCGTTTCGAGCGAACCTTTGTCCGCTCGCGGCGGCGCGGCAAACATCATGGACTCGCCTGGCTATCAGCGTCGTCTTCAGGAATCGCGGCAGCAACTGGCCCAACCCAGCGTGCACCCGTCCTCCACGCACCGGCACCGCGGACGACATAAGTAGCGGAATTGACTTGCTCCGCCCACGACCGACGACCGACTATATAATCTTCTGCTTTTTCAGGGTCTCGAGTTTTGCGTCGTCATATCCAAGCTTGGACGCCAGCACTTCCCTCGTGTCCGCCCCTAACAGCGGCGGCGCGCGATAGTCTTTTACCGGCGTTCCGGAGAACGTGATGGGATTGCGGATCAAGGACAGTTCCGGCTCGAACGGATGGTTGACCTTGATCTCCATGCCGCGCTCGCGCACATGCGGATCGGCGAACACCTGCGCGAAATCGTTGACGGGGCCGCAGGGCACGCCGGCCTTTTCCAGTTCGTCCAGCCAATAGGCGACCTTGTTCTTCAAAAACAGCCCGGCAAAAATCGCCATGATCTCCTTGCCGTTGACGACGCGGTCGTTGTTCTTGACGAATTTTGCATTTGTGGCGAGCTCCGGGCTGCCCAAAACCTCGCAGGTCCGTGCGAACTGCCCGTCATTGCCGACCACCAGCATCAATTCGCCGTCGGCGCAGCGGAACACGCCGGCCGGCATGCCGCCATTGCCCCAGGTGCCGCGCCGCGG
This sequence comes from Bradyrhizobium lablabi, assembly GCF_900141755.1. Classification (NCBI taxonomy): domain Bacteria; kingdom Pseudomonadati; phylum Pseudomonadota; class Alphaproteobacteria; order Hyphomicrobiales; family Nitrobacteraceae; genus Bradyrhizobium; species Bradyrhizobium lablabi. The sequence continues at coordinate 7,060,446 of NZ_LT670844.1, read as the reverse complement.
CGGCGTCTTGCCATTGACGAGATAGATCTGCGCGTAATGCGACAGCGAGGCGATCACGGTGTCGAGCAGGCAGACGTCGATATGCTGGCCCTCGCCGCCATTGGCATCGCGATGATAAAGGGCTGAGAGAATGCCGATCGAGGTGTTCATGCCGGTCATGTAGTCGACGATGGAGGGCCCGACCTTCATCGGTCCGGCGCCGGCCTCGCCGTCCATATGGCCGGTGACGCTCATCAGCCCGCCCATCGCCTGGAAGATCGCGTCATAACCCGCGCGCGGCGCATAAGGCCCGGTCTGACCGAAACCGGTCACCGAGCAATAGATGATGCCGGGGTTGATGGCGCGGATCGTCTGGTAGTCGAGCTTGTAGCGCTTGAGGTCGCCGACCTTGTAGTTCTCCATCATCACGTCGGCGGTTTTTGCAAGCTCGCGAATGATCTCTTGTCCCTCGGACGTGGCGATATTGACGGTGACGGATTTCTTGTTGCGGTTGGCGCAGAAGTAGAACGCGTTGTTGTTGTTTTCCTTTCCTTCCGGATCGACCAGATAGGGCGGGCCGAAGGCGCGCGCGTCGTCGCCGGTGCCCGGCCGCTCGATCTTGATCACGTCGGCGCCGAGATCGGCCAGCATCTGCGCCGACAGCGGCCCCGCCAGCACACGCGTGAGATCAAGAATCTTGATGCCTGAGAGCGGCAAAGGCGACATGAACATCTTCCTCCAGAATTTTTGATATCGCTCGGAACAGCCTCTGAGCGGGGTGCGAAGCCAGCGGATACATCATTTTCCGGGCTGACAGCATTGCGTTCCGGGCATGCGGCCATCCCCGTCGACGCACTGACCCCTTTTAGCCTACCGCGAGGGCTGACCGGGGGCTCGCAAGACACGCGACTGGTCTAAACGGCCCCTTCCGTTGACATGGACCATTGAATGGTCCATTTTATCGGATGGTCGGTTCGCAGATCAAGAAGAGGAAACCGTGCGAATTTCCGTTACCGAAGCCAAGGGACAGTTGACCGAGCTGGTGCGCCGCGCCGAAGCTGGTGACGAAGTGATCCTGACCCGTCACGGACATGAAGCTGTACGGCTGGTTCCGGTGACGCCGGCATCTAACCGGAAGGCGCGGCGAGCGCTGCTCGAAGCCGTGCGGGCGAGCGGCGCGGCAAAGGCAACGCCCGGGCCGGACGCCGCAAGGAGCCAGGACTTCCTCTACGGCGATGACGGCCTGCCCGGATGATTGCCGTCGATACATCCGCACTGATGGCTGTTGTGCTTAACGAGGCCGAGGCCAATGCGTGCATTGCGGCGCTCGAGAAAGAAGCCGATATCCTGATCTCGGCGGCGACGGTCGCCGAAGCATTGATCGTCGCGGCACGCCGCAATGTCAGCGAAGAAATGGCAAAACTCATCGACGGATTAGGCTTCAATACCGTAGCGGTGACTGCAGCCTCAGCGCGACGGGTTGCGCTGGCCTATGCGCAATGGGGAAAAGGCGTCCATGCCGCATGCCTCAATTTCGGCGACTGTTTTGCCTACGAATTAGCAAGAGAACACGACTGCCCCCTGCTTTATGTCGGCGGCGATTTCGCCGAGACCGACATCAAGGGCATTTCGTGATTTCGCCATCCCCGGCGCCATCTGCCTGCGCCGGGGAGTCATCCCGCTCATCGATGAGACATCGCCAGTCTGTCTGGTTCCGGACTGGCGACAGAAATCAGCTCAGCGGATCCGATACAGGGCGCAGAGCTTGTTGCCGTCGGGGTCGCGCAGATAGGCGAGATAGAGTTTGCCGGCGGAGCCCTCGCGCACACCGGGAGGATTTTCGCAACTCGTCCCGCCATGGGCGATTCCGGCCGCGTGCCACGCGTCGGCTTGCTCGGGTGAATCGCAGGAGAAGCCGATGGTGCCGCCATTGGCGGGAGTCGCCGGCTTGCCGTTGATCGGCTCGGACACGGAAAAAACGCCTGACTTCGTGAAGTAGAAGATGCGATGGCCGTCGACCTTCGCAGGCGCCACGCCGAGCGTGCCGAGCAACCCGTCATAGAACGCCTTGGCTTTCCCCAAATCGTTCGTCCCGATCATCACGTGCGAAAACATCTCGGATTTCCCTCCCCTGAAAGAGCTGCTGACCAGCCTCTTGTCGTCTTCCTATCGGCCATCGCAGGCATCGGTCAACACCTTAAGTCCGCGCTGGTCTGCAACGAGTGCGGTTGCCAGCGGCCCCGATTTGATGACCATTGAGCGTTCGTCAAATGCCTGGAGCCTGAAGCATGACCGAGCCAACCGACTATGTGCCGCCAAAAGTCTGGAGCTGGAACAAGGAGTCAGGCGGCAGGTTCGCCGCGATCAACCGTCCGGTCGCAGGGCCCACGCATGACAAGGAGCTGCCGGTCGGCCGCCATCCGCTGCAGCTCTATTCGCTGGCGACACCGAACGGCGTCAAGGTCACGGTGATGCTGGAAGAACTGCTGGCGCGAGGCTTTGGCGGCGCCGAATACGACGCCTGGCTGATCAAGATCGACGGCAATCAGTTCGGAAGCGGCTTCGTGGCGGTAAACCCCAACTCGAAGATCCCGGCGCTGATGGACCGCTCCGGGCCTGTGCCGGTCAGGGTATTCGAATCGGGTGCGATCCTCATGCATCTCGCGGAAAAATTCGGCGCGTTGCTGCCGACCGATTCGACACGCGCGGAATGCCTGTCCTGGCTGTTCTGGCAGATGGGTGCCGCGCCCTATCTCGGCGGCGGCTTCGGCCATTTCTACGCCTACGCGCCGGCCAAGATCGAATACGCGATCGATCGCTTCGCGATGGAGGTGAAGCGCCAGCTCGACGTGCTCGACCGCCGGCTTGCCGACAGAGAATATCTCGCAGGCAAGGATTATACGATCGCTGATATCGCGGTGTGGCCCTGGTATGCCGGCCTCGCGAAAGGCCTCTTGTATGGTGCGGGCGAATTCCTCGAGGTCGAGGCGTACAAGAACGTGCAACGCTGGACCGACACCATCGCCAAGCGCCCGGCGGTCAAGCGCGGGCGCATGGTCAACCGCACCTGGGGCGAGCCCGCAAGCCAGTTGCACGAGCGCCACGACGCCTCCGATTTCGAGACCAAGACGCAGGACAAGCTCGCAAGCGCCGAGGGGGCGTGAAGCTCAGCTGCGATCGATATCCGGTTTCCGCGCAATTCGAATATCGAGCCAGCCGCGCCCGTTGACGGCGAGCCCATCGCCGGCGTTGATCATTACGGTCGTGGTCTCGGCTTCGATGATGGCGGGTCCGTCCAGCGTATGGCCCGGCCGCAAATCATCGAGCGCGTAGACCGGCACCTCGCACCAATCGCCGAACAACGCCTTTCGCGTCGAGCGCGGCGCGCAAGGCGTCGCCGCCTCAACCTTCTCCTCGTCCCTCTCAGCGGCTGAAACCGCCCCGATCGCGGCCACCCGCGCATTGACGAACACCACCTCCTGGTCGCGCGAGGCGTAGGTGTAAAGCTCCTCGTGCCTGAGATGGAAGCGATCCTCGATCTCGGCAATCAGCGCCGGCGAGTTGAGATCGATGTCGCTCAAGGGAACGTCGATCTCGAAAATTTGCTCGCCATAGCGCATCTCGGCCGAGCGCTCGATCGCAATCGGTCCGTCGAACCAGCCGCGCAGCCGTTCGACGGCCTGCGTTTCCAGATCGACGAAAATGTCGCGCACTTCCGAGGCGTTGCTGCGCGCGCCGGTTTCGAAATGCGTGCGGCCGAGCTCATAGCGCAGGTCGCTGGTCAGCATGCCCCAGGCCGAGAGCACCGATGCATTGGTCGGCACGATGATGCGCTCGATGTCGAGTTCGCGCGCCACCTCGCAGGCGTGCAGTCCGGCGGCGCCGCCGAAACTCAGCAGCGCAAAACGCCTGGGGTCGACGCCGCGCCGCAGCGTCATCATCCGGATGCCGTCGGCCATTTTCAAATTGACCAGGCGAAAGATGCCCGCGGCCGCCTGTGTGCGGGTGATCGCAAGCGATGCCGCGAGCGCGTCGACTGCGGCCTCGGCGGCCGCCATGTCGAGCGGCCGGGCACCGCCCATGAACGCTTTGGCATCGAGATAGCCGAGGATGACATTGGCATCGGTCACGGTCGCCGCAGTGCCGCCATTGCCATAGCAGGCCGGCCCCGGCACGGCGCCGGCGCTCGCGGGACCGACCCGGAAGATGCCGCCGGAATCAACCGATGCGATCGAGCCGCCGCCGGCGGCAATGCTCGATATGTCGAGGCTGCGCAGCGCGATGCGCTGGCCGGCCAGTCCGCCGTCGGCCGACAGCGACATCGCGCCGTCGGCGATCAGGGAGATGTCGGTCGAAGTGCCGCCCATGTCGAAGGCCACGAGATCGGGAATCCCAAGCATCGCCGAACAGCGCCGGCAGCCCGACATGCCGCCCGCAGGACCGGACAAGACGGTGGCCGCCGCCAGCCGCGCCGCCTCCGCAACCGGCGCCATGCCGCCATGGGACAGGATGATGAAGAGGCTGCCGCCAAAACCTGCTTCCTGCAGGCGGCGCTCGAGGCCGGTGAGATAATGCCGGACGATCGGGCCGACGTAAGCATTCACGATCGTGGTCGAGACGCGCTCATATTCCTTGATCTGCGGCAGCACGTCGCTCGAGCGTGACAGGCTGACATCAGGGAGTTCACGCGCAAGGCGCTCCGCCGCCGCGATCTCATGCGCCGGATTGCGGTAGGAATGCAGGAAACAAACTGCAACCGACGTGACGCCGGATTTTCGGATCGCGTCGATCGCTTCCCCAAGCGACTGCTGATCGAGCGGCGTCATGACTTCGCCATTCGGCCGCAGCCGCTCGCGCACCCCAAAACGCAACTCGCGCGGCACCAGTGGCTCAGGCGGCGGCGTGCGCAAATCGTAGCGATTGCCCTTGAGCCCTTCGCGCATTTCAACGATGTCGCGATGGCCCTCGGTGGTCAACAGCGCGACCTTGGCGCCCTTGCGCTCGAGCAGCGCATTGGTCGCGACCGTGGTGCCGTGAACCAGCCGCTGCGTGCCAGCAAGCATCTCCGAACGCGAAAGACCGAGCCGGCGCGCGAGTTCTTCTAACCCTGCCATCACGCCGATCGATTGGTCTTGCGGCGTTGATGGCGATTTTGCGAACACCGAGCGTCCCGCCGCGTCGATCGCGACCAGATCCGTAAAAGTGCCGCCAACGTCGATGCCAACAGTCAGTTTGCTCAAGGGAGCCGCGCCTTCGCTGCTTCGTCCGTGACGAGGCCCTGCGCGCGATCGCGTTCGCGCGCCTCTCGCGCGCGCTTGGCCGGCGGTCCCCAGCCGCCTCCGCCGGCGGAGCGGACCTCCAGGCAATCGCCCGGCAGGATTTCGATACCGACCTCCTTGGTGCGCAGCGTGCGCGGCGGCTTATCAGTCGAAAGCAACCGATAGCGATGCGGCACGCCGTCTTCGCCGCCCAGCATGCCGCAGGAGCCGTGCCGCGCGCCGTCACCGGCGGTATTGCCCAGCGCCGGCTTCTCGGTTTCGAACACGAGATCGAGCGCCACGCCGAGGCCGCCGCGAAACTGGCCGTCGCCGCCGGAATTGGGCAGGAATTCGTGTTGGCGGAAATGCAGCGGGAAACGCGCTTCCGCGACTTCGAGGCTGCCGAATTTCAGACCGCCGACCGAATGCCACTCTCCGATCGACGACCAGCCGTCGCCGCCCGGCGAGGCCCCGCCGCCCGGACGCGCATGGAATAGGTGCCAGATGAAGCCGCGACCGGTGCGCGGATCCTCGCCCTGGATCGCGATGCGAAACCTTCGGCCCCATCCGGCCATGACGCGATCGGGACAGGACGCCGCGAGCGCCTTGATGACCGCCTCGACGATCTCGTTCGACGGATGACTGGTGCACAGCGTCACCGGCCGTCCCGGATCGGCCCAGACGATGGTGCCTTGTTTTGCCACCACCGTCAGCGGCCGCAACGCGCCGGAATTCTTGGGCGTGTCGGGATCGATCAGATAGGCGAACGCCATCACGACGGCGGCGTGCATGTTGGCGTGGGAGGAATTGACAAAACTCGAGACTTGCGGATCGGAAGCGGACAGATCGACTTCGATGTTGCTGCCGCGTTTCGTGACCTTCGCCGCGATCCTGATGTCGTTGTTGCCGCGGCCATCGTCGTCGAGAAAGGCCTCGCCAAAGAACACGCCGTCCTTCCAGGTCGACACCACGGCGCGGGCCTGCTGTTCGGCCGCGTCCAGAATGGATTCGATCGAAGCCTCCACGACGCCCGCGCCCAGTTCGCGGAACAGTTTTGCCATCCGCCGCTCGCCCATATGCGCGGCACCGATCATCGCGGCCAGATCGCCGCGAAAATCGTGGGAATTGCGGACATTGAGCGCCAGCATGTCGAGGATATCGTCGCGCACGCGCCCTGCCTCTGAGAGCTTGATCGGCGGAATGCGCAACCCTTCCTGCCAGATCTCGGTGGCGGCAGGATTATAGGCGCCATGCGTCGCGCCGCCGATATCGCTTTGGTGGGCGCGCACGATGCTCCAGAACAATCGACGGCTGCCGTCGAAGATCGGCACGAACACGGTAAGGTCAGGAAGATGGCTGCCGCCGTGATAGGGATCGTTCATCAGGATCACGTCCCCCGGCGCGACCTCCTTGAACCGTTCTTCGACCGCGCGCGTCGCCCAGGGCAGCGCGCCGACATGGACCGGGATGTGATCGGCCTGCGCAATCAGCCGCGCCGATACATCGCAAATCGCCAGCGAAAAATCGCGGCTCGAGTTGAGGATTTGCGAGTAAGAGGTGCGAAGCATCGCCTCGCCCATTTCCGCCACGATCGAACTCAGCCGATGCTGGACGACGGATCGTGTGATGGGATCGGGAGGATGGGACATGCAGCTGCCGATATAGCATCTTTTTTGCGCTGGGCACTGCGTTGGCCGCATGCGGCTACCCGTGCAGGGGCGGTCCGGCGTAAAGGCCCACTGATTGTCCGAGCGGGTCGCCGGCCTATCAATCGACCACGTCTATTGATTTAATGAAAATTATCTGTTGGATAGATTAATCGGGCGTTCCGATATTCGGGTTGGAAGCAGACGGAGTCCAACTCATGACCAGCACTGAATTGACCGGGCCGCTGAACGAACAGGCCGGCGCCCGCGCCCCCCTCCCCGCCCGGCGCCGGTTCACAAGCCACGCCCTCGAAATCCTGCCGGGCCTAGCCTTGAATTCAACGATCGCGGGCGCGGCGTTCGCGCTGAGGCTGCTGCCGGGCATGGCGACGTTCAGCCCGATGATTCTTTCGATCATGATCGGGATCGCCTATCACAATATCGTCGGCACCGCGGCCTGGGCGAAAGCCGGCGTCAGCTTCAGTCTCCGCCGGCTGCTTCGTCTCGCCATCATCCTGCTCGGGCTGCAACTGACCTCGCACCAGGTCGTCGAGATCGGCGGCCGCGGTCTCGGCATTATCGTCACGACCGTGCTTGCCACCTTCGTCCTTACGATCTGGATGGGCAAACTGCTGGGGGTCGAAGCAAAACTCACGCAATTGATCGCGGCCGGCACCTCAATCTGCGGCGCTTCCGCTGTCATCGCCACCAACACCGTCACGGATGCCGACGACGAAGACGTCGCCTATGCGGTCGCCTGTGTCACTGTGTTCGGATCGGTAGCGATGTTTTCCTACCCGCTGCTGCCCGGCCTGTTGCACCTCGACCCGCATGCGTTCGGGCTATGGTCCGGCGCCTCGATCCACGAAATTGCGCAGGTGGTTGCCGTGGCGTTCCAGGATGGACAACAGGCCGGCGAGTTTGGAACGATCGCCAAATTGTCGCGCGTCATGCTGCTGGCGCCGATGGTGATTGCGATCGGGGTGCTGGCCGCGCGCGGCGTAAAGGGCGGCAAATCCGCCGGCGCACCGTCGGCGCGGCCGCCGGTGCCATGGTTCGTGCTCGGCTTCGTGGCGCTGGTCGGGGTCAACAGTATTGTGACGATCCCCCTCGAAGCCAAGGCATGGGTCGTTGCCGCGACGACATTCCTGTTGTCTGTTGCACTCGCCGCGATGGGGTTGGAGACGAGCATCGGCAAGCTGGCGGCGAAGGGCATTCGCCCCGCTCTGCTCGGCGCCTTCGCCTTCCTCTTCATCGCCACCTTCAGCCTCACGCTGATCAAATGGATGGGGTAGTCAGATGACCTTGGAGCAGCTTCGCATTTTCATCGCGGTCGCGGAAAAACAGCACGTCACGCAAGCGGCCAGCGAACTGCATTTGACCCAATCGGCAACGAGCGCTGCGATCGCCGCGTTAGAGGCACGTTACGGCATAAAGCTGTTCGACCGCGTCGGCCGCGGCATCGCGCTGACCCAGACCGGCCGTGATTTCCTCAATGAGGCCCGCGCGGTGGTGGCGCGCGCCAAGGCCGCGGCGCAGGTGTTGAATGATCTCGCCGGCCTCAAGCGCGGCTCGCTGGCGCTGGCGGCAAGCCAGACGGTTGCAAATTACTGGCTGCCGCCCCGCATCGCGGCCTTTCGCAAAACCCATCCCGGCATCGACCTGCGCGTGAGCATCGCCAACACCGAACAGGTCGCCCATGCCGTCCATCGAGGGGATGCGGATCTCGGCTTCGTCGAGGGCGAAGTCGACAATCCCGCACTCGCCGTCCGCAAAATCGAAGGCGATTCGCTCGCCATCGTGGTCGGCGTCAACCATCCCTGGACCGGCCAGGCACGCATCACGCCAAAACTACTGACAAAAACCTGCTGGATCCTGCGCGAGCCGGGCTCGGGCACACGATCGATGTTCGAGGCCGCGCTGAAGAAATTCGACATCAAATTGTCGGACCTCGATATCCGCCTCGAACTGCCATCGAACGAAGCGGTGCGCGTTGCCGTGGAATCCGGCGATTGCGCCACCGCGATCTCCGATCTGGTGGTGGCGCCGTCGCTCGCCGCCGGCACGCTCCATCGCGTCAAGATCGACCTGCCGAAGCGCGCGTTTTACGCGCTGCGCCACAAGGAGCGCTATGCCAGCCAGGCGGAAAAGGCGCTGCTGGCGTCGTTTCGGATGTGAGGGGGATGCAGCGATTATCGCGGCATGTCCTTAGAGATAACCGAGGCGTATGTTCTTTATTTGTTCTATTAGATATTCACGAAGAACCCTTGTGCGGAAACTAGGTAGAAGGTACCTATTTAGGTACTAAGGAACCCAAAACTTATGGCCCTGAGCATTAAAGACCCTGAAACTGAGCGCCTCGCCCGAACCCTCGCGCAGCTCACGGGGGAGAACATTACGACGGCGACCAAACGTGCCATCGAGGAGCGGCTGCGCCGGGTAGGCGGCCATTCCCGCAAGGTCACCCTGCTGGAGGATCTGGCCGAAATCCGCAGGCGCTGGAGCGCGTTGCCGGTCCTGGACGACCGTACGCCGGAGGACATCCTCGGTTATGACGAAAATGGATTGCCGCGCTGATGGTGATCGACACATCCGCAATCGTGGCGATCGCGCTCAACGAACCTGATGCGGCAGACTTCGAAGAACGGATCGCCGATGATCCGGTCCGGTTGATTTCCGCGGCAACCGTGCTCGAAGCCACGATCGTGATCGAGACGCGGCTCGGCGACGCGGGCGGACGGGAATTTGATTTTTGGCTGCTCAAGGTCGGGGCCGAAGTCGTCCCGGTCGATGTCGAACAGGCCGATGCGGCGCGCCGGGTCTGGCGCCGGTACGGCAAAGGACGTCACGCTGCAGCGCTGAACTACGGAGATTGCTTTTCCTATGCACTGGCGCGGACCCGCGGCGAGCCACTGCTGTTCAAGGGAGAGGACTTCGCCAGGACCGACATCAATGCAGCACGTCAGGCCTGATCGCCACGCAGTTGATGAAGGGACGATAGGTCATCGACAGCGGCGACGGCGAACCACCTGCAACAACCACGACGACGGCAAACAAGATGCGCAGATAAAGCGCATCAAACAGGCGGCCAAAAGGTAAACGTCTGTCAGAATGAACAGCCGGGTTTGTCAGAATGAAAACTGGCGGTTTCGAGAAGTGCTGCCTACCTGAATTGGAGCAACGCGCGAGAGATTTTCACGCGCCAACGGTGTCATCATTCAATTGCCGCCGTCCTGGCATCTTCTCTTGTTTGTTCCTGCTTGGCGGTGTCAATAGCGTTCATAATGCACCTTGCCCGCTCAACAGCAGCGCGGTCGGCTTCCCTGCCTTCGAGAATCTTTCGAAGCTCTGCGAGTAAGAGGCCTTCGATTTCTTCCAACAAATAGTGATAGGAGACTCATCAATAAATTTGCTTCGGATCGCGATCAAAGCTCGTTGGCGAAGAGATCGCGATGGAGAAAGGCGACTGTCTGTATTTCTCTGGCGAAACATCTCGCCAAGTTCGCAGTCTTGGCCGGCAGAAAGCAGAAGTTCTGGTGGTCATCGCCCTGGCGCAGCCCGACCGTGCATCGAGACTCCGTAACGAAAGCACGACCTGCCGTGCATTGATACACGAGACAGGTCGCCTCGAAAAAAAGCTGTGCCGTTAGATCGGAAAGGCGCGCTGCCCCCGTTGCACCGTGATCCATTTGAGCTCGGTCATTTCCTCCATCGAGAAGCGACCGCCTTCGCGGCCGTATCCGCTGTTCTTGACACCACCAAACGGTACATGCGGCTCGTCGGAAACCGTACAATCATTGAGGTGAACCATTCCGGACTCGAGCCCGAACGCCAGGTCGAGAGCCTTCTGCATGTTGTTGGTTATCACACCCGATGAGAGCCCGTAGTCGGTGGCATTGGCAATCTCGAGCGCCTCTTCGTGGTCGCGGACCTTGATGATCGACGTAACCGGGCCGAAGCTTTCTTCGTGAAAGATGCGCATGTCGGAAGTGACACCGCTGAGAACGGTCGGCCAATAATACTGATCCTTGTGGGTGGCCCCGCACATCAATTTTGCGCCCTTGCTAACGGCGTCTTCGACATGGCCATCGATCACGGCACACTGGGTACCCCGGATCAGCGGACCGATGACCGTGTCGGGCTCACGGGGATCGCCCACCTTGAGGCTTTGAGCGACGGCGGCGAAGCGCTCGCAAAAAGCATCGAATATCGGTTCTTCGACAAGAATGCGCGAGTTCGCCATGCACACCTGGCCTTGATGAAAGAAGATTCCGAACGCCGCGGCTTTCACAGCATAATCCACGTCCGCATCACCCAGGACGATCAATGGACTTTTACCACCCATCTCAAGCGTAAAGCGCTTCAGGGTTTTTGCAGCTTCCACCGCAAGCATGCGACCGGTGTGCGTCGAACCGGTGAAAGTGATCATTCGCACGCGGGGATCTGCGAAGATCGCCGCTCCGATCTCGGCCGCCGGTCCCGGAATAACGCTGAGCAAACCGTGCGGCAGGCCGGCCTCGTCGAACACTTCCGCAATCTTTAGTCCGGTGACAGGCGTAAGTTCTGAAGGCTTCAGAACAAACCCGTTGCCCGCAGCCAACGCCAAAACGACTTTCTTCATGGCGAGAAGAAAGGGGGCATTAAACGGCGCGATGCCTGCGATCACGCCGAGGGGCTGGCGAATGGTGAAGCCAAATTGCCCCGGCGCCGTCAGCGGCATGGTCTCGCCCGGCGACCTGCGCATTTCGGCGGCTGCCGTTCGCAACAGGTCAAAGCAATAGCCGACTTCAAAACCTGCTTTGCCGAAGACCGATCCGGATTCGGCGACAAGGACTTCGGTGATATCCTTGGCCTTTGCCGCGAGCACATCGGCAGCCCTTAAGAATACGGCCTCCCTCGCGGATACCGGCGTCTCGAACCAGGCCTTGTATGATTTGTGGGCGGCGGTGATGGCCTTTTCCGTTTCGGCCACGCCGGCCTGCTGCACGCGTGCAAAAAGCTCCCCTGTCGCAGGATTTGTGCTTTCCGTGGTTTCGTTGCGCAAGGAGCGCGTCCACTGACCGGCGATGTAGAGGTTGTAATTTGGTATTCCGTTGATCATCTCGAACGATGCGGACATTCAACGCTCTCCTTGTGACGGCCGGCCCTTGTGACGGTTGGCGATGTCGCCAGCCAACAAATGACGGGATCGAAGCTTGCTCAAACAATAGGCTGGATTGGATCGGGAGAGATGTCTTGACAGGTTGCGGCCCGGATTTGACTTAAACTCAGATTTTTCGTCGACAGTCTGGGCGCCTCATGGTTAGATATTTTGGCTTGTAGCAATCGAATTTCACCGAGGTCCCCCGTGACTTCGCTGCCCGGCACGATACGGCAAGGCAAGGACGCCCCGCCGCCCGACTCTGCGAAAGTCGCTGGCTTGCTGACCACAGCGAGCGTTCCTGCGGCCCAGCGCCTCGACTTTTGGCGTGAAGTTGTTTGTCATACGATAGCGGGTGTTGAAGCGAACGCGCTGACTGAGGAACACCCCTATGCGGGTGCCATCCATGCCCAATCAATCCCTCTTGCGCATATGCCGAGCTTCGATCTTGTTCACGTCGAAGCTGATCCGCAGCGGGTCAATCGCACCCGCGCGTTGATAAGCATCCAGCCCGAGCCGACGTGGCTTCTCATGGTACAGGGCAAAGGGACATGCACGATACGCCAGGCTGAGCAACAGACAACGCTTGAAACCGGGGATATTGGCTTTCTCGATACGGCCCGGCCATACGAAGTGATTTTTCCGCAGACCTTCAAGCAGAGCATTTTAAGAATGCCGACTCCGCTATTTCATGACATCGTTCCAAAGAACCGCGACCTGGCGGGGATGGCTCTCTCTGGCGACGATGCGCTGACCGCAATTGCCCGTCAAAATATCGTTCTTCTCGAACGCTTCGTCTCCGCCATCGAACCTATGCTTTTGCCCGCCGCCGCGAATCGCGCGCTCGATCACCTTGCATTGGCCACGCGGAGCTTTTTCGAAGGCAATATCGGACGCCGCGGCCACAACGCATCGGCGTTCTACTTCGCGCGTGCATGCGCCTATATATCGGAGTCGCTGGGGGATCCGTTTTTATCTATTGAAAAGATCGCCGAGGCTGTCGGGCTCTCCAGTGGCCATCTCCAACAGGTCTTTCGGCAAAGTTCGGGCGGTACGGTCGGTGAATATGTTCGTGAGCGGCGTCTCGCGGGCTGCCGACGCGACCTCGCCGATGCCAGTCTCGCTCACCAAAGCATTACGTCGATCGCATTCCGCTGGGGCTTTTCGGAATCGAGTAGTCTCAGCCGCGCCTTTCGCAATGCTTTTCAAACAAGCCCGCGCCGATACCGGAATGCCAGCAGACAGGATGCGTCTGGATCCTGAAGTGTGCCGGCGAAAGTCGAAGATGAATCGGGGAGGCCAAACTACTACGTCGCCCATGGCCGCTTAAACCCTCGCTCTCTCAAGACTCTTCCTCAAACCAACGACAGAGTGGCCGTCCCGGGGGCCCGTCCTCTGCGTTGCCGGCGCTATGGGAATGCGCTCCAGGTGCCGGTGAGCTCGCACGTCGACGGTTTTAACGCGCCCTCGTGTCGGATAGTGTGCGCGCGATCAACAGGGGAATGACATGAACTTGTCCGGCATTGTTGCACGAATAGTCGCGCTGATCGGCGCCGCCGCGCTGCTGTGGCGCCGGTTGCAGGGCGCAGCGCCCGAGCCGGCCTGGGGCCGCGCTCCGGTGGTTCCAGTGGCGAAGCCGCAGGGCACTATACCGACGCTCAAGATGCCGACGGCGAGGGGGTGGACCGACGGGCAGAAGCCGGTGGCAGCGCCGGGGCTCAAGGTCAATGCGTTTGCGACCGGCCTGGAACATCCGCGCTGGATCCACGTGCTGCCCAATGGCGACGTCCTCGTTGCCGAGTCGACGCAGGTCCAAGGACCGGTCCGGAGCGTGTTCGGCTACGCGATGCAGGCCACGATGAGACGTGCCGACGCCCTTGGCGTCAGTGCGAACCGCATCACGTTGCTGCGCGACACCGATAGCGACGGCATCGCCGAAAGGCGCGAAACTTTTATGGAGGGGCTGAACCAGCCGTTCGGCATGGCGCTGCTGGGCGACACCTTCTATGTCGGCAACACCGACAGCGTGGTGGCCTTCCCGTATGCGGCGGGCGCGGACCGCATCGCTGCGCCGGGGCGGAAACTCATCGAGTTCAAGCCTGCCGGGCATTGGACGCGGAGCCTGCTGCCGAGCCCCGACGGTGAGAGGCTCTATGCCGGGGTTGGCTCGCTCACCAATATCGCCGAGAGCGGCATGGAAGTCGAGGAAGGCCGGGCCGCCATCTATGAGCTCGATCTTGCGCGCGGCACCAGCCGCATCTTTGCCAGCGGCCTGCGCAATGCCGTGGGCCTCGCATGGGAGCCACAGACCGGCGTGCTTTGGACCGTGGTCAACGAGCGCGATGGCCTGGGCGACGAGACACCTCCCGACTATCTCACCTCGGTCCGCGATGGGGGTTTCTACGGCTGGCCCTATTGCTACTGGGGACAGACGGTGGACGATCGGGTACCGCAGGATCCGACCGCGGTAGCAAGGGCCATCACGCCGGACTACGCGCTGGGCGGGCACACCGCGTCGCTGGGTCTATGCTGGCTGCCGGCCGGCACGCTTCCAGGCTTTCCGGACGGCATGGCCATCGGGCAGCACGGCTCCTGGAACCGCAGCACGTTGAGTGGCTACAAGGTCGTTTTCGTGCCGTTCGCGAACGGGCGCCCGGCCGGGCCGCCGCGGGATATTCTGACGGGGTTTCTCGCACCGGATGAGCGGGAGTCCTATGGACGACCAGTCGGGGTAACACTCGGGCCCGACGGCTCCGTTCTGGTGGCGGACGATGTTGGCGATGTGATCTGGCGTGTAACGGGCGAGCGGCAGGGCTGAACGAGCCCGCAACGCTTATGTCGGAGAACGTAAGGGTCCGCCTGCTGAGCCCATCGCCGTCAACGCATGAGGCACGTATGCACGTCCTCTCAATCCTTGGTTCCTGCGCCGAAATCGCGTGCCGTCATCTTGGTGTTGAACTTCGATGCACTTGAGGGGCACGGAGACCTCAATGTGATCAGGTGGTTGCCGGCCTCACCGCAGCTCTGGGCGCTCTCGGCTGCGATGCTGCGATACTCGCAAGGGAAGCGATGAAGTCACGGAGGTAGCGTCGCTTTTTTTCGCTGATGTTGCCTATTGGGCACGTAACACACGTCGAGGTTTCGCGAACGTCAGCTTTGCGCCAAAGGTCGCCATTCCCGCAAGTTCGATTTTTGGCAGGTTTGAGACATGCCGCCCGGCCGGGACGATGTCCGTTCCCGGGGGAAGATCGGAAGTCGCCGCCCAGCGGTCGAATTGGCGCGATTGACACGGAGCGGACATGCGGCCTATGCGCGGCGTGCCGCGTCTTACCACCAGCCCCGTTGCACCGGATAAGAGTACTGGCCGCCGCGCCGGCGCGTATTGCCGGTTTGCGGGTCCGGATTGCGCTGGAAAAAGAAGCCAAAGCCGCCGTCGCCCCAGGAGTTGCCGCTCGCAACGAGGACATCGGCCGTAGGCCGGCGCGTCACGAAGCCGCCCTGGGGCTGGTTGTTCAGCACCGCGACGAACTCCGTGCGATAGTTGGTCTCGCGGCTCAGCGGCTCGTCCGAGACGACGATCGAGGATCGCGGCACTGCGGTCGGCGCGATGCGATCGAGCACATCCTGCGGGATGGTGATGCGGTCGAGCGCGTCCTTGGCGTCGTCCCCGTTGTCGATCGTGACCGCGGTCCAGCGCAGGCCCGCATCGTTGCGCGCCATCGCCGTGAACACATGCGTGCCGATCGGCTTGTCGGGATTGCGGATCGTGACCGGAACCTCAATGGTCGTATCGAACACCTCGCCCCCGTCCGGCCACGGCTTATGCGTGTTGCGCCGTACGTAAAGCTTCTGCGTCGCGCGGCTGATGTAGACCGAGACCGGCTCGAGCGCGAGCTTCGCCTCGCTCGCCGCCTTGGCGGTGTCGGCCTTCCTGGTCGCGGCCGCCTTGGCGGCGTCCTTTGCGGCGGCGGCGGCGTCGAGCTTCGACTTCGCGTCGGCCCTGGCGGTGTCGAGCTGCGTCCCCGCTTCCGCAGCCTTGGGAGCGGCCTTCTGCTTCAGATCCTCGGCCCGCGCCTTGGCTTGGTCCGTCTTTGCGGCGGCGAGCGCCTTGTCGGCGAGCGCGAGCTCGGCGTCGGCGCGGGTCTTGAGCCATTCCAGCTTGCGCAGCGACGCCGTGAGCGATGCTGTCTCACGCGCCGCTGTCGCGGCGGCTTTCTTCGCCTCGTCGGCCGTCTTGGCGGCCTCCGCGGCCTCCCGGGCGAGCGTCTCGGCACGCGCCGGAGCCGCCGCGACGGCCTCCGGGCTCGGCACGAATAGCGCCGTGTGGGAAAACTCGACCGGGGCCGCGTCGTTCGGCGCGATGATCACCCGCATCCCGATCCGCGTCTTGTCGAACAGCTTCTCCGCAAAGTCGTAGGGCATCCGCACGCAGCCGTGCGAGGCCGCATACCCGGGCAGCGGCCCGCCGTGCAGCGCGATGCCGTTCCAGGTGAGGCGCTGCATGTTCGGCATCCAGGCATCGTCATAGAGGCTCGAGTGGTGGTCCTCGTCCTTCTCGAGGACGGCGAAGACGCCGGCTGGCGTCTCGCGTCCCGTGGTGCCGGTCGACACCGGCGCGCGCAGGATCCAGCCGTCGGCGTCGTAGAAAGTGACCTGCTGGGTCTTGATCGACACGATCGCCATGATCGGCTCGCCTGCATCGCGCGGCGCCGTTGCCTCGGTGGGGGGCGCGGGGCGCGCCTGTCTCGCCGCGGCGTCGGCGGTCAGCGCCGTCAGTGCGGCCATCGCCGCGAGCGTCACAATGGCGAGAGGCCCCCAGCGCCGCATCGCCACGGTGGATTGCGCCGTCGTAAATCGATTCACCATGCTATCCCCGGTCGAAATGCCTCTCCGCGCTTGCGTGGATCAAGTATCAGATCGCGATTTTGGAATAACTAACGGCCGCCACCATCCACGCCAATTCGCTCCTGGGGTTATCGGCACGTTCCGGCGGCAAATCTCTCATATACGACAGCCTGCGTAGGAGGAAGGGTGGCTCGCGGCTGAAATTGGAACGGACATGGCGTTATGTCCGAGTTGAGTCCGGTATGCGATCAATAGCGGACCTCGAACATGCCAGGTTGAAAGTCTCGTTCCCATGTTTCGGGCCTGTGTGCTCACCCTTTATGGTGATCGTAGCCCATCGAGCGGGCGTTCGCAGGCTTGCCGCCTGCCGTTGCACACATGCAACACTTCCGGGAAAAGCACACGACCTGCCCGTTTGCGCCATTGCGCGGCCATTACCTTGTCCGAACAATCAGCGGCGTCCGCATGCTTGGCTGTGCAATCCGGTTCCGATGCAGCCTTTGGAGGCTGGGATGATGAACCCGCGGCGACTTTCGACAGTGCCGGCGCCATTGTTGCGATCGGTCATTCTCGCGACCGGGGTTGTCGGCTTGCTTGCTGCCTTCGGGCCTGCAGGAATCCAGAACACCGGCGAGGCGCCACGCAAGGACATCAGCGCTCCTTCTCTCTCCACCGAACTGGAGCTCGCCGGTGCACCGCAGCCAAGCTCGATGCTTAATGACGATCTCGGTCAAACCGATGTAGCGATGGCCGAGCTATCGCTTGCGGGAGCAGTCGCCGACGCATCAATCGCTCTGAACAAGCCGGAGCCGGTTGTCGAAACGGCCTCGACCAATTCGCCGGATGTGCCGCCAGCCGAACCAGCGCCTGTGCAAGTCGCAATGGCGAATCCGTCGGATCTCGAACCTGGCGACGCCGGCAAGGCCGTGAGCTCCATCGAAGCCGTGAGCTCCATCGAAATCGTCGACGAGTGCCTGGTCGTGGACATCTGCGTCGATCGATATCTGTGGGCGCTTTATCAACGGACGCCCAAGGAGGACACCATCAAGGAGCTTGAACGGAGGAACGTCACCGTCAAGCGGAAGGGCAAGATGGTGACTGTCGCCAGAACCTTCACCAAGCTCGTCGATGAAGATTTTGGGTGGAAGGATCCGAAGGCGGCGGAACGAGCCGGCATGTCGATGATGGACTACGTGATCGGAGGCATGGATCGGAGCTTCAAGCTAAAACTGTTTCATACGCTTCACGCGGCGGAGGCGGCGGGCCTTTCGCCCGGCATTACCAGCGCGTTCCGTGATGACTACCGCCAGTTGATCGCAAGCGGCCTCAAGGCGGCGAGCAACAGGTCGTATCATGGCGGGAGCTCCCGCGGTGGCTATGGGCATGGGCTTGCGGCCGATATCGTGAGTGTCCAGGGCGGAACTCGCGACCAGCGATGGGCTTCCTCCGAAAAGCTCTGGAAGTGGGTTGATGCGCATGGGAAGGAGTTCGGAATCGGGCGCCCATATCTCGGCAGGGACCCGCCGCATGTCGCACCGGTCGACGGCCAGGAATATGCCGCGCACAACCGCGGCTCCAAACACGCGGGATCGGACGTGAAGAAGGTGAAGCGCGTGGCCATACGGGATGATCCGAGTCTCGCGAAGCGCCCGAGAGCTGCAGCAGCCTCAAAGATGAGAACGAGCTGAGCGCCCCGGTTCCGATATGAGGCTCGCAAAATAAAAAATCCGGGAAGCCGTGACTTCCGTTGTTGGCACCTTTCGCCGACCGTTTTGACTAACGTCGGCTATCAGGGGAAAAGCGGAAGTGACTAGGACATCGTAAAACTGCCGCGAATGGCACTAGCCGACATCCATGTGTCGCGAATGTCCGCTTTGCGCCAGAACCGGACGTTCACTGCTAGTCTGCATTCGCGGTCATTTCTGCGAACTTGCTGGTTGCGCCGGCAGCAGAGAGCCTGATGAGGCAGCCAAGACGTTGCGGTTTTGACAAAAACTGGCGCGCCGTTCAGAATAAATCGACGAACTCCTGTAAGAAGCGAACGCGCAGGCTTCACCAGATTCCAGTTTCGAAAAGGCTTCGATCAGCGCATCAGGGTTGGACCTGCGATAAACCCAGATCTGTCGAGATCGGACGCAGTGCGTTGGATTCCCGTGCCGCGGCGGCGATCGCAGGCTCTGGGTTCCGGATCGGCGGAACTGCCTGGTAGTGTTCCCAGCCGCCACCGATTGCCTTGTAGAGGGCGACCAGTTGAACGGCTGCCATCCGGCGGGCGATGACGTATTGCGCTTCGAGTTCAAACTGCTGTCGCTCGGCATCGAGGACGTTGAGGAAGTCCGTCAGCCCTCTCTCATAGCGTTCGGACGAGAGCTTGACTGCGTCAACGGCAGCGCTCCGGGCGCGGGAAAGGCTGTTCAAGCGGTTCTGTTCGGCGTTGTAACCCGCAATCGCCTGGTCTACCTCCTGCACGGCACCGAGCACATTCGCCTTGTATCGAAGCAGCGCTTCGCGAGCCCGATAGTCAGCCACCTCGATACGCGCATCAAGAGTCCCGAAGTCCAGGACCGGCCAGTAGAGCGCAGGACCAATCCCGCCGATGAACGTAATTGGTATTCCGGTCGCTGCACGCGCCCCGCCTTGGCCGCCCACAGCGCTTGTCACAGCCACGCGCGGAAAAAGATCGGCAACTGCAGATCCCATGCGTGCAGTCGCCGCCCCAATTTCGAATTCCGCCTGCTGGATGTCCGCGCGTCGCTGCAACAGGCTGACCGGCAGACCAATCGGAATTTTGGCCGGAAAACGCGGAACGGGTCCATCCATTCTCAATTCTTTGGACAACGTCTCCGGATACTGTCCGAGCAAGACGGCGATGACGTACTGGCTTGACTGGAGCTGGCCCGTGAGCGGTCCGAGGCCGGCCTCGAATGTGGCGAGCTGGCGTTGCGCCAGCGTGACATCGAGTTCGTTTGTGAGTCCCTGACTGAAACGGCTCTGGACAAACTCAAGACGCCGCCGGGCGGATTCGATGTTCCTGCGGGTTACACCGATCTGCGCCTGAAAACCCCGCAGCTCGACATAAGCGCGAGCAACGTTAGCGATGACCGATACGAGAACCGCATCGCGGGCCTTCGCGGCAGCCAGCGCGTCCAAATTTGAGGCTTCGATCTCACGACGCAGCTTGCCAAAGATATCGAGCTCCCACGCTGTATCCAGCCCTCCGGCTTCGTCCACGTGATTATAGCCGGTAGTGTTGCCAGCACTATGCAACGGGTCCGAGACGCGTCCGCGAGTATTGTCCGTGCCGGTTCCATAAGCAGCGCCCGCTGACAACTCGGCGTTCGGAAGAGCCGCGCCAGTCGCGACGAGTTGCGTAGCGCGTGCCTGTTGCAGGCGCGCAAGCGCGATTGCGATATCCGGATTGGCCGCGATTGACCGCTCGACCAGCGAAACAAGTTGAGGATCCCGGAAAGAACGCCACCATTGCGTGAGATCGACGCTTGTCACCGGCTTGGCAGTGGGGGCCGTTGCGATGGCGGCGATGTACCTTCCCGGAAGCTCGGTTTCAGGAGGCTTGAAATCAGGGCCGACCGAGCAAGCCGACAGGCCTGCGGCTCCCCAGCAAGCAATCCAGCTTCTAAATACTCGCTCCGAAAGGAGTGAACTCATACGATCCCCCCGCCATTGTCGAAGGTTTTGACAAATCCTGTTTGATTTCCCTACGCCGTTTTCACCCCACCACGTTCCCCGACTCGCAAATAGCGAAGGCCGTATCCATTACTTTTCCGAAAGCCGAACGCCGAGTTCATGCGCATCAACCTTCATCCCGGAAGCGATTTGGCTGCTCAGATTAAGCGCGACCTTGTCGCCTTCCTTGAGACCGGATTCGATCTGCACGACATCCCCGTCGTCTGCGCCGATCTTGACGTCGCGAAACTCTACCACATTTTTTTCGTCAATGATCGCAACCTGGGGTTTCGGGCGGAACAGCAATGCGGCCGCCGGAACCTGGACGCCGATGGGATTCTTAAGGGCAAAGCTGACTTCTACATACAGCCCCGGTACCAGGCGGGAGTCGGAATTAGGGAGATCGATTTCCGCTCGTAGAGTCCTGGACTGCCGATTGATGGCCCGGGAGGTGCGAGCCACCTTACCGTCGTAATGCTGGCCCGCGTCGCCTCCGACAGTAATACTCGCCCGCGCATCACCAGTGAGAAGATCGTCTGCTGCACTTTGCGGGACATTGACGAACACGCGCATCGGTTCGGTACGGGCAACGCGATAGAGAGCCGACATTCCCGATCCGCTGCCGGCATTCACGAGATCTCCGATGTCGATATCGCGTTCCACAATCGTGCCGTCGAACGGGGCCTTTACCTCCTTGAATTCCGTCAATGACGTTAGTCGATCGACCTCTGCCTTATCAAGAGCGACCTCAGCCTTGGATGCGACCAACTCGGAATCTGCTGCGACAGAGGCTGCCTTTTTCGATTGGCGTTCCTGTTCCGATACAACACCTTGTGGCGAATTGCGCCAACGCTCGTACGTGCTTTTGGCGAAATCGGCGTTGGCCTGCTTGACGTTTACCTCGGCTTGCGCGGCACCTAGCTTGGCGCGGGCGGCCTCAAGCTGGGCGTCGAGTTCAGGCGTTTCTATCAAGGCGAGCGTCTGTCCGTTGCTGACATGGTCGCCAATGTCGACAAACCACTTTTCAACGTAGCCGTTCACTCGGGCATAGATCTTGCTGTCATACCAGGCGGCCGTCTCGCCCGGCAGAACGAGGCGCTGGGTCAGGGGCGATGACTTGGCGGAGACGACGTCGACCGGCAGAGGCCCCGACATCTCCGCCTTTGTCGCTGCGGCTAATTCGCTGGTCTTGTAGCGCCGCTCAGAGTTGACGAAGAAAAATCCGACGACCAACACGCCCGCAAACACAAGAGCGAGAATGCTCATTCGCAACCCTGTGCCGCGCTTATATTCGAGCGGTTCTTGCGATGGCTGTTCGTCATTCGGCGGGATCGGGGTGACCAGCATAGATACCTCGGCTCGAAAATCTCTATCGAATGGATGGAGCTTGCTCGGTTGCAAACCGATCGCTTGACGCTTCTGTCCGTACAGGGCGTCGCAGCAGCCGATAGACGGTCGGCACCAGGATCAATGTTGCGAAAGTTGCAAATAGCAAACCGCCGATGACGGCCCTTGCGAGCGGTGCATTCTGCTCGCCTCCCTCTCCGACGCCAAGACCCATCGGGATCATGCCCAGGATCATGGCGCCCGCCGTCATCAGGACCGGCCGCAATCGCGTATAGCCAGCCGCAATCGCGGCAATAAGCGGGGTGTCGCCAGCCGTCATACGTTGATTGGCGAAGCTGACAACGAGAATGCTGTTGGCGGTCGTGAGGCCGATGCACATCAGGGTGCCCATCAGGGCAGGAACGCTGACATGGGTGCTTGTCAGGAACAGCATCCACATCACGCCGCCGATAGCAAAGGGCACCGCGGACAGGACGATCACCGGATCGACCCAGCTCTGAAAATTGATGACGAGGATCAAGTAGACCAGGACCACGGCCACTGCCATACCGGAAAACAACCCGTTGAAGCTGTTGCGCATGGTTTCCACCTGGCCCGCAAGCGTCACATGGGTCGCCTTTGCTGCAGGTGGCGTATTCGCCGCCAAAACCTTGTCGATGGCTGCGGCGGCCGTTGCGAGATCGATTCCCTGAGCGTCGGCGTTGACGTCGAAGACCGGGCGGATATTGAGCTGCGATGTCACCAGGGGGACCTTCTCGCGCCCAAGCCTCGCAACATTCATGAGTATCTGGCCGCGCTCGCTGCCGCTCCTTGCCAGCACAGGCAAAGTGTTGAGGGCGTCAGTCGAATCCAGGCGGTAGGTCGGCGCCTGAATGACCAGCGGATAGCTAACGGAGTTCTTGGGACTGATCCAGAAATTCGGCGTGGTCTGAGCACTCGAGTTGGTTGTCACCAGGACATTGCTGGCAATCTGTCCCTGGTCCAGTCCGAACTGCTGTGCAATTCCGCGATCAACCGCAACGGTGAGCGCGGGCGCGTCGGGAACCTGGAACACGTGCGAGTCCACAATTCCCGGCACCTGTTTCAAATCCGCGGCGATCTTGGTCGCCAGACTGAAGCTGAAGTCACCGTCGGGGCCGGAAATCCTGATATCGATGGGCGCAGGCTGACCGAAGTTCAATACCTGGTCGACGATGTCTGCTGCCTGGAAGAAGAATTGCATCTCGGGAAATTGCTTTGGCAGTTCGCGCCGCAGGTCGGCGACATGCGCGGCGGTCGGCGTGTGCTTCTTTTTCAAGGACACCAGGATCTCTCCGTCCATGGGCCCGACGGTTGCCGAATCGCTTAATGCGATATTGATGCCGCTGTAGGGCAGCCCGATATTATTGAGCATCGTGTCGATCTGATCGTTGCCGACGATCTTGCGGATTGCGTGCTCGACCTCGGCGAATTGGCGTTGTGTTTCCTCGATCCGGGTTGCCGGCGGCGCGCGCACGTGCAACCGCATCTGCCCGGCATCGACTTGCGGGAAGAAGTCCTGTCCGAGCAAAGGAAACAGCGCCAGGGAACAGACCATCACGATGCCAAAAAACAGCACGGTGACCGCCGAACGCGTGACGCTGAACGCGAGTGCATTCCGATAAACCTCCCGGAAACGGGAGAAACCGGTTTCGAAGCCGTTGTGAATCGCTCTGAAAGGATTGAAAGCACGTCTGGCGGGCGAAGCCTGCGGGTCGGCGTCGTGCTTTTCATGTTGTTCGACCGTGGACCGCATCAAAATGCGAAACAGCAGCGGGACGAGTGTGAACGACAGCAGCAGGCTGGCGATCAGTGAAACGCATACCGACAACGACAGCGGGGAAAACAGATACTTGGCTACTCCCTGCAGCAGAAAGATCGGGACAAAGACGATGCAAATACACATCGTCGACAGGACCGTCGGGATGCTGACCTCACCTGCGCCGTTGACGATCGCATGCACCAGCGGCTCCTTCTGGCCGACATGTCGCTCGATGTTCTCGATCACAACGGTCCCGTTATCTACGAGAATGCCGACGGCCAGGGCGAAACCGCCAAGCGTCATCGTGTTAAGCGTCTCGCCTCCCAGATACATCACCAGCATGGCGGTTATGATCGCCATTGGAATCGTTGCGAGGATGATCAGCGTCAGGCGCCAGTTACCGAGGAAGAGCAGGATCATCAGCGCGGTGAGGCCAGCCGCCATCAGGCCTCCCATCACGACGCTGTTCAGCGCCGCTTTGACAAAAACGGACTGGTCGAAAAGCGGCTTGATAGTTACGCCTTCAGGCAGCAGCCGCCTTATATCGGGAAGGTTGTTCCGGATGCCGTCAATGACGGTCAGGGTCGAGGCGCCCCCGGTTGTGCGAACGGACATCAGGGCGCCGGGTGTTCCGTCGACCGCAACGGAATTGGTCTGTACCTGATAGCCGTCGTGAACATGCGCGACATCCTGAACGAACACCGTGCGGCCATCGATCTGCTTGATCGGAAATTGATTGATCGTGGCGATGACATCGGGGCTGTTGTTCATCGACAGCGAATAGTCCTTGCTGCCAATTTTAACGTCGCCGGAGGGCAAAATGATGTTTTGGTGCTGGAGGGCTTTGGCGACGTCGCTCGCTGTCAGGCCGCGCGCGTTCAGCGCATTCTGATCGAGGTCGGCCATGATGACTCGGGGCTTGCCGCCGTAAGGATAGGGAACTTCGGCTCCCTGCACGACCGCAAGATCAGGACGGATGATGTTCTGCCCGAGGTCGTTAAGCGTCGAGTCGGGCAGCGACGGGCTCGAAAGGCTGAGCTGGATGATCGGTACATCGGTCGCTCCATAACGCAGCACGAGCGGCGGCGTGATGTTAGGCGGCATGTATTTCAGAACAACGAGTGCGCTGCTGGAGAGTTGGGCAATAGCCCTCGTGACATCGGCGCCCTGATGCAGGAAGATTTTTTCAACACCGACACCGTAGTAGCTTGTTGCCTCGATCCGTTCGATGTCATCAACTACTGACGCAAGTTCACGTTCGTGAAGCGTCAGAATCCGGTTCTGGATATCCTGCGCCCCCATGCCGTTGTAGGTCCAAACCACCGCCACGACCGGCACGTCGATTTCAGGAAAGATGTCGATGGGCATACGCGACACGGCGCCGACGCCGAGCAGCACGATCAGGATTAAACTCGAAATAACCGTATAAGGTCGCTTCAACATAAAGGCGACGAATGACATCAGGCAGGTCTCCCGCGGCCGCTGGAAATCGGCCTTTCCAGTATGTCCCGAGGCTCAAACCTATTTGTCGACGCCGATATTGACTGCTCCGTCGTCAAAACTGGAGACCATCAAGCTGCATGAGAGCGCTAACCAGAAATCGCAACGGTGCACCGGAGGGGCCATTAAATTGACTTTTAAGATAGTAAATTCGCGTTGAGTCAGCGGGCATCGTCGAAAGCCATGGGCTTTTCTTTGATTGAGGTGTCCATTTCGGCGTCAGACGATTAGCAGGCACGCGCGTCGCCGGCCATCGGGGGCACGGACGCGCCGCTCCTATGCCCAATGTACGCGCGCGAAGCCAATCAACGGTTTGCCGTCGAGCTCGAGCCCGATCATGGCGAACTGTCCGGCTTCGAAGCTGAACGATGGATGGCGAGTGACAACGAAGCTAAACAAACGGTCGGTCCGGTGCCGAACGTCGACAACTTCTTCGGATAGAGTGGCAGCCAAGGTTTTGCTCCTCGTCGATTGAGTTCCGGTCTGCGGTTGACCTAATTGCCGATGAGGCGCGCTTCCAATCGAATGTTCCGACGGGAATTTCTCGGAGAGAGATTGATTGTTTAGGAACGGCGCCAGGGAAGGTCTGGTCTCGTTCAGTCCGGCCGCGAGAGCGGACCGCTTAGAAGAATGCGTCATCTTGGAAGGTGTGCAGCATTCATCACTACGCGGAAGATTAGCGCACCCACGCCAAGCGCTACGCCGTAACTTCGCAAGGGGCGTGCTCTTCGGAATCGTCATGGCGTACCATTTCGCCACGAACTGGAGACTTCTCGGCCTAAAGCGCTCACGATGACCGAGGCGCAACGTAACTGGCGCATTGCCGCCATTGCGTTGCTTTCTACCCGCTTCATCCAGGGCTTCATTTATTGGCGCGGCGGCTCGCGCCGTTTCATCTACGTACCCTCCAAGCCGGACCCAAGCGCGCCGAGTTGGATGGCGAACAAGTTCCAGACAGTGATGCACGGGCAGCTACGGTGCTCGTGATCGGGCAAAGGGTGCGGTGACCATCGACAGCAGCGCTTCCGCCGCCTTGCTGCGGCAGCGCGCCACGTGCCGCACCACTTGGAAATAGCGTTCCGGCAGATTGAAACGCACCCGATGCAGCAGTCCCGCTTCCAGGCTGGGTGCCGCTATAGACGCCGAGATCACAGTTGCGCCCAACCCTGCCTCGACAGCCGCGCGCAGCGCTTCGTTAGACGGCAGTTCCAGCGCAAGCCGCAATGCGCCGGGAGACACGCCAAAGCCTTGCAGCGCTGCTTCGAATGTCGATCGAGTGCCGGATCCCGGCTCGCGCAGGACCCAGTCGGTTTCGATCAGCCTTTCCGGCTCAAGTCGGTCGATCGTTGACCAAGCGTGCGCAGTGCCGACGACAATCACCGTCTGGTCGCGTGCGACTTGCTCCGTCGTCAGCATCGGATCTTCGATCATCCCCTCGATGAAACCGAGATCTGCAGCGCCCTCACGCACCGCGGCGGCGACCTGCGCCGTGTTACCGATCGTCAGGCGGATGTCGATGCCGGGATATTTGTGGCGGAACGCAACCAGGTGGCGCGGCAGCCAGTAATTGGCAATCGTGTGGCTGGCCTGCACCGCGAGTGTCCCGCGCTTCAAGTCACCCAGCTCCGATAGGACCAGTCCCGCCGCCTCGGCGCGGGCCAGGAGGGCGCGGGCTTCGACGAGGAATAGCGCGCCGGCCTCGGTCAGGTGGACGCCACGGCCGACACGGCAGAACAATTCCACATCATGTCGCGCTTCCAGCGCCGCGATCGCGGCGCTGACGGCGGATTGGGCCACATTGAGCGCTACCGCGGCGCGCGTGACGTGCTGACGTTCAGCAACGGCGACGAATACCCTTAGCTGCTCCAGCGTCATGTGTTTTGCCCCTTTCCGGGCAGAACTGTCTTTCGCATTGTCGTCGCCGTTATCAGACGCCCTTGCGCGAGGCAGCTGCACCTCGCTTGATGTACCTTGAGTCTTGATGAGATAATATTGGGACGATGCTGTCCCCATGAGGTAACTTTCGCGTCAACGGAATGGACGGCAATCGACAACGTCGCCGTGCTCCGGCCATGTCACGATCATCTCGTCCCTAACCATGGTTGAGAACCGCACCTCTCCCAGACTAAAAAGGAATTTGGCTTTGCTCGTGTTCGGAGCCGACGACAATGTCATCAGCATAACGCATGAGGATCATGTCGTCCGTGGCCTCGTGCCGTCGCCAGCGCTCGGCCCAGAGGTCGAATAAGCGTCTCTTGATGGCCTCAGTCCCCGATGAACTGCGGGTCGGTATTCCGCGGCACGCCGACTAGCATCGTTCGGCGAAGGCCTGAGAGGACCGGCTCTTCGAGTGCGGATGGCTGATAGGCGAAGGAGAAGCGGTCAGCCGCTTTCTGCCATGCCGCAGGGTCTGCGCCGTCCTGCATCTCGACAGTAGTGATCCCACAGCGCAGGAGAAACGCGTACTGGTCCGGCAGGATGTTGCCCGTCGCTCTGATCTCGTGACGAAACGCGAGCCGCTCGCGAAGGCTACGGGCCTGAGTAAGGCCGCGCCCGTCCCGAAACGTCGGGAAATTGACAGCAACGAGAGACAGTCGGTCGAGATAGGGCGCCAGAACCTCTGCCGGTTGGTCGACCGGCAGGGCGACGCCGAGACGCAGATGCGGTGCCGTTCGAACGGCCTGGTCTTGCTGCAAGCGAGACAGGCTCAAAATGCTGGGGCCCGAAGGCAGCGCCGCGTCGTCCGCGACTTCCTGCCAGGGATCACTTACGATCCGACCACATTCAAGCAGCGGCAAAGGCAGCCTCCTTGAAGAACGTTGCGCCGAGCCGCTGATAGGTGTCGCGGAAGCGTTCATTTGGGACACGTCGCGCGAGATACGTGTCGATCACCCTCGAGATAACGTTAACGGCTTCGCTTTCAGGCAGAGCGGTGCCGAGAATTTGACCGATCGCGGCGTCCTCCTCTCCGCGACCACCGAACGTCAGCTGAAAGAACTCCTCGCCCTTCTTGTCTACGCCGAGAATCCCGATGTCAGCATTATGGTGGTGGCCGCAGGCGTTGATGCAGCCGGAGATGTTGATCCGAAGGGAACCAATTTGCTGCTGTAGCTCGACATCGGCAAAGCGCTCGCTGATGCGCTGCGCGATTGGGATCGAACGCGCATTCGCCAGTACGCAGTAGTCAAGCCCGGGGCAGCAGACGATATCGGTGATCAGACCGCGGTTCGGAGTAGCCAAGCCAAGCGGTCCCAGTGCCTGCCATAGCGTGTACAGCTCGTCTTGACGCACATGGCCGAGGACCAGGTTCTGGAGATGCGTGACCCGGATTTCTCCGCTGGAGAACCGTTCGGCGAGGTCGGCGATCGCGTCCATCTGCATGGCGCTGGCGTCGCCGGGGATGCCGCCGTTGGGCTTGAGCGATATCACGACGGAAATGTAGCCGGCCGCGCGATGGGGATGGCTGTTCGTCTGAACCCAGAGGTCGAAGGCGGGATCGCGCCGACGGTGCTTGCTCAGCTCTGCCGGAACCTCCTCAGGCGCATCGAGATGTGGCTTGCCAAAGCGCGCACGGATCGCCTCGACGATCTCCGGGCCTAGCCTGTAACGCTCTTTCGGAATGGCCTCGAACTCAGCCTCGACCTTCTCTGCGAAGGCGTCTCGGCCAAGCGCCTGAGCAAGAATCTTGATCCGCGCCTTATAGAGATTGTCTCGTCTGCCATACGCATTATAGACGCGCAGGATCGCTTCCATGTAAGCCAGCAGCTCGTGTTCCGGCAGCCAATCACGCAATTTCATCCCGATCGCCGGTGTCCGCCCGAGCCCGCCTCCGGCGAATACCTCGAAGCCCACGGCGCCGTCGGCACCGGGCTTTGCGATAAGGCCAATGTCGTGGAATCGCGCCGCAACACGATCATGCGGGCTGCCGCTGATGGCGAACTTGAACTTGCGCGGCAGGAACGAAAACTCCGGGTGGAGTGTCGACCATTGCCGCAGGATTTCCGCATGGACGCGCGGATCCAGCAGTTCGTCGGCAGCCGCACCGGCGAATTCGTCGCTCGTGATGTTCCGAATACAGTTGCCGCTGGTCTGGATAGCGTGCATCCCCACCTCGGCCAGTTCGGCGAGGATGTCCGGAGCCTCTTCCAGCTTGATCCAGTTGAACTGGATGTTCTGCCGGGTCGTGAAATGCCCATAGCCACGATCGTAGATGCGCGCAATCCTGGCAAGCCGGCGCAGTTGAGCGGCGCTCAACACGCCATAGGGAATTGCCACGCGCAGCATGTAGGCGTGGAGCTGTAAGTAGAGACCGTTCATCAGACGTAGCGGCTTGAATTCATCCTCCGACAGATCACCGGATAGGCGTCGCTCGACCTGGTCGCGGAATTGCGCGGCACGGTCGTTCAGGAAGTCCAGGTCGACCTGCTGATAACCATAGGTACCGACCGGCAAGATTGCGTCAGCTTGCATGAACGGTTGCTCCCCTCGCCTGCTGGCCGAGGTCTGGTCGCACGCTTGGACCAGCCGCGCGAATCCGCTCGCGCTCGGTGACCGGGACCGTGCAGGGGTATGCGGGGTCAAGCTCGACACCATAGACGTCGAGCACGACCCGCTTCTCCTCGAACATGCGAGCGCGGACAATCACCTCGTCGATGATGCCGTTGTCGAATACTTCAGCGGCGGCGATGTCTTCCACCCAGTGTCCTCCTGGCGCGAGCCACACGACCTGGCCGTCACGGAGGCGGTTCGCCGTCACGACGCTGGACCGTCCAGGTTGGCGTCGATTGTTTCTAACTTCGAGACCCATGGTCGGTGCCTTCTCTTTCTCAATGCTCTACGAACGCCCGTTCGACCGCGTATGTCCCAGGCGTATTGGACGTGCTGCCGGTAAATCCCCAATCGCTGAGTAATGCCTCAAGGTCGCTCAGCATCGCGGGGCTGCCACAGAGCATGACGCGGTCGCATGCAGGGTCGAGCTGCGCGAGCCCGAGATCGCAGGTCAGTGCACCGTCTGACAGAAGGGTGGTAATCCGTCCCTGGTTGCGAAAAGGCTCCCGGGTAGCAGTCGGGTAATACAGCAGATGTTTCGCTGCGAATTCCCCGGTGAGCTCTCCATTCCGCACCTCATCCACAACGCAGGTACTGTAACCGAGTTCTGCGACTTGCCGGCAACAGTGCACGACGATAACGCGCTCGAATCGGGCGTAGGTTTCCGGCGTCCGTATGATGCTGGCGAACGGAGCGAAGCCGGTTCCGGTGCCCAGCAGGAAAAGGTTACGACCCGGCAACAGATTATCTGCCATCAAGGTGCCAGTCGCCTTGGCTCCCAGGAGAAGCGTGTCGTCGACATCCAGATGCTGCAGACGCGATGTGAGAGGGCCGTCCGGGACCTTGATACTGAAAAACTCGAGATGATCGTCAAACGGTGCACTGGTCATGCTGTAGGCGCGCATCAATGGTTTGCCGTCGAGTTCGAGCCCGATCATGGCGAACTGTCCGGCTTCAAAGCGGAACGACGGATGGCGAGTGACAACGAAGCTAAACAAGCGGTCGGTCCAGTGCCGAACGTTGATAACTTCTTCGGATAGAATGGCAGCCAAGGTTTCTTCTCCTCATCGATAGAGTTCTTGTCTGCCGTCGACCTAGTTGCCGATGAGGCGCAATTCCAATCGAATGTTCTGAAGGGACTGTTCTCGGAGAAAGATTGGTTGTCTGGGAAAGGCGCTGATTAATGTCATCGCAATATCAGATTGGACGGCGAGACCGTGCGCTACCAAAGATGCAAGAGAGAAAGAATCTGCGGCGTTGTCGCGCGAAGGCGGTCACGGCACCTCACGGCAAAGCAACCGGCGGCAATAGGAGTCGTATGATGCGCCACTACCCCATCTTTATGGACCTGCACGAACGACGTGCCCTCGTGGTCGGTAGCGGAGAAGTGGCCGAACGCAAGGCCGAGGCGCTGCGCCGTTGCGGCGCTCTGGTAGACATCCATCCAGCCTTCGACCCGCGCGCGCTCGATGGCTGCGCTCTCGCCATCGGCGCAGAAGCGCCCGAGGCCGATCTGCGTGCCTTGTCCGCAGAGGCGCGCGCCCGCGGGATTCCAGTCAACATCGTCGACCGCACCGAACTCTGCAGCTTTATCACTCCCTCAGTGATCGACCGCGATCCAGTGACAGTCGCTGTATCCTCCTCCGGGACAGCTCCGGTGCTCGCCCGCATGCTCCGCAGCCGCATCGAGGCCATGATACCGCCCGCCTATGGTCGGCTGGCGGCCCTTGCAGATCGTTTCAGGGCCAAGCTGCGCCGACACATTCCCGACATAGCGATGCGCCGGCGCGTGCTGGAAGATATCTTCGCGGGCCGCGTCGCCGACCTCGTCTTTGCCAATCGTGACAGCGAAGCGGCCGCCCTGTTCGCAGACAAGCTCGGCAACAGCGGTCCGGCCTCGCGGTCCGGGATGGTCTACCTGGTTGGCGCCGGGCCGGGAGCAGCCGACCTGCTGACCTTGCGCGCGCAGCGCCTGCTCGGCGAGGCTGACGTCATCGTTCACGACCGTCTCGTGACGGATGACGTGCTGGACATGGCGAGGCGCGACGCTGCCCGTATCAATGTCGGCAAGGCACGCGCAAATCACTGCATGAAGCAGGCCGACATCAGCTCGTTGTTGGTCCGACTCTGTCGGGAGGGCAAGCGGGTCGTGCGCCTCAAAGGCGGTGATCCCCTTGTCTTCGGACGCGGCGGAGAGGAAGCGGAGGCGCTGGAGCATGCGGGGGTCGCATTCGAGATCGTGCCCGGCATCACCGCGGCTCTCGCCTGCGCGGCCCAGGCCCGCATCCCGCTCACCCATCGCTGCGCCGCGCGCAGCGTCACCCTCGTCACAGGCCATACCTGCAATGGCAGCCTCGATATCGATTTCCAGGCCGCTGTTCAGTTTGGCGGCACGCTCGCAATCTATATGGGGATAGCCACGTTGCCGCTGCTGCGCGACGGGCTTGCAGCGGCGGGACAGGATCCGCTCACGCCGGCAGCCCTGGTCGAATGGGGCGGCACCCGGCGGCAGCGCACTTTGTTCGGAACGCTCGACGAGTTGGTGGAGCGCGCGGTTGTCCGGTCCACGGGCGGTCCTGCTCTCGTTCTGGTTGGCCCTGCCGTCGGGGCGGGCGGTACCCTTCACGAGGCCGGCTCTGGCCAACGCGGAGTTGCAAGAAGCCAATGTCTCTTAGTATGCCCTTCTGCTTGTACCTAGGCGTGCAAGCGCGAAAGGCAGGCGCTGCTGCTACGCGGCTGGTTGAGCGGAAAACAGCTTGCCCTTGTCGGACTTATCCTTCCACTCGTCCGCATCGGTTGGCGGCTCGCCCTTGCGGGTAATTCTCGGCCATTGTCCGGCATAGGTCGCATTGGTTTCGGCCCAAGCCGACGCGCGGTCGTCGCTATCGGGGACGATCGCCTTGGCCGGGCACTCCGGTTCGCACACGCCGCAATCAATGCACTCACTGGGGTTGATCACGAGCATGTTTTCACCGGCGTAGAAGCAGTCAACTGGGCAGACCTCGACGCAGTCCATGTATTTGCAGCGAATGCAGTTCTCGGTGACCACATAGGTCATGGCTTATCCTTTTCTAGGTGGAAAGGCTGACCCGCGGACGGGGGTTTCTGCAGGTGTGGGTAATTTGAGTGCATATCGCTCGCAGTTCCAATCTGCATTTCGGATCGGTTCGATCGCAACGTTTCGTTGGTCGCCAGCGCCCTCAGCATTACTTCGACCTCAGAGACGACACAGAGACGGAGTTGTCGCGAGGAATTCGATTGTTCGCGAGCTCCCTCGTATCCCAAAGGAGTATGGAATGTCTGTTGATACTGGACGACGGAACGCACTTCTCGGATTCAGCTCCGTAGCTCTCGGCGTAGCCGCTCTGGCTGCCGGCCCGGCTCACGCCGAAGCAGGCAACAGCGTGGTCCCGCAGGGCGCTCACGCGTTGCCTGAACTCATGGAGCGTCTCCGCAAGGCTCCGCGCAGGCGGGACTTCCAGACGGTGCCGATGATCCTCGATCACCCGGACCTGTGGGACGACACCGCGTTGAAAGAAGTGATTGCCTATCGCGATACGCCCAAACAGGTCTGGGATAACACGGACATTGGAAGCCCCTGGATGAATCTCATGCGCAATTCGCTCAATGCGCAGGTGTTCTCCTTCGGGCATCGCAACTTCCTGACTGTTTCGGCCACGCACGGCTCCGCGCACCTGGCGCTGTTCGACCAGGATATGTGGGACAAATACAGGCTCGCCGAGATGGCAGGTGGCGACATCAAGACGAACACGCTCATCGTCCGGAAGGCCGCGCCGTCGGAGCTTTCCGACTTCGAGAACCCCAAGAGCGTGTTCGGGCCTGCCGGCAACACAATCCCGGTGCTGCAGAGTCGTGGCGTCGTGTTCATGGCCTGCCACAACGCGATCTGGGAAGTGACGGGAAAGCTATTGGCAAAGGGCGTGAACCCCGATCGGCTCTCGCACGAGGCGGTCGCAGCCGAGCTCACCAATCATCTCATCGACGGCGTCGTGCTCACGCCCGGGATCGTCGCGACGATCCCCGAGCTGCAGCAGGCCGGCTTCCGCTACGTGAAATGAGGATCACCATGCACAAGAGATCATTCCGCACCGCTCTCGCGGCGGCCGCCTTTTTGATGCCAATCCTGGCTACGCCGACCTTCGCCGCGCAGCCTGCTCCCCAGGCCGACGTGTTTCCACCCTGGCAGCACGGCGAGAACAACGATGCCACCAACCGCGGCCTCGAGTTCACGGTTACTCAGGTCGACGACCTCGCCGATTTCCACGGCGACATCACCGATCCGAAGCTCGTGCTCTACGTCGGAGGCAACTATTTTTTCGCGATGGCGCCGCTCGTTGCGGAGTTCGAGAATGAACATCCCGACTACAAGGGGCGAATCTATTGGGAGACCATTCCGCCGGGGCTGCTCGTCAAGCAGATCGAGGCGGGTGGCACGATCACCTCCGGGAACATGACCTGGACGGCGAAGCCGGACGCTTATTTGGCCGGTCTCAAAAAGGTCGACGCGCTTATCGGCCAAGGACTGCTCGCCGACCCCGCGGTGCCTTACGCCACCAACACGCTCACGATTATGGTGCCCAAGGGCAACCCCGGCCACGTGACCGGTCTCGCCGATCTTGGAAAACCCGATGTCCGTCTCGCCATGCCTAACCCCGAATTCGAGGGAATTGCGAGGCAGATCGAGGCGTCGCTAAAGAAGGCTGGCGGGCAGGCGCTCGCCGACGCGGTCTACAAGACCAAGGTGGCCGACCGCAGCACCATCCTCACTCATATCCACCATCGTCAGACACCACTCTTTCTGATGCAGGGGCGTGCCGAGGCCGGTGTCACATGGCAATCCGAAGCGATGTTCCAGGAGCAGGCGGGACACCCGATCAGCTATGTCGACATCCCGGCCAGCGAGAACACAACGGCCATATACGCCGGCGCGGTGGTGAAGGGCGCGCCACACAAGGAGGCAGCCAAGCTCTGGCTTTCCTTCGTCCACTCGCCCCAGGCGCTGTCGATCTTCGAGCGCTACGGGTTCAAGCCTTACACTGGCAAGGCGCCAACCGATTGAATCACGTGACTTCGCAACATAGGAGACGAACGTGAACATGCATGCAACCACCCTCGACCGAATCGCTGAGCAAGCGCCCACCATGACCGAAGCGCAACGCAACTGGCGCATTGCCGCCATCGCGTTGCTTTCGATCCGCGTCATCCAGGGCTTCATTTATTGGGGCGGCGGCTCGCGCCGTTTCATCTACGCACCTTCCAAACTAGACCCAAGCGCCCAGAGTTGGATGGCGAACAAGTTCCAGACAGCGATGCCAGGAGCCTTGTTAGGCACCGATCATCTGATCAGCTTCATGCTGACGCACTTCTACCTGCTTTATGCCGGCGTCATTCTGTTCAGCGCTGCCGAGCTTATCGTCGGAGCGATGCTCATGACGGGGCTGCTGACTCGCCTTGCGGCGCTGTTCTCGATGGGCTTTTCGGTACTGCTGATGCTGATGTTCGGCTGGCAGGGCGCCACCTGCATCGACGAGTGGACGATGGCGGCCTGTAATCTGGCGATGGGTGCGAGCCTGCTGCTCGCGGGCAGCGGCGCCTACTCGCTCGACAATGTCTTGCTTCAGCGCAACCCCGCTCTGGCCGGAAAACGATGGTTCCGCTGGGCGTCGGGCAGCCTTCCACTGCCTCAGACCGATGGCGGCTTCAGGACGCTGGCGTTGGCCGTGCTCGCATTCGTCGTGATCTTCGACGTCGGCACCTACAACTACTATCGCGGCTCGGTAGTGACACCTTTCCACAGCGGACCAGTCAGCCCGACCAAGCATCACCTGGCATTGAGCCGCGCGGAGCTTCTCCCGGATGGCGGAGTGCGCTTCCACGTCTATCTTGATGCCGGCACGCCGGAGGCCGCAGCGCATGTGGTCGCGGCTGACCTGCTAAACAGCGAAAAGCACTCTGTCGCGGATTGGAACGCAGCCCAACTGTCCGAACTGCCGAAGACAGACTTCGCGAACGACTATGCCTACAACAAGTTTGAGCCCGGCCCGTTTGGGATCCGAGCCAAAATGGGAGCTGCCGCCACTGTGACATTACCCGTGCCTGCTTCCGGTACAATTGCCGGTGCGAGGTACGTACAGCTGACGGATGTAGACGGCCAGACCTTCTCCGCGACACTCGGAAGTAACCCGTAACGCCAGATGCGCGCAGGATGCCGCGGCGCGGCATCCTGCGTTGATGGACCCCTTTTTTGAGCAGCAGAAATCTAGAGTCCTCGTCCAAACGCGAACCAGGAGTAACGATGTACCAACTTCACCACTTTCCAAGCAACGCCAACGCAGCACCGCACATGGTGCTCGAAGAGTTCGGCCAGAAGTACGACCTTGTACTCGTTGACCGTGTAAAGAATGCGCAGAAATCGAAGGACTATCTGAAGATCAATCCAAATGGTCGCATTCCGACTCTGGTTGATGGTGATCTCGTAATGTTCGAGGCCGCTGCGATCGTTCTCCACCTGGTTGATCAGCATCCAGAAGCAGGCCCCGCACCCAAGGTCGGGACGCCGGAACGTGCCAAGTTCTACCAGTGGATGATCTTCCTGACGAACTCGCTGCAGGAAGAGCTGATGATCTGGCAATCTCCGGACCGCCTGACCGGTACCGACGTTGCCGCGACGGAGGTTGTAAAGCGGGGCGCAGAGAAGCGCGCTGGTGCCTACCTTGACGTCATCCGACACCTCAAAGAGAACGGGCCGCTCTTCCTCGGCGAAAAGCTGAGCGCTGCCGACTTCTACCTCGTCCTGCTCGCCCGCTGGCCGCGTCCGATGACGAGCCCGCCGCGGTCGCGGCCTGCCATCGCACGGCTGCTCGACAAGGTCACAGCCCTGCCCTCCGTCCGCCGCCCCTATGCGCGCGAGGGCGTCACCGACGAAATCTGCTGAGCCCCGACGACCGATCAACCGAGACGCGTTCTCTTTTGAAGAGAGGAAATTGCAATGGACACGCAGATGATCAGCCGGAATATGCCGGAGCGGATGGACCTTCCCTTCGTCGGCCTCGCCACCTTTGCGGGCCAGCCGGCCTGTACAGACTGGGACAAGCTCGACGGCGCCGACGTCGCCGTTCTCGGCGTGCCGATCGATACCGCGTCGAGCTATCGCGTCGGAACGCGCTTCGGGCCTCGCGCGATCCGCGAGATGTCGATGTTCTACGGCTTCGGTCCGGAGGGCGTCTTCGATTTCGAGGACGAGGTGACCTATCTCACCGCGGAAGAAGCCAAGACCGTCGACGCCGGCGACAGTGACGTGATCTACGCCGACACCAAGCGCAGCCTGGCAAACGCTGAACTGGCAGTCCGCGCGCTGCTCGACGCCAAGACGATGCCGTACATTCTCGGCGGTGATCATGCCATCACCATGGCGACGGTCGCGGCCTACTCGAACGAGAGGCCGTTCCACATCGTGCATCTCGATGCGCATTTCGACTTCATTGACTCGCGCAACGGCATCACCTGGGGCCACGGCAGTCCGATGCGCCGAGCCTCGGAGATGACGCATGTCAAGGGGATCACGACGCTCGGTCCCCACAACATGGCCTCGGTTAGCAGGAAGGACTACGAGGCAGCGAAAGCCTATGGGACGCATGTCGTTCCCTTGAGGAAGTTTCGAGCGATCGGCGCGAAAGCGGCCCTTGCCCATATCGCCGACGGCGAGCACGTCTATGTGTCGATCGATATCGACAGTTTCGATCCGTCGATCGCGCCGGGCACCGCGACCATCAGCCATGGCGGCTTCACCTATTACGAAGCCAAGGAGCTGTTGCGCGAGGCCGCGAGGCGCTTCGAGGTGGTCGGCGTCGACTTTGTCGAGGTCTCGCCGCCGTACGATCCGTCCGGAATCACCTCGCTGCTCGCCGCACGGACCAGCCTCGATTTCATCGGTTCGATCTTCCACCAACGCGCCAAGCGGCGCGCCTGACATCGATCACGGCAGCCACCGTGATGATCGCTGCTCAGAACATCCATTCGACCAAGATCAATCAGAAGGAGACGTGCAATGAATATCGATCTAAAACTCAATATCGATCTTGCGGGAATCAAAATTCCCGACAGCAAGCTCGCGCGTGAAATAACGGAGCTGGTGCGGGACACCGAGTCGCCGTTGCTGTTTCATCATTCCAGCCGCGTCTATTACTGGGGCGCTCTGGCAGGCAAGCGTCGCGGACTGAGATTCGATCCCGAACTGCTTTATGCAGGCGCGATGTTCCACGACATGGGCTTGACCCATCAGCACAGCAGCACGCAGGAACGCTTCGAGGTTGACAGCGCAAATACCGCCCGTGACTTCCTGCGAAGCCACGGAGTCCATCAACAAGACGTTGAAACTGTCTGGACCGCGATCGCCTTGCACACGACGCCGGGCATCCCCCCGCACATGCACCCGGTCGTAGCTCTAGTGACGGCCGGCGTCGAAATGGATGTGCTTGGTCTCGCTTATTCCGAATTCGGCGATGCGGAGCGCGAGGCGGTGGTGCATGCACATCCGCGTAACGCGCGTTTCAAAGAAGACATCATCCAGGCCTTCTACGACGGCAACAAGCACAAGCCGGAGACGACCTTCGGCAACGTCAACGCCGACGTACTCGCGGATAGGGACCCGCACTTCACCCGCGTCAATTTCTGCAGCGTGATCCGCGCTTCCGCCTGGCGAGGGTAAACCTCTCCGCGTCCTCCAATCGATAATTCAAGCGCTGAGGCTTTCGGAAGCATCGGTCAGACAGCATCGGCCGGCGGCGACGCGCGAAATCTCGCATTTCAGGAGTCCACTATGTCCAAAACCCAGGAGCCCACCATGTCCAAAACGAAGCGATTTACCAATGCCACCGGCGCGCCGGTAGCTGACAATACCAACATCATGACCGCCGGTCGGCGCGGCCCGGCGCTGCTCCAGGATATCTGGCTGATCGAAAAGATGGCGCATTTCGACCGGGAAGTAATCCCGGAGCGGCGCATGCACGCCAAAGGCTGGGGCGCCCACGGTACCTTCACGGTCACGCACGACATTACTCGGTACACCAAGGCCAAAATTTTTTCCAAGATCGGCAAGCAGACTCCGATGTTCGCCCGCATCTCGACGGTCGCCGGCGAGCGCGGCGCGGCCGATGCGGAACGCGACATCCGCGGCACCGCCCTCAAGTTCTATACCGAGGAGGGCAACTGGGACATCGTCGGCAACAACACGCCGGTCTTCTTCTTTCGCGACCCGCTGCGGTTCTCGGACCTCAACCATGCCATCAAGCGCGACCCGCGCACCGGGCTGCGCAGCGCGGACAACAATTGGGATTTCTGGTCGCTGCTCCCCGAGGCGCTGCATCAGGTCACCATCATCATGTCCGATCGCGGCATCCCGAAGAGCTTCCGCAACATGCACCTTTTCGGCAGCCATACCTTCTCGATGCTCAATGCCGCCAATGAACGTGTCTGGGTCAAGTTCCACTTCCGCACCCAGCAGGGAATCGCGAACCTCACCGACGCGGAGGCCGAGGCCCTCGTCGCCAAGGATCGCGAAAGCAACGGCCGCGACCTGCTCAACGCGATCGAGGCGGGCGACTTTCCGCGCTGGACGCTTTTCATTCAGGTGATGACTGACGCCCAGGCGAAGACTCATCGGCACAATCCCTTCGACGTGACCAAGGTCTGGCCGAAGGCGGAGTATCCGCTGATCGAGGTTGGCGTGATGGAGCTCAACCGTTACCCGGAGAACTTTTTCGCGGAAGTGGAACAGGCCGCCTTCTCGCCCGCCAACATCGTGCCCGGCATCGGCTTTTCGCCCGACAAGATGCTTCAGGGCCGGCTGTTCTCCTATGGCGACACCCAGCGCTACCGGCTTGGCATCAACTTCAACCACATCCCGGTCAACGCGCCCCAATGCCCGTTCCAAAGCTATCACCGCGACGGCAAGATGCGGACCGACGGCAATCTGGGCGGGACGCTCACTTACAATCCCAACAGCGCCGGACTTTGGGATAACCAGCCCGATTTCGCCGAACCT
The DNA here is from genome assembly GCF_900141755.1 of Bradyrhizobium lablabi. Lineage (NCBI taxonomy): Bacteria > Pseudomonadati > Pseudomonadota > Alphaproteobacteria > Hyphomicrobiales > Nitrobacteraceae > Bradyrhizobium > Bradyrhizobium lablabi. Next base: position 7,020,656 of record NZ_LT670844.1, on the reverse strand, counting down.
CCGATGCCGATCGAAGGCGACGCGGCGCACTTTGACCACCGCGTTGACGACGATCATTGGGAGCAGCCCGGCAATTTGTTCCGGAAGATGACGCCTGCACAACAAAAGCTGCTGTTCGAGAACACCGCGCGACAGGTCGGACAGGCTTCCAAGCACATCCAAGAGCGGCATGTCGCGAACTGTGCCAAGGCGGATCCGGCCTATGGCAGGGGTGTTGCCGACGCACTCGTCAAGTTCGCCGACGGCGAACTCTAACACGACCGGGGCGGCGAGCTCGCTCTCGCCGTCCTCCCAAACCAAATAATCGAGTGGGTCAACCACCGACAGAGAACAGAGAAAATGACTGAGATTCAAAACGTCGCTATTGGGGACACGGTCAGACACCAGATCGTCATTAGCCCAAATCCAGGTGCCGACGCTGGTCGTGGTCGGGAGGAAGACATCATCCTACCGGACGAGACTCGAGCGCTGGCTGCGGGCATTTCCGAACAGCATGCTTTCGGTCGCCTTATTGCGATCTCCTTGCCGGTTGGAAACTGGATAGTTTTCTACTCATTCGTTATCGACCACGATATCCCGTTTGCGTATGAACGGCCGCTTTGCGCCAAAAGCGGCCGGTCAGAATCGATCGTCGATTCAGCCGGGCCAAAACGAAACAGGCGTTAGGACTTTAAGCTTCGAGCTCGCACCACGTCGACTTCACCCGCCAGAGCTGCTCAAGAACACCCGGCTGGCAGGGACATCGGATACCTCCAGCGACATGATGTCGTCGGCGGTCAGCACGCGGTCGAGATCGGCGACGAGGCGGCTGGCCTGGCGCAGCCGCATGCGGTCGAGCGCGTTGCGGATCGAGCGCGCGTTGGAAAATAGCGGCTGGGTCTTGCGCAGCGCGATGTGACGGATGAACGCGTGGCGCGCGTCAGGGCTGAACCCGTAGTTCATGCCGTGCAGCATTAATTCCGAAATCGCCAGTGTTGCGGGATGAGAGATCTTGTCAGGCTCATTGTTTGGATGGTCGCAGATCTGTTTCGGTCGTGACCGGGACGGAGCCTATGGTGAGGTCCTTATCCGCAGACTCCGATCGATGGGCATTCGCGACCGACCAACATCGCCGCGTTCCCCGTGGCAAAACGCATATGCTGAAAGGCTGATCGGTTCGATCGTTCGATCCGACGGGAACTACGTTGTTGTGTTAGGCGAGCGACACCTCCGTCACATCCTGCTGTCCTACAATGAGGTACCTACGCATCTATCGTTGAACAAGGATGCGCCGGCGCCGCGCCCCATTCAGAGCGCTGGATTTACATTCTTTGCCGTCCGATCTTGGGTGGATTGCACCACCAGTATGTCCGGATTTGATTTACGACAGACACAGGCTGTCAATGCCGGGCGAGGACCGCTACGCCGCCGCAATAACGATCTGGGCAAAGCCGGTCACCCGCCCGCGGTTTTCGCGATCAGGCAATGCGCAAAAGCACGGCGCCGAGAGGATCAGCGTCTAGGCTCCACGTTTTGGTTGAGGCTGAAGAAGTTTGTCGGATCGTACTTGGTCTTGAGTTCGACCAGTCGTGCGTGATTGCTCCCAAACGCGCCCCGGACAAGATCCGGGTCTTCATCCCCGAGGAAATTCAATAGGTAGGCTTTGCTTGAATAGGGTTTCAGCGCTTCCGAAAAAGCACGCGCCCAGGTGGTATGTTTTTCGCTCTCGGCAGGATCGATCCACTTCGCCTCGATGCCGACATTATACCCCGCCTGCCGCTGTGCAAACGCCGTGTCGGCGTTGCCGACTCTACCCACTTGTCCGTTGAACAATTGTATGAGGACGTGGGTCAGCGGAGACTCCGCGCGATTACCATGCTCGACGATCAGATCGATGGTTTCATCGCTGAGCTCATTCAAGAAAGTCGATTTCCAATAGTTGTGGACGTTGTCCGGGCTCGCTTCATCGGCAAGTCTCTGCATGACCGGAAACGGCATCGGCTGGATTGCGTCGAGGAGCGGCGAACCGAATGCCCGCAGCGGCTTGAGGACGCGTTCGCCCTCAGCAAGATCGCCGCAATAGCAGGCCATCACGGCGACGGCAGGCATACCCTCCGGCGTTGATATCAGGCCGGCATACGCCGTCAGTTCCTCCGGAGCGGACGCCATGAAATCGCGGTAATAGCGAAATACAGCCGCCGCCTGGGGGCGCGCATGAACGATGACGCCCCCCAGCACAGTCGAGACCGGATGCGCTTGGAACAGGAAAGAGGTCACGATGCCGAAATTCCCTCCCCCACCGCGTAGCCCCCAGAACAGGTCCGCGTTTGTCTCGGCATCAGCGGTGACGATCGCGCCCTCGGCGGTGACGACTTCGCAGGAGAGGACGTTGTCGCAGGTCAGCCCGTATTTGCGCACCAGCCATCCGACGCCGCCGCCAAGCGTTAGGCCGGCGATGCCCGTTTTCGAGACGACGCCGGACGGGACGGCCAAGCCATGCAGATGGGTTTCGCGATCGACCTCGCCCAGCAGCGCTCCCGCCTGCACGCGCACCGTCCGCAGCTCTGGATCAACGGAAACGCCATTCATCGCCGAGAGATCGATGACGATACCATCGTCGCACAGGGCCCGGCCGGCGACGTTGTGACCGCCGCTTTTGACGGCGACGAGAAGATTGTTCGCGCGCGCAAACTTCACCGCGCGAACTACGTCCACTACCCCCGAACAGCGGGAGATCAAGCCGGGATGCTTATCGATGCTCGCATTCCAGATGCGTCGAGCCGAGGAGTATCCGGCATCGCTCGGTAGCAACACTTGCCCCTGGAATCCATGTCTGAACGCCTCGATAGTCGCCTTGTCTACGGCAGTGCCATCGCGCCGCCTGAACTTCGGAGTGACCACGTTGTTCCTTGTAGAAATGAACAGAGGCGGGGACGAGAACATAGGTGGCGCGTATTACACGGTGATTACAGGACTAAGCCGCCGCGTTGCAGATGTAACCAGCGCCTCTCCCGAAAAAGGATCGGATTGCTGTGTGACAAGTAAACGGCGGGCACACCGCTCGGCGATGGGTCCGTACGTTCGGTAATCTGATCGATCTCCACAATCAGGATACGCACGAAGTGGGCGAGCTTCCTCGCCGATCTAAAGCAGCAGTGATGGAAGCGCTCAAGATTTCACCTGGCGCCGTAAAACTTCAGGACCTGACGCGGGAGCGTCAGATTGAGTTTGGAAGGAAGCGTGCAAACAAGGTGCCGAGCCAGCGACGCTATCGGATCCGTAGCCATTCAGCTGCGCATAAACTTGGCAGACACGATCGGGATAGTGCCAGCCACTCTTCGTCGATCGACACATTGGATCGTTGACGACAGCGGTACAGACGAGACCATCCTTTATATCGCTTGTATGACAGCTATCTCATCGGCGGAAGGCTGGCCCCGCGGCTCCGCCATCTGCTGCGATACACGACCTACTACAACGGCTCGCACGCACCTTTCAGTCAACGAGGAGCGCGGTCGTCGCGAACAGTACTTGCCGTTGGTCGGATTTTGCCTACGCCGCTCCTCGGCGGACTTCATCATCTGTATGTGCGAGTTTGATTTCCGACGGGCATAGCTATGGCGAGCCACATGAAGTCACCGCAGTCATGGAATTTCTCTTGTCTGACGACGCCTCGTTCGTCACATCGTCTCTCTACACCGTCGACGGCGGAACATGTTGCTGTAGCGCGCGCGGCGCTTAGCGGCGTGCTCCACTCGCTCGGCCGATCTTGCAGACCGCCGGACGTGCCGGTCGCACGCTCCGGCGACCTCAGCAGCGAGCCGCCTGATGATCCCCTCAGTATCCAAAGGCGAGGGGATCATCTGGCGTGCTGCGGTGAACGGAAAAAGTACAACGACGAAGCGACCTACACCGCGCAACACCGCAGTGTTTACGAAAGACGCCTCGTGTTGTAAAACGAGACGTCTCGAAATGACCAGGAGTATCGAGAAATTCCTTATTTGCCCCAGCGGGACCAAATTATAAGGGAGGCAGTGCCGGGGTATTTCGGCGTTTCAGTATCGACTCGCGAATTGAAGTTGCCTCTTCGCCCCGATGGACGTGTCACGCAGTTGTGTGATGGTGAGGCTTAAGCTTATGACCCTGGCGTACGTCAAGCCGATGAGCCTTGCGACGCTACCTCCAATGAACTCTCGGGCGCAACGCGCAGTGCGCCGCCGTACGAGCGAGAGGGCGTCAACAGCCAATGACGCTGATTGTCGGCTGATCTAGGTTTGCAGGACGCAATATCAAAGCAGCATAGAGGGGTGGGTCGGAGCAATTTAGTCCCACACGAGAGCCAATGAAGAGTTTCGATATGTCTCGTCCGATCGATCAAATCGACAATTCGCGTACGAAACCGCTCCTGATGGAACATGACGGACAAATGAGCTCGGACCGATCACAAAGTGACGTGCGCCTGGATGAGACCCAGGCAAGGCAGATTCTGCCGAACAGCCTGATCGCAAACCAGCGTGGTTCAGCGATCCGCCGGAGCAGAAGCGCGCCGTTATCTTGCACGGCGAGGGAAAGCATTTTTCGGCCGGCACCGTGCCTGTTCGCTTTGACTGGCGTTGAGCCCCATTCTTACAACCGGCATAGCACTAGTGTGCGCTGAGCTCTCCCCGATCGCTCAGCCTTGAGATGCGATGAACGCCCTCATCAATGTTGTCCTTCCCATCTTCGGGATCATCTTGACCGGCTATCTTGCCGGGCGCCTCGAGGTATTGGGGCGGGACTCAGCAGCCGCCCTCAACCGCTTCGTCTTTTATTTCGCGGTGCCTCCCGCCCTTTTCATCGCTACGGCCCGAGCGCCGATCGATAAGATCTTCAACTGGCCTTTTATCGGCGCCTTTGTCGGCGGTTCGATGCTGACGCTTCCGATTGCACTGGTCGTTGGGCGCTTTTGGTTTCGCCATGATGTGGCGACACTCAGTATTGCCGGGCTCGCTGCCGTATTCGGGAATGTGTTTACTATGGGGCTGCCGCTTCTCCTGACGGCCTACGGACCGGATGGGGCACTACCCTCGATCGTTGCCGCCCTTAGTATCACCTTACTGCTCATTTGCGGTGCCATCGCCGTCCTGGAGGGCGCACGTGCAACAGAACCATCGGCGCTTCGCCTGGCCGTGCAGTTGGCCGGTACAATTTTGCGCAACCCGCTAGTGATCTCGCCACTGCTCGGCATCCTCTTTGCGATAACCGCGCTCCCTCTTCCCAAGGTGGCCAGCAACTACCTCGATCTGATGGCCGCCGCGGTGGCCCCGGCCGCCCTGTTCGCTTTGGGGCTGTCGCTGATCGATAGCAAACTAACGGGCAATGCGACCGAAGTGATATGGCTCACAGCGCTGAAAGTCATCGCCAATCCCGCTCTGACGTTCGCGCTGGTGACCTACGTATTTGTTCTGGACCCGTTGTGGTCACAGGCGGCTATAATTCTCTCGGCGATGCCCATCGGGGCGAATCCCTACGTCATTGCTCAGCAATACAACGTACATGTCGAGACCGTGTCGTCAGCTGTCGTCGTCTCGACGGGTATGTCACTGGTCACTCTCTCCCTCTTGATGATCTGGCTTGGGGTCGGCTGAGCGAACGTTCAATAGTCCGGTTGGTCGCGGCCACGTGACCAACCGTCTGCAAGTGGCACTTAGCTGACGTCAGCCTTTTGCCGAATGTCCGCTTTGCGTAGAGTCGAGGTGTGACGCGGTAGCTTTAGGTTCGAACATATCTGTTTCCGCCCCTTTCGTTCGGCGGTGCCTTACTGGTTCGACCATGTCCCCGTTTCCACACCCCGCTCATCGAACTGGACAGGCAGATTTCCCGCATCCAGCTCTCGGACAAAACTTCACGCCTTCACCCACGGCACGTCGTGCCCAAGCCTGCTCAGGCGTACGAGCCCAAAGTGCCCGTAAAGATGCGAGAGTGGATAGCTCCCGCCCTTGCGACGCCTGGTTTTGTGCTTGAACTGCAACCACCGGCGCAGCCGCATCGCTGTGTAGCTGTCGAGTGCCCGATACGCCTTGCTGACGGTGCCTACTCGAAAGTAGTTCGCCCATCCGCGCAGCGTGCGGTTCACTGTGCCCACCAGCTTAGTGACCTCTTGCCATGTCCCCGTTCGGTCCGTCAGTGCATGGATTTGCTCAACCATGCGCTTGATGCTCTTCTTCGATGGCCGGTAACCCAGGCGCGCCTGGCCGGTTCTCACAGAATACATTCGTCCGAACGTGTACCCCAGAAAGTCGAACTCCCCTTCCGGGACCTTGCAGATTCGTGTCTTCTCCTCGTTGACCGTGAGCTTCAGCTTGCTCATGATCTTGCGCAGTTGTTGCAATGCCTCATCGGCTTCGCCCTTCTTGCACAGGATCACAAGATCATCGGCATAGGTCACGATACGACTGCCGAGGCGTTGCTCCAGTCCGAGCTTCTTCCATCCCAGCACGAACCGGCGCATGTATATATTCGCCAGCAACGGTGAGATGGGTGAACCCTGCGGAATGCCGCGCCGGTTGTCCCGGGCTTCGGTCGTGCGTGTCTTCCTTCCTCGATCATCGGTTTCTTCCACGGGGCATTCCAGCCACATCTTGATCAGATGCAGCACGCGTCGATCAACGATCCGGCGCGCTACCGACTGTAATAGCTCGGCATGGGGGATGCTTCCGAAGTAGTCCGCGAGGTCGGCGTCAACGACTTCCGGGTGGCCCCGGAACATCAGCTCTTCCACCTTGACCACCGCCTGTTGGGCATTGCGCCCGGGCCGGTACGCGTACTGTTCGGGTGGAAGGTCGGCTTCGAAGATCGGTTCCAGCACCAGCATCGCTGCTGTCATGCAGACCCGATCCCGCACGGTCGAGATGCCCAGCGGCCTGAGCTTGCCATTGGCCTTCGGGATGAACACTCTTCTGATAGGATCCGGATGGTAGCTCTCCTCCCGGAGCGCAAGCGCCAGTTCGCCAAGCCACCGCTCGACGCCATACGCCTCGATGTCCGCGAAGTCCTGACCGTCTACCCCCGGTGCGCCCTTGTTGGAGCGGCACTGGGCAAACGCATGGGCCAGAATGTCCTCACGGCTGATCTTGTCGTACAGCGCGTAGAAGCGATAGCCGGCTTCTGCCTTCGCTTTCGCGTGCAACGCCTTCTGCAGTTTCTGAACAGTTTTCGGAGTTGATAGGTTGCCCAATCTCCAAATCCCTCACCACTTGTTGCGTCTGTCTTGAACTGAGGTCCCTTCCCTCCACCGGCGTTACCCGGCTTCAGCGTTACTACGAACCTCTCCGCCACCCCATGGCGCCCGGCCTGTCCCTCGCGGGCGTCCGGTTGGTCATCGCTGACCACGCCTTGGGGCTTCCCGTGTTGCGTACGCTTTCCTTGTGTACATGCCGCCGCCAGTACCCCGGTGCAGCAGCTAGGCGTAATCTTCGCTCGTTCACCTAGCCGTATCAGCCTTCCCCGATATGGCAGTCGGGTCGGCCTGCACATCGACCTTTTCGAGGCTTGCTCAGCGTTTACTCGCGTTGCGGCCTGCACACTCGCGCTGTCGCCAATTCGCGACACGCTAATCGAAGGCTTCAGCCACTTCGTTACCTCCATGACTGCTCCGATTGCTTCCGGCTGGAGCGATTGCCGGGTGGGGCTTGCACCCACTGGAAAGCGCCGCCTTTGCACGGCGCACGCCAATAGCAGTCATTCCCGAAGATCGGTTTTTGACCCCAAGCCGGCATGCGCGGTTGCCGGACGTTGTAAAATGCGTGCCGTTGTCGGTAAGCACCTTGTGGATCTTAAATGGCACAGCCGTAACTAGGCGGCGGAGGAAGTCGGCCGCTGTGCTGCGCGCGACCTTTTCATGCACTTCGACAAAAGCGAACTTGGAGGGTGCGGTCGATCGCGACGAGCAGGTAGAACTTACCTTGAGGGGTTCGAACTTCGGCTAGAGCAGCGAGGGTTTTCTAGCGTCCATCGCAGCCTTCTGCTCCAGCAAGCCCAGCAGGAGGGCATCTCGCTGGCTGGTGAGTACGGCTAAGTCGGTGCCGGCCAACTCCTCATCCACGCCAGCGGCCAGTCGCTTGTTCAATTCGGTGCTTAGCGCCACCGTACCCATATCGTGCCACCAGCTTTCGAGCGGCGGACCGAGATGTTCCAACACATGCGCGATGCCGCCGGGTCCGCCGGAAAGATGAAGATTGAGAAACGGACCGAGCAGAGCCCAACGCAGGCCGGGCCCGTGGGAGATGGCGATATCGACCTCGCTTACGGACGCGATACCCTGGCTGACGAGGTAAAAGGCTTCGCGCCACAGCGCGGCCTGCAGGCGGTTGGCCACGTGTCCCTTGATTTCCCGGCGGATATGGATGGGTTTCTTGCCAAGGGCTGTATAGAAAGCCATGGCCTGCTCAATTGCTGCAGCCGAGGTCGTACGTCCGCCGACGACTTCGACCAGGGGAATCAGGTGCGGTGGGTTGAACGGATGGCCGACCAGCACACGTTCGGGATGACGTGCTGCCGCATTCTGGATTTCGCTGATCAGAATGCCGGAGGAGCTTGTGGCTATCAGCGTGGTCGCCGGTGCCGCGGCATCGATCCGCGCAATGAGATCGCGTTTGATATCGACCCGCTCGGGACCATTCTCCTGAACGAAGACGGCCTCTGCGACGGTGCTTGCGAGATTACTGTCGAATTTCAGCCGGGCCGGTGAAGCGTCGGGCGCAAGCCCGATACGCGCAAGGGCGGGCCAGAAATCGCTCACGAGGCTATGCAGGCGGGCTTCGGCGCCTTCCGCCGGATCGGTTGCGACAACGTCGAAGCCCCTGGCGAGAAAGCAGGCGGCCCAACTGGCCCCGATAACCCCTGTACCGACGACTGCCACATGGGCCGATGATGTCTTTGCGGTATTTGCCATATTCTGCTGCCCTGCTTTGCGGGCCTCCTTCAAAAATTGGGCTTGGCCCTGCGCCAACGAATCGTGGCGGTCTTCAATGTGCCGTTGAAACGCTGAGGCCCGTCGGTGCTCAATTGCAGACGCTTGCTGTCGACTTCCACCAGCCGCACCTGGCGTTGACCAACCCAGTTGGGAAAGAAGCTGACTGCCATTTCATGCGACAGGCTGCGCTTGGCTTCATCGACGAAGAAGCGCCCGGAATAAGCGATGTAACTACTCCCCGCCGCGACATACTCCTCGGGGCGGCCGCGAAGCAGATCCCCTTCCTCGAATGGCGCCCGCGCCAGGCCTTGCAACTGGGCGGACATATATCCATCCGGGGTATAGAGGATGAACCCCTGCGGACGTTCGCCCAGCACGTTGTTCTCGACCCCTGTCTCCACATCGCGCTCGATTGCGCTGACCAGTTCCCAAGCGCCAATCAGGCTCTCGCGCAGACTTAGCGAACCCATGTGCGTACCTCGCTGCGGGCAAAAGCTTGCACCGAGATGTCAAACCCCTTCTTCAAATAGTCGATCGAGGCAGATGACGTCATCTGCCGGACGGTCGGCGTAGAGCTTCTCAATCAATGCTGCATGGCGCCGCAGAATGTTGCGTTGACTTACCGCGCCCTTGTCAGTCAGTTCGCCAGTGTCGATCGAGAGCTTTTCAGCTAAAAATGCAAAACGCACCACGCGCTGGGCGCTACCACTTGCTTCTGCTGTCAGCGCCATCAATTTGGCGCGCACACGCGCCTGCACCGTGCTGTCGCCTACCGTCTCTGCGTTAGACGGAATGCCTAGGACGGCGATGTAGTCCCGGTTTTCCCCCGCGATCACCACGTCGCGAACCTCGGGCGTCAAATGCTTCAAGAGATGCGTTCTGAGCGAGCCGACGCGGACCCACGTGCCGGTGGCCAGCTTAAAATCCTCCGCGAGGCGTCCGTCGTAGCGGAAACCGCTTTGCTGATTTCCGGCTTCCGCCCAGGCTAGCGCATCGCCGGTTCGCAGAAATCCGTCTTCGTCGAATGCATCGGAAGTGAGATCGTCTCGTCGCCAATAGCCTGGAGTTACGCTTGGACTTTGAACCCGCAACTCCAGTTTGCCGTCCATTGGCGTGAGTTTCAGGGTGACACCGGGCGGCGGCAGGCCGACGCAGCCGGCCGACGCGGCGCCCGAATGCCGGTGGGCGGCCATGAAACCGGCCTCGGTCGAGCCCAGCGTCGCTACCCACGGGATGCGCTGGCCGATGGTTTCGAGTGCAAGTTCGTCAAACGCGTCGCAGATATGCTGAGCGATACTTGCTCCGGCATATTGCAGCACCCGGACACGGCTGAAAAAGTTTACCCGAAGCGCGCGGTCACGACGCAACCACGGAAGCAGCTCCTCGTAACCCTTCGGAACGTTCGAATAAAACAGCGGCGCGACCTCGCGCAGGTTGCGAACCGTCTCCTCGATTTGACCCGGCAGTGGCTTGCCGTCGTCGATATACAACGTCCCGCCATTAAACAGTGCGATGCCGAAACTTATGCTGCCCCCGGAGATATGGTTCCAAGGCAGCCAATCGACGAGCACGGGAGGCTCCTCGCCAAGCATGGGGTAGCACGCAAGCACCATCTGCAGGGCGCTGCACCACATCCGGTGCGTGTTGATCACTCCTTTCGGAACTCCGGTCGAACCAGAGGTAAATAGCAGCTTGGCGATCGTATCGGGATTGACGGCAACGGCAGCGGCATCCACGTCGCTGGTCGCAGTGGTGGCGAACAAGGCATCGAAGCCCGTCGCGCGACGGCCGGGATCGCCGCGCACGATCACAACCTCGACATCCCCTGGGATGCAGGCACGAAGCGCCGCCGCATAGCGATTGCCGTCATCCGCAAACACGAGGCCAGGGCGCACCAGAGCGACAATGTCGCGTAGCCTGGCGAAGTCCGTCGAAATCAACGAGTAAGCTGTCGACAGCGGCACAAACGGTATGCCCACATGCAGACAGCCGAGCGATAACAGGCCGTGCTCGATTCCATTGCCCGACAAGATGAGAACGGGCCGGGTGACGGAGAGACCACGATCGAGCAGCGCCTGCCCGATGGCGCAAGCGGAATTTAAAGCTTCGAGATAGGTTACCTTTCGCCAGCCCTCGCCGTCACGGCTGGCGAGAAGCACGCGATCAGGCGCAACTGCTGCCCAGTGCCGTAGTCGCTCAGTGACACGGCCTGGATACGGGCCAAGCCCGGTCGAATTGCGCACGCGCAGACTGCCGTCCGGAGAGGGTTCGAATATCACATTTTTCCACGGTAGCGCGACCGGTCGCATCGTCATCTCCATCATCGCTCGCTTTCTCCGGAGGGATGGGCAACCTTTGCTACCCGCTTTTCGAAAAAGGCATTTACCCGCTCTTTAGCTTCATCGTCGCCTACGGTGATCGCGGCCATCAAGCTTTCCAGCAGGAAGCCGCCCTCTGGATCTGAGCGTGCGATCCGCGGCAGCGCCTGTACGATTGCGAAATTGCTCAGCACCGTGTTGGTCGCGATCCGCTCGGCCAACTCGATGGCCTTGGCTAGTCCATGTCCATCGTCGACAAGGTATTGCGAGAAGCCGAGCGATAGTCCTTCCTCTGCGCTGTAAGTCCGACCGGTCAGCATCATGTCAATCATCCGAGTTGTGCCGATCAGGCGCGGTATGCGCACGGCGCCGCCGCCGCCAACGAATATGCCCCGCGTGCTCTCTGGCAGCGCGTAGAACGCGCTGCGTTCAGCGACCCGGATGTGTGCAGCAGCGGCAAGCTCCAAACCGCCTCCGATGACGCCGCCGTGAAGTACAGCGACGACCGGCACACGGCCATTCTCAATCCCGTCGAAAGCGCGGTACCAGGACTGCGAACGGCGAACGCTGACTGGCGCGCTGGCATCCGTAACGGTCGAAAGATCGGCACCGGCCGAAAAATGCTTCCCCTCGCCGTGCAAGATAATGGCGCGCGTCTGTTGCGGCGGATCGCTGAAGAAGAACTCGATGCCGGCGATCGTCGCATCGTCCAGGGCATTTCTTTTGGCAGGCCGCGACAGACGTAACAGCGTCACCGGACCATGCTGGCTTGCGGTCAGGCTGTTCGGCAGATCCCGCCTTGCCTCGCTCTCGCAGTTTTCCAGGCGCACATCACTTTGGGATCGGCGCGAGCTCATTTGTCCGTGATGTTCCGTCTGGAGCGGCTTGGTACTCGAATTGTCGATTTGATCCATCGGACGAGACATATCGAAACGCTCCTTCAGCTTTCGTTCGGCCATTGGCGTTGCGTGCCCGGTCGCACCATCGCACGCGTCCGGCGTTCGAGGCTCATTAAGCTCTGAGAGTATTGCAATGCGATTGCCGTACCGGGTTATCGTGTTACGTCGGTAACGAGAGGGAAGTGACATGCCGCATGAAGGCCTCATTGCCTCTCAAAACCCCTCGAGCAGAAACGAAAGGGGCACCGAACCGTATGCAAGCCAGAAAAATGATGAATGAAGCACATGCGACCCGGGCCGCGGAGTTTGCAGCTCTTTCGCGAATGACACGCCTTTCCCTTTCAGCCGGGAGGCGACGCGATCGAGATCGTCGACCAAGGCCGAGATGATCTGATCCCTGATGCGGTGTGACCGGTAGAGGATTAGTTCCGTCCTCGTTCCGAACTGGCGCAAAGAAGTCGCTGAAAAGCGCTACGACATGACCGTGAACGATTTGTTTCTGCACAAATGATTTTAGCAGCGCGTTTTCACACAGCCAGGTAGAGAGTCGAGGATGGGCGCGGTAGCTTGGGGCCTATGGCCAACGCCCCGTTTCCCATCCCACCAATCGACAATTATCCGGGTGAGAGCCTCCCTCACTGATAGTTCGCGCCCTTGGGGCGCACGGTCAATCGCGTCGCTCGGGCCGCGCACCCGTCACTTCCGGGCTTTCCTGATAGGCAGACATTTTCAGACTCCGTCGGCATGTCTCAAAGGTGCCTGCCAGAAGCTGAAGTCGCCGCCGTTCTCCATTCTATTACAGGGTCGGCCGGGTTCTTGGCTTTGACAAATGGCGCGTCACCACTGATATGCGTGGCCGGTCCGAAAATCATCCGGCTACGCTGGCTCCTCGAATGAACGGGCAGATATCAGCCGCTACCAATCGAGGTGAATCAGCGGGAGCCGCCGGACGCGAACAGCACTTCACCGGTTACCCAATGGGCATCGCTGGAGGCAAGAAACACCACGGGGCCGACTATATCCTCGGGCTGTCCCAGCCGACCGAGCGGCGTTCCGTCGACCAGCTGCTTGACCATGGGTCCTTCGAGAACGCCGATCGCATGCGCCCCCTCCGTCTCGGTGGCGCCGGGAGCGACGACGTTCACACGAATGTTTCGGGGGCCGAGCTCTTTCGCAAGCACGTGTGAAAGTGTCACCAGCGCGCTCTTGGAAGATGTGTAGACCGAACTCATCGGGGCAGTCGTCGAAATCCCGGCAGTGGCAATATTGATGATGGTACCGCCGTCCGGCCCGAAACGCTTGATTGCTTCTTGCATCGTCAGGAGCGCGCCCAATACATTGGTATTGTAGATGCGATGGAATTCCTCTTCTGTGACGGCTTCGATTGGCTCGAAACGGTAGACTCCAGCATTGTTGACGAGAATATCGAGCCGGCCGAAGGTCCGGATGGTCTGCTCGAACAGCTCTTGTACATCGAAGGACTTTGAGACATCGGCCTTGACCGCGACCGCCTGGCCCCCCGCTGCCCTGATCGCAGCAACTGTCTTCTTCGCGCCAGAATGATCGGAAGCATAGTTCGCGACCACCTTCGCCCCAGCTTGCGCTATCCCTTTGGCGATGGCAGCTCCGATGCCTTTGGATGCGCCAGTTACGATCGCCACTTTGTCGCAAAGTTTCATTTGGTCTCTCTTTGATGTCTGTAGGAAGTCGAGAAATTGGTATCAGATTGAAACCTGGTGTAAATTACGCACCGCATTTCAACCTAGTTTCCTTGAGGTAACCGCTGTCATGTCCTCCAGCGAAAAACGGACGCGTGATGATCGAGTGCTGCTCGATCTGCTTGCTGACAAATGGACGATCCATGTCCTGGGATCGCTGTGCGATCATGACCACCGGCGGCGATTCAATGCCATTCGCCGCGACGTTCCGGGCCTTTCGCAGAAGAGCCTCGCTCAATGTCTGCGGCGTCTGGAAAAGAGCGGCCTTGTCACGCGAAGAGTGCTGACGACAGGACGGCTGGGGGTCGAATATGCCTTTACGGAATTGGGCAGGACGCTCGAGCGCCCGGTCGCTGCGCTTTTCGAATGGACCACGGAGTACGCAGATGTCGTCAGGGCGGCACAGACCGCGTTTGAGGCAACAGCCGGCGGCGAGCGGGACGCCGCATAAATCATGGTCATCAGATTCGGGGGAAGGAACGCTCCGGCCAAGTTTGGTCTCAACTTTGTCCGCACAAACACGCTCATTCGAGACAGCGATGGTCGCGGTAGGGACGAGGATTTCTCCTTGCCCTCCCCCGGGGGCGCGTCGCGGGCCCGTTTTTATATTACGTTTGTAATTTAATGATTGTATTTTGAAACCATGTCGTCATCTCGCACTGTCATCATCTGAGCCTGAAAAGGCTGAAATTCAGCCTCGGAAGCAGGCAAGCGCTTGCGGGGGATCGTCATCTCTAATACGAAGGCACCGGCCTCATGGCGCCACCCTTGCTGCAGGATCGGCGCATACACGGTCTGTTAGCTGGCGGCCGCAAGGCACTCGACGAAATTTTCCCTGGCTTCGAGCGCGATCATGCTGGAGGTGGCGCCGTCCCCGAGAGAATCGCGCAGGACGCCCGATACGAGCGCGCGCAGATGTTGGCCACTGCCGAGGCGGGATTTCGGTCTATCAGACCTCTGTGCGTCCAGGCCGCTCATCGAGTTTTCCGCGCTGATCGCTCAAGCCGTAACCGCGAGCATTCGCGTTCACTTCCCGGAGATACATGAGGACCAGCGCTATCGAAACAATCGCTGCGTGGAGCCGGTTGGCCAGCGCATTTTCCTGCCTCGCCCGCCGACGCGCGATGGACGCGATCGCCGATACCCTCGGCTGCATGGCGGCCGGCGTCGATGACTTTTCGACCCAAGCCGTACGTCGCGCCGTTGCCACGCAGATTTCGGCTTCGGGCGAAAGCGCGGTAATCGGCGGCGGCCGGGCACCCGCAGCGATTGCGGCGATGGTCAACGGCACCGCCGCACACGCGCTCGACTATGACGACAACTTCTACCCGGCAATCAGCCATGCCTCGGCGGTGCTTGTCCCAGCCGAGGTGATCTTCCGAGTTTAGCACGTTTGAGACATGCCGACTGCGTCAAGCAATGTCCGAGTTCGCCCGAAGCGGACTCGTGCACCGCGGTCTGGCAGTGCGAGACAATGCCTCCCCGCTTGAAGTTGCCACCGTCTGATCTCCGCCGAACGCTTCGCCGCCTTTTTGACGCGCTTAGATCCTAACCCAAGCCTTGGGTTAAGGGTTGGAGCGTCGGCAGTTGATCAACATGCCGGCGCGGTTCGAAGGACAACGGCGGCATGCAGTTAGCGTCGGAACGTACGTCGCTGCGGAAACGTTGGTTCCGTCTACTCGCCCTTGGCGCACTTTTGGTACTGATCGGCAGCGCCGCACATGCCCAGAATCTCGATCAGGGCAAATCGGCCGCCAAGCTGTTTGGGGATAGTTGTGCGACATGTCATCGCAGCGCACGCGGTCTTGCCAAGGGCCGCTTTCGTCTCACGCTCTTCTTGTTCCTGCAAGAGCACTACGCGAGCAATTCCAGCTCGGCCTGGGCGCTCACCTCTTATCTGGAATCCGTCGACAGCGCGCAGCGCGGGCGATCGCGGAACGCCGCGGCGAAGCCGTCGCCTCCTGCTACTCGCTCGTCACGCCCATGATCCGCCCGCCTGCGCCGGTGCCGGGGCACTAGCTCAGGCGCGCGATCGAAGCATCACAGGGTCGGTCAAAGCAAGCGCTCGAGGCAGATCCATGTCGCCAGAGCTTGCCCACGTGGATGGGCGTGACTACTGGACTCCCGGTCCTCAAAGCATGTTCGCTCTTACGAATAGCGTGCGCACCGCGTTGGTCGCAGGCACGGTCAACATCGCATTATCGGCAGCGCACTCAAGCCAACTGATGGCGTCGGCATGCAACGAGCGGAATTCCGTCCACTCGATCGAACTGAGATTCGTCAGGAACTGATAGGCCTGACCCACAGTCGCGATCGATACCGTCTTCCCGTTCAGCTTGATCTGAAACGTCGTTCGCGGCGGCGTTGCGGAAATGGATGCATCGCTCATAACTGCGTGTTCAGGCGCTGAGCGGCCAGCAATGCGCTGCTCAGGCTCGGGACGACGACGAGGCGATTGATCTCTCCGTCGTTGAAGGCTCTGAGGAATCGATCATAGTTCCTGATCGATACGCAGCCGTTCGAATCGCCGTTGGGGCCGAGCATGTAGCTATGCGCGAGCAGCCCGGAACGCCCGTTCGTGGTGCTGCCCTCGGCGGGGATCATACGCAGCGCCTGCACACCGTGAAACAGCCGTTCGCGCGGTTTCAGCTCATAGGCGGCCGGCGGGGTCGCGCCGGTGTTCGGCACGTTAGCGTGCTCGGGATCGTCCTTCAGGCTGCCTATTCCCGAGTGCGCCTCCAGGCTCAAGCCGTTCGGCAGGTAAACTGCATGCGCCGAGATGTCATAAATCGCGGTGAGCTTGTCGTAGCCGAGAGACGCCAGACCCGGCCCCTGGCGAAACAGCCCGCCTTCCGGCGTGAGCGAGGCCAGCGTGATGCGTCCCGGCAGCAGGTCCGACAGTTTTTGCAGGAGCGTGCGATCGTCCGGCCGAGCGGTGTTGTCAGCCTGAGCCAAAGCCGATCCGGGACGCGATTCCAGGTCTGCCGTAGCGGGACGAGACCTTGGCAAGGGAATGCCGGCCGGGGCCGGCGGCTTGCTCTCATCGGCCTTGGCCTCATCGATCTTGCTCTCATGGCTCTTGCCCTCATCAAGGCCGACCTGATCGACAAAGGCGGTATGCCAGTCCCGGGACATCAACTGTCGGGCAAGCATGCCCTTGGCGTAGCGGAACCTCAACTCGACGGCAGCCTGGACAAAACGGTCCGGCGGCTGCAAGGCAAGATCGCCGGCGGGCGAATCGGATGATGAGAGCGGAGAAAAACGATCGTCGAAGGAGATGCGATCCGGGGCTCGCGGTAATGCCGCCGATGCCAGCGCTGTGGCTTGATCGGAATCGGAAATCCAGGCAGCCGCGCCGAGTACCAAGGCGAGGGCCGCAAAAGCCAGCGCGGCCGTCTCGGACCACCCCATGCGGCGGCGCGACAACAGCCCGTCGGCGATTGCTGCATCGAAAGCCATCAAGTCCCCAAAAGCCACTGACCCCAATACCATCTCGTAGGGCGCCTACCCCTGCGAGGATTCGTCGACCAGCCGGGCACCATTTGAGAGCCAAAAGTGAGGCATAATCGAGACAAGCGACGGTGTCGGACCGTGTCCAATAATTGGATCGCCGCTTGCACCCGCGGTATGCGGCCTGCAGCGCATCGTTGCCGCTCACATTCAAAACCTCTGTGCGCCAGTGATCGGCGCCACCCACGATGCCGCGGAAATAGCCGAAGAGCAAAGCCCTTTCTCTCATGGTGGTCGGCGGTGGATGGCCGAACACTAGGTGCAGCGCTCATCGCTTATGATCGGCCGGCTTATGGGCTCGGCTGAACGGCCGCTTTGCGCCACTACCGGTCGTTCCCATAAGCTCAGTTTCTGACCCTGACGGACATTGATTGCCGAAGTGCGACCCAGGCAAAGTGGTTCCGAGCACGGCTTGCGTGCGGGCGACGCCGAACTAAATCGTTGTCACTTGCGGAGAGCGAAAGTCGGTTCGTGACAGCTTCCGGGTCCATATCGCTCTTCGGAAAGGAGATGGAGAAAACGCGAGGCCATTGCCATGTCGAACGACCAGAACAAGATCGTCTCTGCTTCCGCAGCTGAGCCACTCGGGGCCGAGCTCGAACGGCTGCTTCAGCCAGCCCGCTATTTCCGGCACCCCAGTGACGTCGTCGGGAACGCCACCCTTACTACAGCCGAAAAGCGAGCCATCCTGTCGTCATGGGCATCCGACGCCTGTGCCATCGAATCGACGCCCGCGCTGCGGCAGCTCCCCGTTTCCGGTCGCGTCGTGAAGTTTGATGAAATAATCGATGCCTTGCGGGAACTCGACGGCGAGGCCGACGACATCGGCGGGATGAAGCCGCAGCGCAGGCGTCGAGCCCCGGACCGCGGCGGTGATCCCGAGGAGGGTCCGACGGGAAGCGGCTTTTGGTACTGAGCCGTCTCCGGCCGCGATCGTTATTCCCCCCTCTTGACGACAAAAGCAGGCCACCTAAATCCGGTTCGCCGATCGCCCATCCGGGGATCGGCAAAGTCCAACGGGGCGGCCGCTCTTTGGGCGCCCCTTGTATCCATGTTGCTCAAATGGAGGATATGGCTATGAGAGACTTCGATCTCACCCCCGTCCGGCGGTCGACCATCGGTTTCGATCGCCTGTTCGACTTCATCGACGATTCGTTCCGGCTGCAGGGCGAGGACAACTATCCGCCCTACGACATCGCACGCGTCGGTGAGGACCGCTATCGCATCTCGCTCGCTCTGGCCGGCTTCAAGCCGGAGGAGATCACCGTCACGGCAGAGCAGAACATTCTGACCGTGGAAGGGAGTAAGACAGAAAACGGCGATCACGAGTACCTCTTCCAGGGCATCTCGGGACGTCCGTTTCGGCGCAAATTCAACCTCGCCGATTACGTCGAGGTGACAGGCGCATCGTTTGAAAACGGGCTCCTGCAGATCGAGCTGATGCGCAAGTTGCCGGAGGCCATGAAGCCGCGCCGGATTACGATCAACGCCGACGTTGGCAGCGATCTCCAGCAAATCGAGCACAGCCAGGCGGCCTGATCGGAGCGGCCCGGCCGCAATCCGATCGGTCGAGTTTGGGATTTCCCGCGCGCGGCTCTGCCGCGCACGGCACCCCTTTTCCAGAAACCAGAAAGGAGGAATAACCATGACTATCAGAGATCTCATCCCATGGAATCGTGGCCGCAACGTTGCGGTACACCGCGGCGAAAAAGCAAATCCCTTGCTGAAGCTGCACCGTGAAATGAACCGCGTGTTCGATAACGTCTTCCGCGATTTCGACGTGGCGCCGTTCGGCTCCGATCGCTTGTTCGATCGCGCGCTCGGATGGCCGGACATCGAGGTCAGTGAGACCGACAAGGAGGTCAAGGTCACGGCGGAATTGCCCGGCCTTGAGGAGAAAGATGTCGGCGTCGAACTCGCGAACGGCGTTCTCGTCATCAAAGGCGAGAAGAGGGCCGAGACTGAGGACAAGGACCGGCTCTTCAGCGAGCGCTACTATGGCCGGTTCGAGCGGCGCATCCCGGTCGACGATATCGAGGCGGACAATGTCAATGCCTCGTTCAAGAGCGGCGTGCTGACCGTGACCTTGCCGAAGTCGGCCAAGGCGCAGGAGAAGGTGAAGCGTATCGCGGTCAACGGCAAATAAGCGCCAAGGTTAAGGCCATGCGCGGGAGCCACCCGGCTCCCGCCTCGTCTTTTGATCGTGAGGCGACGATGCTGCAGGAAACGAACAGCGCACATGAATGCTGGACGGAGCGGGATGGTGCAGCTCGCGCTGCGTCGACCCGGTCGGTGTTTCCCGATGATGCGTTGGCTCTGATTTGCAAGCCGGCGCGCTCCGCCATGACTTCGGGAAAAGCGCGCACGCGCGATTGGAAACTGCGCTTCGAGCCTCGTTCTCGTCCTTTAATCGAGCCGCTCATGGGATGGACAGGTTGCGATGACACATTATCGCAGGTCGAGTTGACATTCCCGTCGGCAGCCGCGGCCGTTGCCTACGCTCGGCGCCAGGGTTTGCGTTACATTCTGCAAGGTGCCGACGATCTGCTAGGTGCCGACACTCCCGAGGCACGGCCGGTTGCAAACCTGAACGCCGCCAATGCGAATTCGTCTCGGTCAGGCGTGCGGCCTTGGCGCCTGGAATGGGTCGAACGAACGCTCGGGCTCGAGGGCATGCACAACACGCCCGGACCGGCATGCGGTCCTGCGGCGCGTTACGCAAGTCCCCAGGATGTGCTCCATGACCGCGATCTGTCGCCGGTGCAGAAGCGAAACGTTCTCCGCCGGTGGGCGCTGGATGCGTATTTGATCGAGCTCGCTCTCTTCAACGGCGAACCGCAAACCGATCCCTCGCGTCTGGACGAGGTGATCGACGCTCTGTTCGATCTGGACGAGACGCAGGCCAGCACGTCCGCGCAACGGACGCCTGTGACGGCGCGGGATTGTGAAGGCCGCGCAGCATGAGGCAGGGCCGCGCTGAAATGGAGGCGGGGCGGGCGTGAACTGCTTGAGGACGTTCGTCGCAATTGCAGGGATGGAATCAGGAGGCCTGACCATGACGAAACAAACCCGCTTCAATGTCGGATACGCGATTGCTGCCATCTTTCTGGTGTTTATGATTCAGTACGCGGTCTCGGTTGCCAACCAGATCGCGCCGATCCCCTACAGCGACTTTCAACGTTTGTTGCACGAAGGCAAGATAGCCACGGTCGGCGTATCGGACCGCTTCATTCAGGGAACCCTGAAAGAGCCGTTGCCCGGCGGACAAAAGCAATTCGTTACGACGAGGGTCGATCCGGAATTCGCAGGCGAACTCGACAAGTATGGGGTCCGCTACACCGGCCAAATCGAGAGCACGTTCTTGCGCGACCTGCTGTCGTGGGTCATGCCCGTGCTCTTGTTCGTGGGGCTCTGGTGGTATCTCGGCAAGCGGTTCGCAGAATCACAGGGCCTCGGTGGCGGGCTGATGTCGATCGGCAAAAGCAAGGCCAAGATTTATGTCGAAGCCGACACCGGTGTCACATTCGAAGACGTCGCCGGCGTCGACGAGGCCAAGGACGAATTGCGAGAAGTTGTTGACTTCCTGAAAAGCCCGGCAGACTACGGCCGGCTCGGTGGCCGCATGCCGAAAGGCGTGTTGCTGGTGGGCCCGCCCGGCACCGGCAAGACGCTGTTGGCCAAGGCGGTCGCCGGTGAAGCGAAGGTGCCGTTCTTTTCTATCTCGGGCTCGGAATTCGTCGAGATGTTCGTCGGCGTAGGTGCTGCGCGCGTGCGCGACCTGTTCCAGCAAGCCCACCAGAAGGCGCCCGCCATCATCTTTATCGACGAACTCGACGCGCTCGGCCGGGCGCGCGGCATCGGTCCCTATGCCGGAGGCCATGACGAAAAGGAGCAAACGCTCAATCAGCTCCTGGTCGAGCTCGACGGCTTCGACTCGCGTTCGGGGCTCGTCATTCTGGCGGCCACCAACCGGCCTGAAATTCTCGACCCCGCGTTGCTGCGGGCCGGCCGGTTCGACCGCCAGGTACTGGTGGACCGGCCCGACAAGAAGGGCCGCGTGCAGATCCTGCAGGTTCACATGAAGAAGGTGAAAATTGCAGCCGACGTCGATGCCGACAAGGTGGCTGCACTGACGCCGGGCTTTTCCGGCGCCGACCTCGCTAATCTCGTCAACGAAGCGGCGCTGCTGGCGACGAGGCGAAGCGCAAATGCCACATCGATGGCGGACTTCGGCAACGCTGTCGAACGGATCGTCGCGGGTCTGGAAAAGAGAAACAGGCTGCTCAACCCCAAGGAGCGGGAGATCGTCGCCTATCACGAGATGGGCCATGCTCTCGTGGCGCTTGCGCTGCCAGGTGTCGACCCGGTTCACAAGGTGTCGATCATCCCGCGCGGCATCGGCGCGCTCGGCTATACGATTCAGCGTCCGACGGAGGACCGATTCTTGATGACGCGCGAGGAACTGGAGAACAAGATGGCCGTGTCGCTCGGTGGTCGCGCCGCGGAGCTGATTGTATTCGGTCATCTTTCGACAGGTGCTGCAGACGACCTGCGACGTGTCACCGACATCGCTCGCAGCATGGTTACACGCTACGGAATGTCCGACAAACTCGGCAACGTCGCCTATGATCGTGATCCGTACACATTCCTGACCGGCCGCGATCTTCCATCGCCTCCGCATGAACGGGATTATGCCGAGAAAACGGCAGCGACCGTTGATGAAGAGGTACGGGCCATTGTGGAGAAAGTATTCCAGCGCGCCCTCGATCTCCTCAAGGAACGGCGCGCCGTTCTCGATCGCACGGCCCAACGTCTCCTTGAAAAGGAAACGCTGGAGGAAGCCGAGCTAACTCAACTGGCCAATCATCCGGAGCCTCGATCGCCACAAGCCGCTGCCGAATAGAGCGGCGCAATCGCGGACATATGGCGTCCGGTTCTTCATGCGCGGCTTCCCCCGTGAATGGCGACCCCAAGCCGGCGGAGCTTTCGAGGCCGCCCGAAAAGCCGCCTCCAGAGCTGGGCTATCGGTGCGCCCAAGGTCGTCGTCTGGATTTAGTCGACAACTGCTTCTGGCGGCACTTAGGCGACTTCGGTGCTTTGGCCAATGTCCGCTTTGCGCCAAAAGCGGTCGTTCCATAACCACGCATTCCGCGAATTGCAGCAGCGTTGGTAAAGATCGATTTCGCCGAAGCTTACTTAAAGAGCTCACGCCCTCTCGAAACATCGGCCTACCACACTGAATTGCGTTCAGTTCGACGTCGCTCACGTTGGCTGCCGTTGGATTTTCTTTGATCTCCTAGTGCACACATCGTGCACACGCAGCCCTCTAACTATCTCCAGAAATTAGACTCTCATTCCAATCCATCGCCAAGAAGCGGCGCGCTCTGCGAACAAAAGACGGACATTTGTCCGAATGAGCAGGAGTACGCTTGTCCGAATGGAAAACTGATAATGCCGGAAGTGCTTGGAAAAATTGGAGCGGGTGAAGGGAATCGAACCCTCGTATTCAGCTTGGAAGGCTGCTGCTCTACCATTGAGCTACACCCGCGTGCCCGCGATCACCTAACACGCCGGAACGGCCGCCTCAACCGTTCATCCGCCCGTCCCTTAACAGACGGCAATTCCTTGTCTATATTGGGGTTTCCATCAACAAAGAAAGGAGGTGATCCAGTGTCTTACACCAAGCGCTGTCACCTCGCTGGGATCGCCCGCTAAGCCGACTTAAGGCTTCGCAACCAGGGCGCTCTCGGCGCCTGGACCAGCGAGTTACAAAAGTTGGGACGCGACGGGAGCCTTCCCGTCGCGTCTTTTTTGTGCTGAAGCCCGTCATTTTTGTGTTGGAGCCCGTCATTCCGGGCGCGCGTTGGCGCGAAAGCCGGGATCCGCGGACTGGATAGCATCGATGGCGCGGGCGCTCTGCCTTGACGCTCTGGGCGTCATGTCGGCACCAGCTCCGGAGCGGCGCCAAAAGTCTGCAACTCGCCTTGCCAATTGCTGCGCTTCAGGAACTGCTCCCAGGTCATTGCATGTGGATCGATTTTCCTGCTCCACGTCAGGTCGCGGTCGGGGGCGTAATAGCCATATTCGACGGCATATTCGACCATGCCCACCAATTCGCGCACGAAATGCTCGTCGGCGCCAAAATTTGGAAAATGGCGCAACAAGTCTTCACGCCCGTAGGCAGAGGCGTAGTGCGCCCGCTGCCCGGTGACGCGTACGAACGTGTCCACCATGTCTTGCGCCGTGAGAACCTCGCCGATCACCGGCAGGCTTTGGCCGGCGTATTGCGTCGGGTGATCGAACATCTCGCGCACCGCCGGTCCGGTGGCGGTGAGCGGATCGCAGAACGGATTGGGGACGTGCGGCGGCAAGTATATGGCAAACGTCAGGCCGTCGGCCCCGCGTTGCGGCACATAATATTCCAGGATGTTGGTGTAGAAAAAAGCCGGGTACACGAACGAGCTGCGAATGGGCAGGCTGCGAATGTAGGCCTCCACCTTCGCCTTGTCGGTGAAGTGCGGCGCCCATTTGGTGCCGCCGGTGCGCGCTTCGACATTTTCGAGCCCGCTGAAAACCACGTGCTCGACGCCGGCCGACACCGCCGCATTGGCCAACTCCTGGCCGAGGATAAGTTCAGGTTCCTCAGGTGGCACCTTGGCGATCGGCGGCGTCATCAGGAACGCCCCAGCCGAGCCGCGCATGGCCGCGCTTAGCTCGACCTGCATGCCGGGCATCAAGGGCACGACCAAGACTTCGGCGCCCCTCCGCGCCAAGTCCTGCGCGGGCTGGCTATCGCGGCGCCGGGTTAAGGCGCGCACCCGGTAGCGCCCGCTGTCGAGCAAGGCCCCGGCGACACTGCGCCCTTGCTTGCTCGCGGCACCGACAACGGTGATCAAAGGTTTGGAGATATCGGTTTGGATCATGCTGGTTCTCCTGGTCTTGGGGGCGAAAGCCCGCGCCGCGACCAAGAAGGCCAAGCAAGCGGTGAGCGGGCGAAGGTCGACTTTCGGAAGTCTGCGCTCCTCTGAGCTATATTTGAAATCATGGAAATGTTCGGCTACTATCCATTCCATGGATAGCAAGCGGCTCGACCTCAATCTGCTGGTCACACTGGAGACGTTGCTGGTCGAGCAGAACGTGACGAAGGCGGCCACCCGCCTGCACCTCAGCCAACCGGCGGTGAGTGCGCAACTGAACCGTCTCAGGCATGAGTTCGATGACCCCCTGCTAATTCCCGCACAGCGGGGGATGACGCCGACCGCCAAGGCGCTGGAGTTGCTCGACCCGTTGCGCCAGGCGCTCGA
This sequence comes from Bradyrhizobium lablabi, assembly GCF_900141755.1. NCBI lineage: Bacteria > Pseudomonadati > Pseudomonadota > Alphaproteobacteria > Hyphomicrobiales > Nitrobacteraceae > Bradyrhizobium > Bradyrhizobium lablabi. Next base: position 6,995,975 of record NZ_LT670844.1, on the reverse strand, counting down.
CCAGGTTCGCGGCGCGGTCGCCAGACACAGGAACTTCGACGCTGCCAAGGCCAAGCTAACCGTCGCCATCGCCTGCACGGACTATCTGCAGGCAGCGGTGGTCAAGCCGCTCATCTTGAAACTCAGGACGCGGGCGCCAGGAGTGCGTGTGGCGCTGCGCAATCTGGACATGGCGCAATTGGATGCACAGATGGCCCGCGGTGATGTCGACTTGGCGCTGATGACGCCGCAAGCCGCGCCGCCCGGTCTTCGTACCAGGCATCTGTTCGACGAGCACTATGTGCTCATCGGCCGCCGCAATCATCCGCGACTACGAGATGGGATCACGGTCAGGGAATTTGCGCAGCTGGAGCATGTGATTGTGTCCCTTGGCGACGGTGGCTTCGTGACCCCGGTGGACGACGCTCTCGCTGCGCTCGGACATCGGCGCAATGTGGTGCTGTCGGCAGCTTCATTCTTGTTCGTTCCCGAGATCGTGTCGCACTCGGACTTTGTGGCCCTGGTCCCGGAACGGCTGGTACGTGACCGTGCCGCCAAACTCAAATTGATGGACTGTCCGTTCCCCGTGGAAGGGTTCGCCGTGGGGATGGTGTGGCACGAACGCAGTCACGGACACAGCGGCCAACGCTGGATCCGGGAGGCGATCGTCTCGCTGGTCGACGCGTAAATCCTTCCAGCGCAAGCTACCTTAAATAATTTCTGAAATTCCGAAATTGTTCTTGACGGCAGGGTAGAAACAGGACTATAGCAATTCCGTCCCGCCTCCTTTCGAGGGGCGTTTCGCGATCGTCACGGACGTGGGCGGCGGGATGCGGTGGACGCGGTGGCGCTATTGACGAACAGCGCCTAAGCGGACGGCGAAGTCGTGTGGTCCTGACACCCCGACGCTGGTGTCAAGTTGGCGGAAGCAATTTCGCCGATGACGGTGGCAAGAAAGCCCGGCTCACCGGGGAGAGCACGATATAAGCCGTAAACCATTGCGCGGGGAATGCCGGGTTGTTCCGGTGTGACCGTGGTGACTAACGCGCGTGTTTACTACACTACACGCGCGGCTGCGGGCGCATCGGGCGCCCGGCATTCCCTGCGCCCTCTTCATTGAGAGGGCGGAATGTTCAGAGCAAACCTCGCGCAAAACACGCGGCGAGATCGCGAAGCTGTGTCGTAACGAAGCTGTGTCGCAACGAAGCTGTGTCGCAACGAAGCTGTGTCGCAACGAAGCTGTGTCGCAACATGGCAGGCTGTTTGAAACGTGAAGGTGGTGACCCCGCTTGTCGTCCCTGCGAAAGCAGGGACCCATAACCACCAGCGTTTGTTGTTGCAAAGCCGTCTAACCGCCGCGCTAAATTGCGAGGCCGCGGCGTATGGGTCCCTGCTTTCGCAGGGACGACATCTGAAAATGTGGCGCCTGCTTCCGCAGGGACTATGAGGGACTAAGCACGACGCAAAGCCTTCCCGTCCGCGTCTTTTTATTTTTACAATCTCAGATCAGGCGCGACAGGCCTAAACCGGCCGGCGCTGGCAAAATCGCGCGCGCAGGGAGATCACGGCGATCGCCATGCCGATGCACCACGGCAATACGGCAGCATATTTCTCGACACTGAGCAAAAGCGCCAGAACGCTTACGACTAGACACAGCATCTTCGGCATCGTCGCCTGCCCGGCGAGCGCAAGCCCGAAGGGCAGGAACAGAACAAGGAGCGTGCCTGCGGCCACGGCGGTCATGGGCGTGATCTTTTTTTGCAAAATCGCGATCAGAAACCGACCGGGTTGATCGATTTCGGGCGCGCGCCGCGGCGGGTGGCGACGATTTGCTCGCCGCCATTATAGGCCGAGCTGCCGTAGTAACGGTGATGGCCGGTCGCGTCGTGCCAGTCGCCCGCCTGGGATGACGCAGGCGCCCGCGTGCGATCGCTGATGATGGTGGCTGGCTTGCGTAACATGACCGTCTCCGCTGTATGATTTGGCGCAATTTTCTCGCGTTCTGCTCATCAGTCGTAAGGCCAAAGCGGCGCGTTCAAGCGCGGCCGGAACTTTCGTGTTTCCGGAGTGTTTCGTGGCCGGGGTTGAGACGAAACAGCGATGAAGCTTAAGCGTTTGAATCGCGCGCAGTAAGAGCTTGCGCGACCAAACAGCCCGCCTTCGCCGTTGGCTTCGGCGCGGCAGCCTTCGCTCATTCGCTACGAGAAAGCCGGGCTGGCTTGCCCAGCCGTAGCTCGCGAAGCGAGCGAAGGCTGGTGGGGGAGGAAGGACTCGAACCTTCGAAGCCATAAGGCGGCTGATTTACAGTCAGCTCCCTTTGCCACTCGGGACACTCCCCCGCTCAACAGCATCATAACCCACCGCCGAAATCGCGGAGATCAGGCCATGGATGACGCTGAAAACCTAAGGACCCGCTCGGGCTCCCGGTCGGGCGCGTTTATGGGCGAAGCAGCCCTGCAAAGTCAACCAAGGCCGGCGGCTAATACGCGGCCGAAAGGGCCCAAATTGCCATTATTCGGAACCCATGACACAAGCCTGCCATGAACGATCGCGATCGAAAGCCAAAATTCCGGCGCGGCGGCGCCAAAGCCCCCGGCGGAGGCCGCGAATCCGGCCGCCGGGGCCCCTGGCGCGGTCGCGAGCAAAGCCCGGACGGGCCGGCCATTCTCTATGGCTGGCATACGGTGGCGGCGGCGCTCGCCAACCCCGAGCGGCATATCCGCAAATTGATGCTCACCGAAAACGCCGCCCGGCGGCTCGCCGACGAGCATATCGATACCCGCGTGACGCCGGAAATCGTGCGGCCGGCCCTGATCGACCAGCGGCTCGGGCCGGACGCGGTGCATCAGGGGCTGTTGGCGGAGGCCGATCCCCTGCCCTCGCCGGATATCGATACGCTCACCCAGGAGGGCATCGTACTGGTGCTCGACCAGATCACCGATCCGCACAATGTCGGCGCCATCATGCGCTCGGCGGCGGCGTTCGCGGTCAAGGCCATCGTCACCACCGCGCGGCACTCGCCGGAGGCGACCGGGGTGTTGGCGAAATCCGCCTCCGGAGCGCTGGAGCTGGTGCCGCTGGTCACCGTGCAAAATCTCGCCCGCGCGCTGACCGAACTGAACGACCAGGGTTTTATGACGGTCGGGCTCGACAGTGAGGGCAGCGAGGATCTCGGCGAGGTTGCGCTGCGCGAGCCGCTGGCGCTGGTGCTCGGCGCCGAAGGCAAGGGCTTGCGGCAATTGACGCGTGAGACCTGCAGCGTGGTGGCGCGGCTCGACATGCCCGGCGAAATCAAGAGCCTCAACGTCTCGAACGCCGCGGTGCTCGCGCTCTATATCGGCTCGAGCCGGCTCGGCCTGATGGGCAAAAGATGACGCCCGCTCGCATGATGCGAACGGGCGCTGATGTCTTGCGTTAGAGCATGATCCGGAAAAGTGGGAACCGGTTTTCCCTCGCGACAAACGCGAAGCGTTTGCGCGGAGATCATGCTCCAAAAAAGACTTCGATTAGTAATAGCGGCGCAGCACGCGATGACCATAGTAATACGGCGCGGCGGCGTGATAGCTGTAGCGGGGGGCGTAGCCGTAGCGATAGCTGTGATAGCGGTGATGCCAGCGATGATAATGGGGATAGCCGTAGACCGAGGGGCCTTCGCTCTCCCGATAGACGGGATAGGGCGCGAAGTTGCCGGGACCGCCATAGGTCGGGCCCTGGTTGACGTAGTAATACTGATGCACCGGGCTCGTATAGGTCTGATATTGATCCACCGGATCGGGCAGCCGCTCATAGGCCCCGCCGCAGCTGTTGCAGCCGGAGTAGCTATAGCTATAGACCGGCGCGACCGGGGCGACGTAAACCTCGGGCTGCGCGCACGGGCTGACATAGGCTCCGCACGGCGAGCACGAACCGAACAGTCCGCCGCCACACGCCATCGCCGGCACGGCGCTGGCGCTGACAACGGCAACCGCCGCTACCAATCCTGAAATCATCTGACGCATTACTCTCTCTCCTGTGGAACTGCTTTTTGTTGGCGTTGAGTTAGTGAGGAAATTTCCTGATGTTGCGATGATCAAAATTCTGCGGCGGCCGTGCGAAATCTTCTCCGCCTTGCGGGGCGAGGATAACAGGGGGCGGATAAAAGGGTACTTCGGGCTGCGCCGGCTGCGGGGTCGATTGCGCCGACCATGATTGATGAAAACTCTCCGCGGGCTGCGGCAGCCGGCGGTTGGCCGGCGGTTCGATTTCGAGACGGCCGTAGCCCGGCTGATGACCGAGGCTCGGATAGTAATGACCGACGTTCGGCACCGAATCGACATAGCGGCCGCCATAGATCGTCGGCTGCACTTGCTCGTTCTTGCCGAGGCCCCATTCGCCTTCGATGACGGCGTAGGACGCATCGATGCCGTTAATGATGATGGGCACGCCGGGACGGCCGGGTATGACGATATCGAAGCCGCCGCCGGCACAGGCCGGTAGCGTCGTTCCGATCAAAATGGCCAGTGCTATCCCGCGGCGCATGGTTTCGGGTCCCAATTTCCAGCGCAACCTATCCGAACGCGCGAGCGGAAGGGTTAAGGCCGCGGCGCAAACTGCCGGTAAGGCTAACGTGCAAGGATTTGGGCCCGCTCAATTGCTAGCGTTTAAGATAACGGAACCGTTAACGCCGCCGGCGGCACGCCTATGCGAACACCGTTTTGACGATCGTCGTGACTCCGATCGCGATGGTGACGACGCCGACGATGCCCTGCAGGCCGCTGTTGAGGCGGGTGAGCCAGCGCGCGGACAGCGTGATCGGCACCGCGATCACTGTCGACAGCGCCCCCATCCCGATCATCGAGCCGATCCCGAACAGCGCGACATAGCCAAGTCCAACGGCGGCGCTGGAGGCCTGCGATACCGCAAGCACCAAAAGTGCCGCTGAGCCTGCCATGCCGTGCATCAATCCGACCAGCAGCGTGCGCCAGCGAAAGCCGTGCGCGTGGCTGTGCGGCGCGCGGGCATGTGGCAGCGTTTCGCCGGCATGGCTATGGGCATGGATGTGGACGGTGCCGTCGCCATGGCCGTGGCTGTGAAAATGCACGCGGTCGCGCCACAGCCGCCACAGCACATGCGCGCCGAGACCGACCAGCATGATGCCGACGCCGGCCTCGAGCGGCCGCGCGAGATGTTCGGGAATCGTGTGCCCGAGCAGGATCGCAGCGCCGGCGAAGACGAACAGCGTCAGGGTATGGCCGAGCCCCCAGGTCAGGCCGTGCTTGACGATGTCGCCGACCTGGGTGCGCCGTGCGGCGATCGAGGACACCGCGGCGATATGGTCGGCCTCAAGCGCGTGCTGCATGCCGAGGAGGAAACCGAGGCCCAGAATTCCGAACATGTGTCCCCTGCTCTCTCAGACCGGCGCGCCAAACGCTTCATCCAACAGGCTCCGCATCGAGGCCCAGGAGCGGCGGTCGGCCTGTTCATTGTACAGCGCGGTGCGCATCATCGAACCATCGGCCGCCGGATTGGTAAAGCCATGCAGGGCATTGCCGTAACGGATGACCTGCCAGTCCCGCACGTCGGCCGCGCGCATTTCGTCCTCGAACGCCCTGACCTGCTCCGGCGGCGCCAGCGGATCGTCGGCTCCGGTGCAAACCAGCACGCTGGCCTTCACGCTTCCGGCAACCGCCGGCGCTTGGGTGGTGAGGACACCATGGAAGCTGACCACGGCTTTGAGATCGGCGCTATCGCGCGCGAGCTCGAGCACCACCGCACCGCCGAAGCAGAAGCCGATCGCCGCCAGTCTCGTCGCATCGACCTGCGGCAATCCTGCCAGCGCCGCCAGCGCAGCGCGGCCACGGGCGCGCATCAGTTCCGGCCGATTCCGAATATCGCCTACCAGTGTGGCGACCTCCTGCAGATTGCGCGCCCGCCGGCGGTCGCCGTACATGTCGGCAGCGAACGCCACATAGCCGAGCTCCGCCAGCCTACGCGCCCGCGCCATCTCGAAATCGCCGAGGCCCAATCCCTCGTGAAACACCAGCACGCCGGGCCGCCGCGCCGAAACCTTGTCGTCGAAGGTGAGATATCCGCGCAGATTGGTCGCCTCATGGCGGTAGTCGATATCACGTGTTTGCATCGGCGGGTGGTCTCACTTCCTTGGGCTAGAAGGGGAACTTCACACCGCCTTGAAGTGAGCACAACCCGGATTCGGAACATTCGCTGCTCGTTTTCGGAACATCACATCTGTTTGAAACGGCGCATGAGAAATAGTGGAACGTCGGTTCGACTGCGCGCTTAGGTTTAGGTCACTAGAAGGGAGAGATGCATGATCAAACTCGGACTCCTTGGCGCTACGGCGGTGGTTCTTTCATCCGCGCTGGCCGGTCCCGCCATGGCGCAGCAGGTGATCTATAATCCCGGCTATTGCGCGCAGTACTACCCAAACGCCAATTGCCAGAACAAGGGACCGAACAATCCCTACACTGGCGACTATCAGCGCCGGGCCGCCTCTCGACACGCTCCCGGCGTCGTAGGCGGCGCGATCGATACCGCGGGCGCCGCGGTTGGCACCGCAGGCGCGATTGCTACCGCGCCTTTCAGGGGCGATTCATACGCATACTACAACGGCGGCTATTACAGCGGCTGGCCCAGTCAGAGCTATGCCGAACGTAACGGTTTCGTCTGCCAGCCCGGTACTTGGTTCAAGGGCGAAGACGGCCGCCGGCATCTCTGCCAATAAAATCCGGGTGCAGTGAACCCGGATGAGGCGGCTGCAAGGCCGCCTCATTCACATATAATGGACCCGATCATCTGCCGGTGCAGCTTCTCAAAAACTGCGTCCGCGCATCGCGCTCGGTGCCGGCAGCGCCGAAGGAAGCGCCGAGACACCACTCATAGTGAACGGCAAAGTCTGTCGACCAGCGGGCGCCCTGCAGGCTGCCGGCGCAGCGCGGATTTGCCAATCCGCCGCGCACCTGGTTGAGGGCGGCTTGCGCATATTGCTTGCAGAAGGCGGGAGCCGCCGCCCGGGCGGCGGTCCATCCCGATAGGAAGGACATCGATAGCACGCATGCAGCCGTCAACCTTAGCCTGTTCGCCATGTCGCATCCCCCCAGCCGGGCTTGATTCTCTTGGTTAAAATGTAGCATCCGCCGGATGGCTTCGCATAAGCCTTTCCGCCCTTTCGCGGCAGTAGCCCTTGCCGGACAAGTCTGGTATTTGACGGCGCGCCTGCCCTGTCGACGGCGATGGCGGGACAAGCGACAAGACAGTTTCAAGCGCTGATCAGGTTTTCCGAAATTACAGCGTTTGCCGGTTTAGCTCAGCGGTAGAGCAGCGGTTTTGTAAACCGAAGGTCGGGAGTTCAATCCTCTCAACCGGCACCAACTGTTTGATGGAAAGGGCACGATGGATAACCGCGTGCCGATCACATGCACATCGTTAGCAGAAGGGGTGGGACGAGGGTAAGCACGCTGGCGACGAGGGCGGTGATGAGCGTCCAGGTGACCGCCCAATGCAGGAACGTACCGGTCAGGCCGAAAACGGGGTCAGGGCCAGCCCGGGCGATGTCGCGCCACATCCAGACCATCACCACCAGATGCGCGAGGAGTACCACGGCAAGGCCCAACCGCAGCGAACCGGCCGACCAGGCAAAAGCGCAGCCGATAGCGTGCAGGGCGTACAGAGCAACCAGCGCACTACACCAGACGGAGAAGCCGGCCGCGAGCCACCATAAGTGCCTTGGCGGTACCGGACGCTCACCGCTCACGATCGGGCCCCCAGTATCGACACGAGCGCGGGCAGAGCGAGAACAAGGCCCATTGCAATGACTCCTGTGACCAACGTGTAGTCGAGCCATAATCGCGTGAGGCGTAGATCCAGCACCCGCCGGGGCGCAATGAAGCCGGCGCCGAGACGCAAGAAGTTGCTGACGAGGAAGAGAAGGCCGATACCGGCATGCAGAGCCACATAGCCGAGCAGTGCCGCCGCGGTCGCGCCGAGCGCATGCTCGCGCGGATGCGGCGTGACACCGACGATTAAGCCGACGGCCGCGGCGATGGCCGCCAGAAGCGCCAGCACGGCAAGACCAATCCAGCCGCTCGCCCCGCCACCGGCGACGACCGCTCGCAGCGATCCATGCGCCGCCGCAGCGGCTACGGCGAGAGCCGCGATGGCGACGAGGGCGAGCATGCGGCTCGGTTCGGGTGTGATCGCGGCCGGCCAATTCGGCGCTGCGATCCAAAGATAGAAGGTCCCGAACAGCAGCGATGTGAACAGGGTGCCGTCGGCGATCAGCGTGCAGATCAACGCCAACCACGGTGGCGCGCCGGCCACCTCGGTATGAGGCGGCACATCGACGCCATGACCGACGGGCATTGGACCATAGTCGCGCGCGAGACCGGCGCGGTGCCCGGAGAACAGGAACATGCCGGCAGTCACCAGCGCCAAAGCGAGCGCCAGCAAGTAAAATTTGAACAGCATTGCCAGAACCACCGCCGCAGTGGCGAGCGCGGTGCAAAGCGGAAGGTAGGTCGGGCGCGGCAGCACGATCAGTTGGTCCGGCGCGCCGGATGTCATGTGCACGCCCAGCGTCTCCTGCCAGCCATTGCGTGTGAAGCCGAGATAGCCTTCGCCTCGCGCCAGCGACAGTCCGAGATCGCCGGGGGCGATCTCGTCGGTCCCTGTTTTTGCTAGATGCGGAATCGAGGCGAAGGCATAGGGTGCCGGCGGGATCGACATGGCCCATTCCAGCGTCGCCGAGCCCCAGGGATTGCGCCGCACGCGACGCCCGTATCGGAGCTGCACGATAAGGTCGATCACCACCAGCGCGAAGCCGATTGTCATGACGAACCCGCCGACCGAGGACAGCAGGTTGAGCCAGTCCCAGCCTTCATTGCCCTGATAGGTATAGATGCGACGGGGCATACCAAGCAGACCGGTCAGGTGCATCATGAAGAAAGTCAGATTGAAGCCGACGAAGACCAGCCAGAACGCAGGTACCGACAGGCGGTGCACGGCGGTCCGCCCTGTCAACAACGGTAGCCAGTAGTAGAACGCCGCAAGCATGGGAAAAGCGAGGGCCCCGGCCACCACATAGTGCATATGGGCGACGACGAAGTAGGTGTCATGCGCCTGCCAGTCGAAGGGCACCATGGCGACCATGACGCCAGTCAGGCCGCCCAGCACAAAGACGAAAAAGAAGCCGAAGACGTAGAGCATCGGCACGTCCCAGCGCGGCCTGCCGTGCGCCAGCGTGGCGAGCCAGGCAAAGATCTGCACTGCGGTCGGGACCGCGACGATCGCCGAGCCCACCGAGAAGAAGGCGAGCGCGAGGTGCGGGATGCCCACGGTGAACATGTGATGGACCCAGATACCGAAGCTCAAGAAGGCGAGCGCAATGATCGCGACGACGATCGCCCGGTAGCCCACGAGCGGTCGGTTGGCGAAGACCGGGATGATCGTCGACAGCACGGCGGCCATGGGCAGGAAGATGATGTAGACGTCCGGGTGGCCGAACAGCCAGAACAGGTGCTGCCAGAGGAGCGGATCGCCGCCACGCGTCGGGTCGAAGAAGGGTAGGCCGAAGGCGCGTTCTACTTCGAGCAGGATCGAGCCGAGGATCAGCGGCGGAAAGGCCACGATCATCATCATGGCGGTCACCAGGATATACCAGCCGAAGATCGGCATGCGGTCGAGCGACATGCCCGGCGCGCGCATCTTCAGGATCGAGACGACGATTTCCATGGCCAGCGACAGCGCCGAGATCTCGACGAAGGTCACGCCAAGCAGCCAGACGTCCGCGTTGACCCCCGGCGTATACACATTGGAGCTTAGCGGCGTGTACATGAACCAGCCGCCGTTGGGTGCGACCCCGGCGATCAACGCCACAGTCAGGATCGTGCCGCCGAACAGATAGCACCAGTATCCGTAAGCGGTGAGCCGAGGGAAGGCGAAATCGCGCGTGCCGAGAATCTTCGGGGTGAGGTAGACCGCGAAGCTCTCCACCATCGGGATGGCGAACAGGAACAGCATCATCGACCCGTGCATGGTGAAGACCTGGTTGTAGGTCTCGGGGTCCATGAAATCCCCCTTCGGCGTGGCGAGCTGCACGCGGGTCAACATGCCGAGCACGCCGGCGATGGCGAAGAACACGAACGACGTGATCATCATGCGCAGGCCGATGATGGAGTGGTTGACAGCAGCAAGACGCTGCAGTCCGGGCCCGGTGCCCCAAATCGCGGCGAGTTCGCGGTGCAGCCGCAGCGCCACAGCATCCTGCGACGGTAACTCGACGGATCCACTCATTTTATCCCCGCCTCCCCTGATGCGGCTGCCTGCGCAAGCGCGGCAGCGAAGTCCGACGGGCGATGGACGATGACATCGAACCGCATCCCTGCGTGACCGAGACCGCAAAATTCGTTGCATTGGCCCGCGTAGCGTCCAGGTTGATCGGCCTGAATGCGCAGGCGGTTCACGTGCCCGGGCACCGCGTCGATCTTGCCGGCGAAGCGGGGTATCCAGAAGGCGTGGATGACGTCCTGGCTGGTGACCAGGATGTCGACCGGAGTGCCCGCGGGCATGTGCAAGACGTTCCGGGTCTCCGCGCCGCCATGGTCGGGATAACGGAAGGTCCACACCCATTGCCGTCCCATGGCCTCGATCCGCGGCGGCGCTTGTCCTGGTAGCGGCAGCAGCCTCTCACCGGCAGTCAACGCATAGGCGATAAGCGGCAGCAGGACAGCGGCCGGCAGAACCAAGCCGCCGAGCACGATCCAGCGCCCCGGCGACACGCTCGAGCCCCAGCCCGGCCGCCGGATCACCAGTGCGAATAGCACCATCACCAGCGCGAAGAGAACTCCCGCACCAATCAGCATCACCCACCACAGTATGGCGATCGAAGCCGCGGCCGGCCCCGAGGGATCGAGTGCCGACAGCGGCCCGTTGCAGCCCGGAAGTACTGCGAGCGTTCCGACTTGGACCGCCAGGCACAACAGACTACGATGCCGGCTTGAAGGATGTCGTATTCGACGCGATGGAGGGGGATGATGGCAAAGCAAGACGATCTCAAGACCCAGCCCCGCAGTGAGGTCCTGCTTGAACTGCTTCGACTCGATGTCGGTTCGGCGGTTGCCGTGGTCGGGCACCCGATCCATGTGATGATGGTGCATTTCCCGATCGCATTCGTGATCGCGACCCTCGGCGTCGACGTATTCTACTGGTGGTCGGGAGACGCCTTCTGGGTGCGCGTCGGACTCTGGTCGGCCGGCATGGCCTTCTGGAGCGGCGTAGCCGCAAGCGTCGTCGGCACCGGTGAACTGTTGCTTGTACGCGGTATCCGGCTTCTTGAAGCGAGCTGGTCCCATGCTGTGGCGGCGATGACGCTGGTTGCGATCGCGGGTGCCAACTGGGGCCTGCGCCTGATCGATCCCGCGTCGATCTTGCCGCACGGCCTCGCCCTCTCCGCCCTCGCCTCCGTGATGGTGGGCTTCGCCGGCTGGCACGGGGGCAAGCTTGTGTTTGATCATGGCGTGGGCATTCTGATTTCGCCGAAGGACTGATGCAGCCAACGCGCGAGTCCGCCAGGCTCGAACAAATGCGCGGCGAACTGGTTCGAATCAATGTGCGGCTTGGCCAACACAATCCAGACAATTGCGGTGATCAATACGATATACGCGCTCGTCAAGGCCAGATAGGAAGGCCAACTGAACCGGCCTTCGGGCAAGAACAAATGCAAGAGGACCAGGCCGGCTACGACGTGCAGCATCGCCATGATCCCGACTAACACCATCTTCAGCGAGAACCATTCTGCGAAGGTGGCCTGCAGGAAGATCAGCGCCGTTCCGCTGCCGATGGCGATGAACGCGGCGGGCGAGGTTAGCTCTACGTAGACGAGGCGAGTGACGCGGTGTAGCCGGTCAAGATCCAACCCCGCCTCGAGCGTGCGCCGCTGCCAGAACAGAAAGGGTAGCGCGATCAATCCGCCCGACCAGAGCGCGATCGCGGCAAGATGCACGAATTTCAGCAAAGTTGTCACAGCGCTGGTTCGCTCGATCGCAAGCTGGACCACGCGATCGAGACCCCCGCAGCGAGATAAGGTAGCATCGCCGGCACCCACATCAGCAGGCCGGCAAGTTGCTGGTCACTGAGCGGCGCGAGCCCCCAAGCTGCCGTGCTTGCGAAATGCACGGGATAGAGCGGCCTGGGCGCGAACACCACTAACGCGCCGAGAAGGCCCATCTGCCCAATCGTTGCTACCAGTGCAACCAGCGCCGGACCGGGCTGCGCCGGCGCCAGGATCGCCCGCCACAACAGCCAAGCGCTTCCAAGGAGCGACGTCTGCATCAGCCAATAGGCAGGCACGCTGGCGAGGCCCCAAGCATAGGCGCCCGGTGTGTGCCATAGCCAGAGGATGACCGCATGTGCCGCGACAAGGATGACGAGCGGCGGCGAGCTTGCGCGCCGTTGCGGGAAAGCCAGTGCCAGAAGCGGCGCTACGGCGGCGATCAACAAGACGTGGTGCAATACCCGCACCGAAAACAGCGCTGATGACAACGCACAAAGCGGCGAGACGAAGATAACGAGCATCAGCACGATCGCCCCCCACCCTGCTCGGGTGTCGGAGGATCGGCTGCGACCAACCGCAAGCGCCAAGGCAGCGAGTATTGCGATCAGCAGCGGATCCACATTCCAGCGGGTCCAGAGGTCGTCCGGGACAGCGGCGGGACCGCAATAGGCGATCATATCCGGCATGACGGCGTTCCCCCTGGTCTGGGGCCCCGCTACAAACGTAGCTCAATCAGAAAGTGCATGATAGGCCGGAAAAGGAAGGAAAAATAGTAGCAGTTGTAGGTGAACGGGCGATGCCGCATTGCGGGAGAACTGATCGATTACTCAAGCCGTTCTATGAATCATTCTACTGCTCGCGGATTCGCAACCACGGTGGCCGGTGGCGGAATCTTGAAGGGGCTTTTCGTTTGCGATACTGCTAGATTCGCTGCGCGATAGTAACCGACGATACTCTGACCGTGATCACGGTAGGAGATCAGTTTATGCAGCTTCGCTACAATTTGCGCGGGGCCGTTTGGATCCTCGTCTACCTGCTGTTCATTCTCGCTCCCTTGTTCGCGCTCCTGGCCGGCTCGCATCCGCCGACGCGCGATTTCTGGACGGAGCTCTCGGCCGCGCTCGGTTATACCGGCTTGGCGATGATGGGGCTGCAGTTCGGCCTCACGGCGCGCTTCCGGTACGTTACCGAGCCTTGGGGCGAAGACGTCATCTACCATTTTCACCGTCAGATTTCGCTCATAGCGGTCGCCTTGGTCATGACGCATCCGGTCATTCTGGTCGCCGTTAAGCCGGAATTGCTCGCTCCGTCCAATATGCTTGATGCGCCGTTGAGTGCCTACTTTGCTTTCCTTTCGATTTTCTCGGTGATCGCGCTCGTGGTGACGGCCCTTTGGCGTGCAGCGTTGAGGATCAAGTACGAAGCATGGCATCTCACCCATATCATGCTCGCGGTTGTCGCTGTCACCGCGGGAATCGTGCACATGGTAGGATCAAGCTTCTACCTGGTTGATCCCTGGAAACGAACGTTGTGGATCGGCCTGACGATCTTCTGGATCGGACTGCTGCTTTACGTGCGGATCGCCAAGCCGCTGTTCATGCTTCGCCGGCCGTACCGTGTCACGGAAGTGCGCAGGGAACGCGGCGACACTTCGACGTTGGTAATGCAGCCGGATGGTCACCCCGGCTTCCGCTTCAGCCCCGGCCAGTTCGGTTGGCTGACGCTGTGGGGGAGTCCGTTCAAGATTACCGCGCACCCCTTTTCATTCTCGTCCAGCGCCGCGGCCGCGGATGGACGCGTCGAGATGACGATCAGGGGCCTGGGCGACTTTACAAATGAAATTCACAAAGTCCCGGTTGGCCAGCGCGTATATCTTGATGGACCCTATGGCGCTTTCACGATCGGCAATCCGGCGGACATGCATGTGTTGATCGCTGGTGGCATCGGGGTAACGCCGATGATGAGCATGATCCGCACGCTCGCCGACCAAGGCGACAAGCGACCCGTCGTCCTTTATTACGGGGTCCAGGACTGGGATTCGATCACTTTCCGTGAAGAGCTTGAAGCGCTGAAAGCGCGGCTCAACCTGACAATTGTCTACGTGCTCGCAAAGCCACCGGCTGGTTGGACCGGTGAGCAGGGCTTCATCAACGCGGAGATGTTCAAACGTCACCTGCTGCCACCATATGCCGACCATGAGTATTTCATCTGCGGGCCAAACGTGATGATGGACGCGATCGAAAAGTCTCTCGGCGAGATGAACGTGCCGATCTCGAAGTACCATTCTGAGCGCTACAGTTTTGCGTAAGGAGGTTTCCGATGCGCCGATTGTTTGCCGACCGACTGGTCCTGGCCACGGGAGCGATTTTGATCTTGATGTCGATCATGTTCGCCCTTTCGCGTGTGGCCGGGTAGACGAGGAGCATCATGAGCGCCTACGCAGCCGGACTGTTCGGTATCCTGATCGCTCTTGGTTTGCTCGTCTTCCTCGCCTTTCGAGGAAAACCGAAGGTCGGAAGTTCAATCCTCTCAACCGGCACCAATTTTCCGGCGATCCCCGTGTGAGCCCGTCCTGATGCATAGGATCGATCGACGGACGGTTTTGGCGGGGCTTGGGCTGCTCGCGCTGCGCCATCCGGCCCGCGCCGGAACGCCCGAACGGCTCGGTGTCGATACCGACGATGGCCGTGTCGTTTTGACCCGGTACGCCGCCGACCGGACTGGCGCGCGCCCAAGTGTCCTCCTCCTGCACGGCACCAACGGCTTCGACCTCAAGCCCAGCGCCTATGAGCGGTATGCCCATGCGCTCGCGGCGAAGGGCATCGACGCCTATTGGGTCCGCTACCTCAGCGAGGCCGATGTCTCGAGCTTCAAGACAACGCGAGAGCGCCGCGAAGCCTATGAGACCAGGCGATTCGATGACTGGGCCAAGAAAGTGTCGAGCGTCGTCACCACGATCCTGGCGCGTCCGGACTGTTCGGGCCGCATCGGCCTGCTCGGCTTCTCGCTGGGCGGCTATGTTGCCGCCAATACCGCTGCGCGCGATGAGCGCATCACGGCACTCGCGGTGATGTATGGCGGCCTGCCGGATGCGGTGGTGCCAGAGGTCAAGCATCTGCCGCCGCTGATCGAACTGCATGGCGAGGCGGATCGCAACGTTCCACCGGCCAAGGGCGAGGAGCTGGTCAAACTCGGCAAAGCGATCGGGGTGGACGCCGAATTCGTCGGCTATCCGGGCAAGACGCACGGGTTTGACTTCTCGGACAATGATCCGATGACGGCCGACGCGCTCGGCCGCGTGGTCGGGTTCTTCGAAGCCCGGCTCCTCACAGCCACCCCCACACCAGCATCAGATTCGCCGCGCACGCCGCCAGCAGCGCAACCGTGAGCGCGACATGCACTTTTTCGCCGGAGGTTTTGAAGGTCGTTCCCATGCCGGCAAAACATCCGGCGATTCTACCCGGGGAGTCTCGCACGATATTTTTTGCGGAATAAAGGACTCGTTTACGACTCAGGGAAAAAGCCGTCACATTCGGAAACTCGCGACTCAAATGTCCTCCTCACTTGCGCGTGAACTGCCGCCTGGCGGCGGGCCGAAACCCTGCCCCGTCAAGCGCGTTGGGGTGTGTTACCGGAGACGTTTCGATGCCCTATGCGCTGTTCAGTAATGACGCCCAGTTGAGCAAGGCTTATCCGACCGAAGCCGATGTCTGGAAATTCGCCCGGCAGAGCGGTCTCGTGGTCGACGCGGCCACGGAGCAGGATAAAGCGGCGCCACGGCCGGTCCTGGACAATGACTACGAGATAAGACCCTGCCCGCTGGAGCCGCAGGAAGATCCCGCCAGGAATCAGGCCGAAGCCGAGCGTGAGGCCGAGATGGAATTTCAGGTCAATCAGTGACGGCTCGCACGGTGAAAGCTCGTGCAGTGACGGCTCGCCGCGTCGTCCGGGCGTTCGCCGGGACGACCTACGGGAGACCAGTCCTACGGCGTCGCTACCGCCAGCGAGGCCTGCTCCGAGGCAAGCGCCACGCAGGCTTTGCGACGGTGCAACCCCCTGATCGCGCCGGTGACCTTGAGCACCTTTCCGGCCGGACAAGAGGCGTCCTGCACAAAGGCGACCTCATAGGGCGCAAGCACAAGGGGTTCGGATTTAAGGACGGTCTGGGCAAGGCACGGCAGCGCAACCGCGCACAAAACCGAACCTAGTAACAGGGTACGCATGTTCTTGTTGTCCACCAACCCGGCGGAACCATAATAGCCGATTGCATGCGGAAGTTTCGTGACCAGCGAAAATTATTTTTTGCGCCGCACCCGGGCGGACGGCGCGCCCGCGCCGCAGTCCCATTTTCAAAGCAAAAAGGCCGGCGAAGCCGGCCTTTTCGTATCGATCCATCCGAAGCGGCGTCAGTACTTGGCGGCGACCGGGCCACCCCAGCCGAAGCGGTAGTTCACGCCGACCTTGACGGTGTGCTCGTCGTCCCGGAAGCGGGAGCCGACGATCGGGGCGGGCCCGCCGGTGAAGGTGGTGCTGCCAAAATTGTAATACTGGTATTCGGCCTTGGCGGACCAGTTCGGCGCGAACATGTATTCGAGACCGGCGCCAACTGTATAGCCATTCTTGTGGGTACTGTCGGTGGTGAACGCGGCGGGCGTGCCGGCCACCGCTACCCCGATATTGGGGTTGTCGCGCCAGGCGTAACCGCCCTTGGCGTAGAGCAGCGCCGGACCCCAGGTGTAGCCGAGCCGGCCGGTTACCGAGCCGAGCTGGTTGTTCTTCGCGGTCACCACAGTGCCGCCCGGGAAAACCAGATTACTGTTGTTGTTAGACAGCCAGCTGTACTGGGCCTCCGCACCAACCACCCAGTTGGTCGCGAACTGGTAATCGAAGCCGCCCTGCACGCCGCCCATAAACCGGCCGCCGCTGCCCTCCAGGCTGTTGTTGCCCGCGAACGCGCCGCCGAGATGGCCGCCGATATAAAATCCGGTCCAATTGTAGATCACTTCCGGCGGTGTATAGACCGGAGCCTTGGTGTAGGTACGCGCCGGCATGTCGGCCGCGAACGCGGGAGCCGCGAACGCAAGAATGGCGACTGTACCGAGCAAAACTCTCTTCATGATTGCTACCCCGTTATGTCGCTTGCGACATCAGTCAAACAACGTGGCCTCAATTTGGTTGCTTCGCGGCGATGCCGGAACGTTGATCGTTCGTAACTGTGACGCCGCGGCAACAGCGCCGATTTGTTCCATCAACGTCCTGTTTCTGCCGAAAAAACAGATGGTTCTCCGTTATGCTTTTGTCAGCGCCTTTGGCGATCCGGTTCAAGGCTCGCTGAAAAGTGATCGGGCTTCGGAACCGCTCCTTCAGGCGAAAAGAAGCAATCAGAAATCGTGAGAAACTGGGAGGATACGGGATGCCCGCGGACCAACTGATGGGCGACTTTCCGCCCGCGCCGGACCGGCTGGTGACGCTGTCGAACTGGCGCAAGGCGCCGTTCAACTCCTGGGGTTTTCGGAACGTCCGCCGGCTGCTCCCGACCGCCAACATCGCCGCCGCCGGCCGGCCGCTCGCGCTGGAAATGGCGCCGGAGGAGATCGGGCATATCGGCTTTACCGGCCATGATGGCCGCCCGACCACACTAAGCCACGCGCTGCGCGCCACCGATACCGACGCCTTCGTCGTGCTGAGGCGCGGGCGGATTGCGATGGAGTGGTACGGAAGCGGCATGAGCGCCACCACCCCGCATATCGTCTTCTCCGTCAGCAAGTCGATTTGCGGCACGCTCGGCGGCATCCTGGCGGATCGCGGGCTGCTCGATCCGGATGACCGCGTCATCGACTACGTTCCCGAATTGAAATCGTCGGTCTATGCCGGCTGCACCATCCGCCACCTTCTCGACATGGCGGTCGGCATCGCCTTCAACGAGGATTACGAAGACCCAAGGGGCGACGTGGTGCGCTATCGCCATGCCGCGGGATGGGATCCGCTGCCCGCCGGCGAGGCGCCAATCGATCTGCGCGGCTTTCTTGCGCTGCAAAAACCTGACGGGCAAAAGCACGGCGAATTGTTTCACTACGTCTCGACCAATACCGACGTGCTCGGCTGGGTCTATGAGCGCGCCTGCGATCAGCCTTACGCCGACATCTTAAGCGAATATTTGTGGGCGCCGCTTGGCGCCGAGCGCGACGCCTATATCACCGTCGACGCGCAAAATGCGATGCGCGCCGCCGGCGGCGTCTGCGTCACCCCGCGCGACCTCGCCCGCTTCGGCGAGATGATCCGCCGGCGGGGGGTCGCGGACGGCCGGCAGGTGGTGCCGGGTGAGTGGATCGACGATATCAACGAACGCGGTGATCCCGAAGCGTGGGCACGTTCGGAGCTCGCCGAGCTGTTCCCGCAGGCGAGCTACCGCAGCCAATGGTACCGGGTCGACCGGGTGAAGCGCGTGCTCTGCGCGTTCGGCATTCACGGCCAGTGGATCTATATTCACCCGGAGGCCGAGCTCGTGATCATCCGGATGGCGTCGGAGGCGACCCCGCTCGATCCGGATCGGGTACGCGGCTGGCGGCGCGGTTTTGACGCAATTGCGGATTATTTTTTGTGAGACTTTGAGACTTCACGCTTTGAGACTGAAGGCGCCGCGCGGCTGCTCCCGTTTGAGACTAGCAGGCCGCGGACGAGGCGTTTGGCCCTCGAGCCACGCTTCCGTCTTTGCCAAATCTTTCAGCGCACGGGCAAGCTGACGTGCGGCGCGGCGTTCCGGCCCAAATGGCATAGCGCGTGCCTTACGCATCATCTCGGCCGCCGCATTGCGGTAGGCGAGGGAGCGACGGAAGAACAGCAGATTGCTCACGGCTTACTCCTATCGGGATATGCACGAGCATGGACGAGTGTTCCTGAATGCCGGATGAAAGCCGTTGTTGCCCGACATTCCCTGCGCGACGGGCAGCCATGACCGGAGCGGGAACTCTTCGCCCGTCAAAGCGTTTCGATGATCGCGCCGTGGAGTAGTCCGTGCAAACGAAGAAGCCATCAGGGTTGGACACCCCGTCGGGGCTGCTGAGGCTGGTCGGCCACGCCGCCATGGGCGTCGCGATGGGGCTTGGGTTCGCGCTCGTCCTGGTGCTGATGGAGCGGTCGGGCATCGCCACGGTCTACGATCACGGGGAAAGTCGCGGATCTCTGGAGTCTGTCGGCACCCTCGTCCTTAGCTTCGGGATCGGTGCGACCTTGACCGGGCTGGTCTTCATGATGACGGAAGACAACTGACGCCTCCAGCGGAACGATGGCTGGATCGAACGGTTGGCCCTCCAACCCGAAGGGGCGCCACGACGTCACGCGAGCGGAAGCTTCGCCCGAGCGCAAATCGCAAGCAGCATCTCGACGATCCCGCTTTGGAAAACCATCGGCAAACCGGTCAACGATCCGCCTGTTTAGGCAGATCGAACTTTGCGAACGGATGCCTGCGATCTCTAAGTCTCGTTTTCTATGTCATGTGCCCACTGAGTCATGTTGCCGCTAAGTCATGCTGCCCGGCATAAAGCACCGGATCGAGATTTGATCGTCAAACCGCATCGGCCAAACCATCGTGCGGCCCGCCCGATTCGGCTCGGTGATGACAGCGTCATCGGGAACGTCGATCCAGGCATTCTCAAGGCGGACCCGGTAGTGACCGTCTTTGGACTCCCAATCGGGGTCTGCGACGCTCTCACCATCCGCCATCGAGCAGCAAAGACCTTTGCCGCTCGCGAGATGATCGAACCAGGGTTTAAGCGGTGAATTGGCGTAGCGGCCGTCGAGGTCGCGCGCTGTCACACTACCAACAAGGCAAGCGACTATCATACTCAAGGTCAGACCAAACACGATGCGTTTCATTGTGACGCTCCTGAATGTCGAAACCAGCCCCCTTCGTCTTAAGCAATCTTCATGCCGCGCTGTGCGAATCGCAATGCCATGATAACCTACGATCACAAGATAGCGACGCTGTCGCGGCGACTATATGGCTGCACGACTCGGCGTGGGTTCAATTTCGCAGACCCGGCGCCGGTTCCGGCAAATCGTCGTTGCCGGAGATTCTGATGTGTGGCGTGATCGGTGGCGTTCAATCGTGACTGAAGGATGGACGTCTTCACTCGTGAGTGAACGATCAACGTTGTCTCGGCAGCGGTATTTAGTTTTAGTCCGACGGGATTGATCATCATCAACGCGCCGAGCTTGCCCGGCGCTACGCTCCATCGCAGCAATCCGCTTCAGGTTTTCGCAGGCCTGCCACGCTTGGCGAACGGTTCGCCCTGTAAGCCGGCATTATTTCGCAAAATGCCCGCCTTTTTCATTGCCTCGGTCCGCTCAGGACCAGCAGGCATGCGGCGAGCCTCTTCGAGCGCCGCCAACGCTTCGGCTTCCAATTCGAGCCTGGACCGCGGATCTTTCTTGTCCTGGGACATCGGAGGCGAAGCTATGTCAGCCGTCCGGGATTGTCTGTCCGGTGTTGGACACTGGAACGAGCGCGGGGAACGGAAATCGTTGCTGGAGATTTGGCCGGGTTGAGCGACCTCCTAGCAGTATCCCTTTGGTTGAACGCGATGATTTCGGAAAAACCGGTTTCCAGCCGCCGCGGCGTCGTCTGAGCGCATGTTTCTCCGAATCAAGCGCTAGCGCGTCAGCTTTCCCAGCTCCGGGAACGCAGTATAGACCGCGCCGGCACAGACATCGCTGGCGTTCTCGACCATGCGGTCGAGCCGGCCATTGACATAGAGCACCGCGCGCTCGCGCAATTCGCGATAGCTGCCGTCGGATTCGCGCGGCGTGAAGCGCAGGCAAGTGACATACCGCACCCGCCCGCCGACGGTGCGCTGCACCGGCTGGGCCAGCGCGGCATCATGCACGCCGACGGGATTGTTGAGATAGGTTCTCATGAACGCCAGCAATTCGGCGCGGTAATTGTCCGGAAAGGGCTGGTTGACGCCACCGCGATCGTCGTCGAAGGCGATGCCTCTGCCGTCGTCGCCGCCCGCGCAGGCCGCAAGCACAATTGGCAGCAGCAAAATCGCCGCGCGCTTTACCGATATCCCCAAGTGCTATCCCCAAGTGCTATCCTCAAGTGCTACCCTCAAGTGCTACCCTCAAGTGCTACCCTCAAGTGCAACCCGCTTTTTCCCACTGAAAGCGAATCCTAGACCGTACGCCGGCGAAAGGGAATTCGTATCTCGGTGATCGTGCGAGGGCTGGAAGTGCCCGACCCGCGTAACCGCGCGCATGATCCGCCAAAGTGTGAGCGGTTTGGCGATCCGATCATGCGCCCTCTTCATAAAAGAGGGCGCGATCGGACGCAAAACCGGCGTCCACTTTTGCTGATCGCGCCCGCGGGACATAATGGCTCACGGGCCGGGCTTGATATCCGCAAAGCAGCGGCGGGGGCAATGTGGATGAAGCCGCGCCCAGCGGATTGGTGTCAGCCGCGTTTGGTCGTGGGCGCAATGTGCTTGGTCGAGGCCTTCGAAACCTTCGAGAGCTTGTGCGTCTTGACCGCGGCCACGCGCTTGTGGGTGCGATGATGGGCGACATGCTTGCGATGATGTCGGCTGGTCTTGGTGCTGGTGTTCAACGTGCTGGACTTCACCGGTGCGGTTTTGGCCAGCGGCGCCGAGTTGGTCTTGGCGGCCGGTGCAGAATCGGTGGAACTCGCGGCGAGCGCCGGCGCGGCGAGCACTGAAACGGCAAGCAGGGCTGCGGAAATGGTCTTCAACATGCTGGTCTCCTGTTTCCTCGGGGGATCGCGAGGTGGCCGGCCGGGTGACCGGGCTCGTCAATCATGCGTACGAAGCTAACTTTTGCGCGCTGAACCCGCCCTGAAGCAGGGCGATGGACTTCGTTCATCTGGATGACATCTTGGTCATGTTCGCGTCGCCCGATGTCGCGTATGCCGGCCACGATCCGCTTCAAATTAAGGCCGCTACCGGGAATGTTATGACGGCCCGGGTGTTCAAGTCGTTGGGCTTCGGTGTAGGATCGGCCCCATCGCAATTCGGGAGAGACGGATGATGAAATTCGCAATCAGGCTTTTGGCGCTGGCAATTTACGCGATGGCGCTGGCCGCCGTACCCCTGATCACAACCGCGTATGCCTCGGGCGATGAAAAGCCTACGCCTCCGGCGTCGGACACCAAGAAGGAAAAGAAGAAAGACAAGAGCTCCAGCATCGAGGATTCCAGATTCCTCGCAGGCTATCGCGAAGCCTACGCCACAGTCTACGACCGCAACGACTACGCTTCAGCCATCGAGCAGCTGAAAGCCCTTGGTCACGACGACAACGCCGCGGTGGCAAATCTGATCGGCTATTCCTACCGCAAGCTCGGCGACTACAAGGTTTCGCAAATCTGGTATGAGCGCGCGCTGAAAGCCGACCCCAACCACGTCAAGACCTGGCAGTATTACGGGCTGTGGCAGGTCGAACAGGGCAACCGCGACCAGGCGCAATATCATTTGAGCCGGATCGCCGCTTTGGCCGGCACCAATAGCGAGGAATATCGTTCGCTCGCCGCCGCGCTGGAACAGCCGCCGGGCACTGGTCTCGTCTACTGATCCCTCGGAACTTCAACAGGAGAGATGCATGAGGAAATTTGCGAGGATTTTGACGCTGGCAATGTTCTCGACGGCGCTGGTCGCGGCACCACTGGCTAAGGCCTACGCCAACCCCGACAACAACGCGCCGCCGCCCTCCTCGACCAAGTCCACCAAGTCCAAGAAGAAGACCAGCGAAGTAAGGCCCAGCAGCGAGGACGCCGCCTTCGCGAAGGGCTACCGCGCGGCCTACGCTACGATCTATGATCACAACGACTACGCATCCGCCATCGATGAGCTGAAGGCGCTCGGCCACGACGACACCGCCGCCGTCGCCAATCTGATCGGCTATTCCTATCGCAAGCTCGGCGACTACAAGCTCTCGCAGGTCTGGTACGAGCGCGCGCTCAAGGCCGACCCGAACCACGTCAAGACCTGGCAGTATTACGGGCTTTGGCAGGTCGAACAGGGCAACCGCGATCAGGCGCAATACCATCTGAGCCGGATCGCCGCGCTTGCGGGCACCAATAGCGAGGAATATCGCTCGCTCGCAGCAGCCCTGGAAAAGCCGCCCGGCACCGGTCTGGTTTACTGAGTTCGGCGAGCACAGATCATCCGCCGCAAATCAGCCGGCGCAAACTTCAAGAAAGTTTGCGCCGGCTTTGTTTTGTCCGTTAGCATCCAACACCATTCCTGCCGAATGGTCGACACATCGTCGACCGCTTTAATCATCCGACACTCCGGAGATCGCGCACGTGGAATCATGGCTGCCGTCCGCGATCGAATACATCCACCGATGGATCGAATTTCAACACCGCGCCTCGCAGCGGCCCGGCTGCATCGTCGCCATCTCCCATCGCGACCAGATCGTCGCCGAATACGCCTTGGGCCACGCCAACCTTGTGAACCGCGAAAAGCTCACCCCACGCCACCGCTTTCGGATCGCATCGCATTCGAAGAGCTTCACCGCGACGGCAATCATGAAGCTCCGCGAACGGCGCAAGCTGCGGCTGGACGATCCGGTCGGACAATATGTGAAGGGCCTGCACCCGCAAATCGCGGAAACGACGATCGCGCAAATTCTCTCGCACAGCGCCGGGCTGACCCGCGACGGCGCCAACGCCGGACAGTTCAGCGATCGACGGCCATATCTTGGCGAGACAGAGCTCCTGGCGGAGCTTCGCTCGCCGCCTGCCATCGAGCCCAATACGCGTTTCAAATATTCGAACCACGGCTTTGGATTGCTTGGTCTTGTGATCGAGGCGATCACCGCGGAGCCTTATCGGGTCTGGATCAAACGCGAGATCGTCGACGCCGCCGGATTGCGCGAGACCGAGCCCGACATGCCGATCGCCAAGGGCATTCCGTTCGCGCGCGGCCACACCCTTCAGCTTCCGCTGGAACGCCGCCTCGTTATTCCCGGCGACAACCCGACCCATGCGATCGCGCCGGCCGCCGGCTTCGTCAGCACGGCAAAGGATGTCGCCCGGTTCTTCGCGCAGCTATCGCCGGCGGCGAAGCGAAGTGTGCTTTCCGCCAACAGCCGCCGCGAGATGATCCGCAAGCAGTGGCGTAATCCGCACGCGAGCCTGGAGGGACATTACGGCCTCGGCATCATGAGCGGCAAACTCGCGGGCTGGGACTGGTTCGGCCACAGCGGTTTGTTCCAGGGCTATGTCTCGCGGACCTCCGTCATCCCGGCCTGCGACATCACGATCACCATCCTGACCAATTCGACCGATGGGCTGGCCGTATTCTGGCTCGAGGGTGTCATGCACATCCTGCGCGCCTTTGCCGCCGGCGGCGCACCGAAGCGGCGCCTTCGCGACTGGACCGGACGCTGGTGGAGCATATGGGGCGCGGTCGATCTGGTGCCGATCGGAAACCTTGTCGTTGTCGCCAATCCGCACCTCCTCAATCCGTTCATGGATGCAACGGAAATCGAGCTCACCGGCCGCGATGCCGGCCGGATATCGCTGGCCACTGGTTATGCAAGCCATGGCCAGGCCGTGCGGCGCACCCGCAACAAGGCAGGCCGCGTCACCGATATCTGGCTCGCGGGCAGCAACCTGAAGCGGGAGAAGATCCTGGCGGCGGAGATGGAGCGCCGTTACGGGCCGCGCAAAGCCCGGCCCGCCCGCTAAGCGCGCGCCAGCATCACTTCATCAACGCCTCCGCTTCGGCGCGAAAAGCCTGGCGTGAGGCGTCGCGCGAATAAAACATATGCCCGCCGGGATAGACCACGAGCTTGACCCGTTCGGGTGAGCCAAAGGCCGGCAACTGGTCGAGCAGGATTTGCGAGCCGAAATAAGGCGTGGCGAGATCGAACAGGCCATGCGCCACCAATACCTTCAGTTTTGGATCGAGCGCGAGAATTTCCCGCAATTGGGAGAGCGACTGCGGCGGATTGAGGCCGTGGCCGAAGTCCCAGGCCTTTTCGACATCGCCATTGAGCAAATGGTAAGAGCCGTCCGGCCGCCAGTTCAGCTTGCGCGTGGTGAGATCGACGGCGGCGCTCGTCAGCGGCGCGGTCAAGGCGTCGCCGGACGGATCCCTGAAACGAAAGGAACTTGAATCCGGATAGGGATCGAAGCCTTTCACCGATGCGTCATAGCGTCCGGTCACCCTGCCATTCTTGCGGTCGAATTCGCGGCGAAACTCCGCAATGTCGAAACGCCCCGCGAGCCTGCGGCTCACCGCCTGATCGATCCCCGTCAAGTGAGCGAACTTGTCGGCAACGCGCGTCGTCGCTTCAGTGTCGGCCCCGCCTTTGAGAAGATCGGTCACGAATTCGCCGCGCGCATAGCGCTCGACGTCGATCATGTCGGCGCGGGTCACCGCGCCCTTGGTCTCGCGCGCCACCGCGGCCATGGTCGGAAGGCTCCAGACATATTGCAGAATGCTGGAGCCTGAAAATTCGCGGAAATCGAATACCGGCGAAACCAGGATGAGGCCGCTCACCCCGACGCCCTGTTCGGTCTGCAAATTACGAACGAGTTTTGGCCCGCGGATGCCGCCATAGCTTTCGCCGGCGACAAATTTTGGCGAGAGCAGGCGGGTGGATTTTTCCAGCCAGCGGCGGATTGTCACCGCAAGCGCGTTGACGTCGCCCTCGACCGAGAAAAACCTCTTGCGCACGTCGTCGCCGGCCGCAACGAAGCGGCTGTAGCCGGTGCCGACGGGATCGATGAAGATGAGATCGGTGAAGTCGAGCCAGGTCTCGGCGTTGGGCTCGAGATCGGGCGACGCAGAGGGGATCGCCGCGTTGCCGTCGATGGGAAGCCGCCAGGGGCCGCAATTGCCGAGCTGCAAATAGGCCGACGCAGCGCCCGGCCCGCCATTAAAGAGGAACGTCACGGGCCGGGTGCGGGCGTCCGCGCCATCGAGCTGGTAGGCGGTATAGGCGATGTCGGCTTGCGGCTCGCCCTTCTCGTCGAACAGGCGGATCGAACCCGCGGTGGCCGTGAAATCGAGCGTGCGCCCGGGCAGCGCCAGCGTCTGCTTGGTCGTGGAATCCGGCGGCAGGCGATGTTGCTCTGCGGCAGCGGGCGAAGTCGGGGCGTTGGCGCGGCCGCCCGATGCTCCGGATTTCTGGCCCGAGGGCACTGCTGCGGGTTGCTGCGGCGGTGGTTGCGGGGAATCCTCGGCGTGCGCCGCGACGGCCAGCGAGAGCGCGATCATCGCCAGCATCAAGCGCGCATGGCGCGGCGCCGGGAAATGGATGGCCATGTCGCTGTCTCTCCCGATCGTCCCACTCCGGCGCGGTCTCATTTAGGAGAGCCGGCGTTTCCGATGAGAGACGGGTTCTAGCTCGAAAATGCGACAGGTCCATACACTGCGCAACAGCAACAGGTTTTGCGGCGATCACAATCCCGCTGGCGCGGATGGATCAGTTCGCGAAACCAGTCACGCCGGCGGAATTGCCCGGTAATCCCGGGGCTTTTTCTTTACCCCAACCCAATTCGGCTTTTCACTGATCTCGACAAGGATGGCCAAGGTCGTATAGACGACCCCGGCGCACTCCGATCCCGGCGCGCGCCGATGCGAGCCCAAACGATCCCATGACCAGCCCCAAGCGATATGACCGGATCGCCTTCGTCGCCAGCGCCGGCGCCGAGGCGCAAGCAGCGCTGGCGCAGCTGGTTGGGCTTTACGGCAATCACGATCCCGCAGACGCCGACGTGGTGGTGGCGCTTGGCGGCGACGGCCTGATGCTGCAGACGCTGCATCAGCACATGCGTTCGGGTAAACCGATCTACGGCATGCATCGCGGCACCGTCGGCTTTCTGATGAACGAGTTCAGCGCCCACGATCTGCGCGCCCGTCTTGCAGCCGCAAAGGAATCCGTAATCCATCCGCTTCTGATGCGCGCCACCGACGTCCATGGCGCAGTGCATCTTCATCATGCCATCAATGAAGTCGCGCTGTTTCGCCAAACCCATCAGGCAGCGCGGCTGCGCATTCTGATCGACGAGCGCGAGCGCATGCCCGAGCTGATCGCCGACGGCATCCTGGTGGCAACGCCGGCCGGATCGACCGCCTACAATCTGTCGGCGCAGGGGCCGATCCTGCCGATCAACGCCGCGTTGCTGGCGCTGACCCCGATCAGCGCGTTCCGCCCGCGCCGCTGGCGCGGCGCCCTCCTCCCCAACACCGCCTATGTGGTCATCGAGGTGCTCGAGGGCGACAAGCGGCCGGTCGCCGCCGTCGCCGACCACGACGAGGCGCGCGACGTCCGCCGCGTCGAGGTGCTGTCCGACAAGACCATCTCGATGCGGATGCTGTTCGACCCCGGCCATAGCCTGGAAGAGCGCATCCTGAGCGAGCAATTCGGGCATTGATCCGCAAGGCGGCCAGCCCTTTCGCAACCATTCGTTAACCGCCGGCGCGATATGGTTAACGTCGGGTAATACCGCCTTCAGCGGTCAGCCCGCCAGGGCCCGGCCATGTTTCGCATCGATTTCAACAAGCTGCGGTTTCTTGTCTGCGATGACAATCCGCATATGCGCCGCATCCTGCGGACCCTGCTGCATTCGTTCGGCGCGCGCGAGGTCTATGAATCCGAGGACGGCGCCACCGCCCTCGAAATGTACAGCCACTACGTTCCCGACATCGTCATCACCGACTGGTCGATGCCGATTTTCGACGGCCTCGAACTAGCGCAGATGATCCGGCAACCGGAATCCAAGGGCAACCCCTACGCGCCGATCATCATGTTGACCGGGCATTCCGAGAAGCGGCGCGTGACGGTTGCGCGCGACGCCGGCGTCACCGAATTCCTGGCGAAGCCGATCTCGGCCAAGGGGCTTTATCAGCGCATCCTCAACGTCGTCGCCAATCCACGCCCGTTCATCAAGACCAAGACCTATTTCGGCCCGGACCGCCGGCGCAACACCAGCAATGCCTATATCGGCCCCGAGCGCCGTGTCGGTGGCGAGGCGGAGGTCCTGCAGCAGCCCTCGCTGCTCGACAAGGCCCGCTCGACCGTCTAGCGCGAACGCTGAAGGAAACCATCATGGCCAAAGACAAGCGCGGGACGATCGAGGTCAAGACCTTCGCCGACCATCACGTGATCACGCAGCCCAATCCGCTGCGCAACGTGCTGCGGCGCGTCGCCGAAAAGGATCTCGACGATCCGGTGGCGCGCGCTGAAAAGGCACTCGCCGGCCTGTCCGGCGAATTCAAGAACTGGATGATCGTCGAAACCGACCGGCTCTCGGCGGCACATGCCGCGATCCGCAAGGCCGGCTTTACCGACGCGACGCGCGAAGAGCTGTTTCGCGCCGCCCATGACATCAAGGGTGACGCCGCCACGTTTGGTTACCCATCCGCCGGCGCCGCCGCCGAAAGCCTGTGCCGGATCATCGAACATGCCCCCGAGCTCGCCCAGGTGCCGTCCGACCTGATCGCGCATCATATCAACGCCATTCAGGCGATCGTGCGCGAGCGCACCAAGCTCGACACCGCGAGCATGGCGAGCGAGTTGAGCCGCCAGCTGCGCGGCATCGCCGACGTCTTCCTCGTCCACGCCAATCGCGACCGGCCTGAGCATCTCGAAGCGATCCTCGCGCCGAGCATCGTGCCGGGGGACTAGAGATAAACGTCGCGCTCTTTCGACTCGTCGTCGCTGCGAAAGCAGGGACCCATGCGCCGCGGCCTGTCGATTTAGCATTGGGGTAGCCGGCTTTTGTAACAACAAGGTCCGGTGGTTACCCCAGCTTTCGCAGGGACGACACCTGATTTGTTGTGAGAGCGTAGACTAAGCCGCGATCAGATCATGCTGGACCGGCGCAATGACATCTTCGGCCATCAGCTCGTCGCAGAACATGCGGGCTTCTTCGCGGGCGGATTCGGTTGCGAAGCGACGTAGCAGAATCAAGAGCGGCTCGGCGGCCTGCCGGTCGGTCTCGCAATGGGTCAGCACGCGCTCGACCATCCGGCGCCGCAACCGCGCCGCGCCTCCGACCGTGTCGACATAGCCCATCTCATGGTTGACTTCGAGTGCTACGCGGAACGCCGCGAAGGTCGATTCCGGCAAGCCCGCGCGGATCAGGAGCGCCTGCAGGCTGGCGCCGCCGCGGTCGTGCAGCAGCGACGAGACGCGCGCCTGTGGCAAGCCGGACAATTCCGTAAGTGCGGCGTCGAACAGTTCGAGATTGCCCGACAATAGAGCGCGCAGGATCAATCCGGCGGTGAGCTGGCCGGTGGCGCGCAGGTGCCGCACCAGGCCGCGCATGTCCTCGCCGCGCGAATGCGCCGCGATGTTGACGGTGGAGCGATCGCGCGCTTCGCTTGCGATCCGCATCGCGCGATCGGGGGAGAGCCAGTTCCGCGCGACGACGAACTGCGCCAGCGTTTCCGACAGTTTTGCAACCAGCGCGGCCCGGGTTGCAGCGGGAAGATCCTCCAGCACCAGCATCGATTCCCGGATCGCTGCGAGATGGCCGTGGCGCTCGACGATGCGGTCCCAGGAAAACGGCGCGAGCTCGGCATAGGCGTTTTCGATCAGTTCGAGCGCTGCCGCCGGCGTGCCGACCTCGGCGATCGCGGCGCAGACCGACGCCGGCAGATTGACGCGGCGGGCGATGGCGCATTGCATCTGGCCGTTGCCGGTCGCGACGATGTCGACCAGATCGGCATCGATCAAAAGCGGAGAATGCTCGAGCACCGGAAGTGCGACCGACGGCTGATCGAGCGACAGCGCCTGCACGATGGAGGCGGGCGCCTCGGAACTGCGCGCGAATACTTCGGCCATGGCCTGGCGCACCAGTGGGGAAGCATCGTCGAGCAGCATCAACAGCGCGCCTTCGGCGGCAGCGCGATCCTCCTCAGAGAGATCGGAAATCAGCCAGGCCCGCGCCAGCGATCGCGTTGCCTCTGCCCGCTCGCCTGCCGGAGCGGTCCTGATCCAACTGATAAACTGCCGAACGATCATGGTCCTGCCGGCTTACGCAACCTTAGAAATCGGCACCGTGATCGATGCCCCCGAAACACAAAATAAACCACGACGCTTAACAAAGCGTTCACCATAAACGGCTGGTTTTATTGACGTTTTGTTAAGGGTGCGGGGTTCGCCGCAAGCCCCTCGACGCGAGCGATTTAGCTGCTGAATGTGCCGCTGCGGTCGCTGAAGAGATCGAGCGGTTGCGGCGTACCGACGGGCGACGACCCCACGCCGGCGTTGGCGACCGAGGTCAGCGACGAGGAGTTGCCCCACAACGCGCGGACCGTTGGCGAAACCGGCTGCGCCCGTTCGTCGCTGGCCTGAAACAACGAACGGAAGATCGGGTCACTCGGCGGCGAGGAATTTGTCGCGCTCGATGCCGACGCCATCGTCACCGGCGCGACTGAGCGGACATCGGGGAAGGTCGACAGGTACGCTGCATTGTCGATGGCAGGCGCGGCCGGGGCTGCGCTGGCGAGCGCCACGCTGGACGGGACGTCGCCGACGGCGGCCATCGCCGAGCGTGTCGCGTGCGAATTGGCGGCGCCGGCGTAACGCGCTGATAGCACCGAATAGACTTCGGATACGCTGCGCGAACGCCCGGTGCGGTCGAAGAAGATCGACCGGTTCGCCGCAGCCGCATTCGGAAACATCCGCGCCGCGGACGCGTTCGGATTATCCTCGGCACTCGAAATCAGTTTTGCCGCGCCGCCGACACCCATGAAGTGCGCCATATAGAGTTCGTTATCGGTGGGCCGCCGGCCGATCTTGCCCGTCAACTGAAAACTGTTCGACTGGGTCAGAACCGCCGCCATCGCCGAAGCAGCCGTGGGATCGTCGCGCAGCTTCATGATCGCCCTTCGCGCCGCGGGATCGCCGACCGAATAGCTGCCGGAGGGGGATTTGGTGATGGCGTCGGCGTATTGGCCGTAGCCGAGCTGGGCGCCCGCTTCCTTCACGGTGCCGAGCCAGGTCTGGTCGATGAATTGATAAAGCCCGTGCGCGGACGAGGTCGAAGCGCCCGCCGTCGGATTGAAATCGGATTCCATCTTGGCGGTGGTGAGCAGATATTCGAAGCTGGTGCCGGTGGTGCTGGCGGCCTGTTTGATGGCGCCGGCGATCCGCAGGCGCGATGGATCGACACCTGCCGCAGCCGTGGCGTTTGACGTATCAACCGACATATATTGGTGCCCCGCTCCCCGCGAAACGCCCGCCCAAGCCTGTTCGAGAGCTCCCACTAACGTTCAAGCCACCGTCACACTGCGGCTTTTATGGTTAATGGCAGGTTAAAAGGCCTCCCCGCGGCATTCCGGGGGTACCGCGTCAGCGCGCGGGCTGAACGGTCATTTCCGATAAACCGCGTGCGGATCGAACAGGCGGTCGGCATCCACGAACGACAATCGCGCCCCGCCCTCGCCGGCCTCGACCTTGCGGTAAAAACAGGAGTGACGGCCGGTGTGGCAGGCTGCGCCGGTTTGCTCGACCCGGATCCAGACCGCGTCCTGGTCGCAATCCAGCCGCATCTCGACCACGCGCTGGATATGGCCGGAGGTTTCGCCCTTTCGCCACAGTGCGTTGCGGGACCGGCTGAAATACCAGGCCTCCCCGCTTGCTATGGTCTTGCGCAACGCTTCGTCGTTCATGTGCGCGACCATCAGCACTTCGCCGGTCGCAGCATCGGTGGCGACGCAGGTCACAAGGCCGGACGCGTCGAATTTGGGCTGGAACTTAAGCCCTTCCTCGCGGTCATCGATATCTGCTGAATTGGACACGGAAAACCCTCGCGCATCGTAAAGCGAGGTTACCGGTTCGGTCCTCGCACCATGGACAGGAAACGCGCCTGCTCGGCCGGATTATCGCGGAACATCCCGGTAAAGCGGCTGGTGAACGTCATCGCTCCATGCTTGGCGACGCCGCGCACCGACATGCAGGTATGCTCCGCCTCGATCATCACCGCAACGCCGCGCGGCTTTAGGATCTCATCGATCGCGGCCGCGATCTGGGCGGTCAGATGTTCCTGGGTCTGCAGGCGGCGGGCGAAGATATCGGTCAGCCGCGCGAGCTTCGACAGGCCCACCACCCGCTCGACCGGCGTATAGGCGATATGCGCCTTGCCGTAGAACGGCATCATGTGGTGCTCGCATTGCGAGGTAAATTCGATGTCGCGGATCAGCACAAAATCGTCATAGCCCGCGGTCTCGCCAAAGGTGCGGTTGAGCACCTCGGCCGGACACTGGTGATAACCCTGATAGAGTTCGTCGAAAGCCTCGACCACCCGGCGCGGCGTGTCCAACAGGCCCTCGCGGCCGGGATTTTCGCCGATATAGCTGAGCAGCGTCTCGACCGCGTGCTCGGCTTCGGCGCGCGACGGACGCGGCTGGTCGGCGCGTACGGCCGCGGCTAGGAATTCGGAGGGGTCGAGTTCGGCCGGACGGCTTTCCGGAATCCTCTGGTCCTTCGCATCGGAAGGCTTGTCCGAAGTCTTCAGGTCAGAAGCTTTGCCTGGGCGGATAGATTTGATCAGCGCGTCCATGTCAACTCCGTTCGACCGGTCTCAAATGGACCGGAGTGTCACCGGCAGACGGGGCGGTCTGGCCGCCGGACGCCTGAGTCCCACAATCCTAACACTGCCGCGGCCGAATTGGTTTCCATTTCAAGCCGCTTCCAGGAAACAGCCGGACTGTATTTCCGCCATTTCGGCCCATATATAGGACCCTGGAGCGCGGTCGCCAAGGGCGATCGCGGCGGGGGAACGCAGGACCTCAATCATATGCTGAACGACATTTACAACAAGCGGATCATCGAATTGGCCGGCAATATCCCCCGGCTCGGCCGGCTTCCCGATCCCGACGCCAGCGCCACGGCGCATTCAAAGCTCTGCGGCTCGACGGTGAAGATCGACCTCAAAATGGACGGGCCGGTGGTGACCGACTTCGCCCATGACGTGAAGGCCTGCGCGCTCGGCCAGGCCTCGTCGTCGATCATGGCGCGCCATGTCGTCGGCTCGACCGCCGGCGAACTGCGCGAATTGCGCGAGACCGTCCGCAAGATGCTGAAGGAAAACGGCAGCCCGCCGGAAGGCAAATGGGCCGATATCGCGCTGCTCGAGCCGGTGCGCGACTACAAGGCGCGGCACGCTTCCACCATGCTGACCTTCGATGCCGTGGTCGACGCCATCGGCCAGATCGAGACCAAGGCAAAGCAGCCGGCCGCAGCCCAGGGGTGACCACTTGTTGTCATTCCGGGACGCGCGTTTTCGCGTGGACCCGGAATCTCGAAGTTATCGGCGCGAGATTCCGGCTTCACGCTTCGCGCGCCCCGGAATGACGACTATGTTGGATTGATCGTCGCTATTACTGCGCCGGCGTAGCCGTGGCGACGCCGCCGGTCGGAGCCAACGCTTCGGCGGTCTTGGTCGATTTCACGGTTTGCGGCGTGGTCTCGGTTTGAGCCGCCGTGGCGACAAAACGATCCTGGACGGGCTTGGCCGTCAATTCGGCTACCGGCACAACCGGGCTGCCGGGCAGCACCTCGGCGACCGCGTCGGTGGTGATGAGGTTGGTCAACCGCAATTCCGCCGACGACAATTCGTGCAGATCTTCCCACGGCGGCACGTTGAGCGACAGCGCCAACAGATCGCCCGCCCCGCCCATGTCGAAGGTGTATTTGGCGAGACGTCCGATGTCGCGTTCGACAATCATCAGGTCCTGCGCGGTGTAGCTTGCAGCCTTGGCGTCGTCGGCGCGATCGCCCATCCAGATCTGGTGGACCCGGACGTGCGCGGCCTGCGGGACATAGCGCGTCTTGCCCGACAACAGCAGGAACACGCACATCGATTCGCAATAGGCTTCGGGCTCGACGCGGGCGCGATCGCCCTGCGCGGTAGCGCCCTGGACGCTGATGCCGACGGTGGTCAGCGCGCCGAGACTGCGCCAGCGCCGTCCGAGCGCGATGGAATCGTTGACCGACCCGCCTGAGGAATCCAGCACGATGGTGATGCCGCCGAGCTCGCGTCCGCGCGCGAACTCATCGAAATCCCTCGGGCTGTCGGCGGTGACGATGCCGACCGCAGAGACCCAGCCGCGGCAATTCGGCTGGCAGGCGACCCAGCTGAATTTCATCGGCAGTTTGCGTTCTTCGAGGGTGACGCCTGCCTGCGCCGCGCCGACGGAGGTCGTGACCACGCCGGGTAAAGCGATGCAAAAGGCAGCGGCGCCAAGCAGCACCCAACCGCGGAAATCAAGCGACCTCACAAGCCTCAATTCGGTTCCTTCCCCGCAAGCCCCATAACGAGCCGTGGCAATGGCCCCACTTTAACGCCACATGATTCTGTCGTGTCGGCGTCATGAAAATGGTAGCCATACGAAAGGTTGCCGTCCATAGAACCTTTGCTGCACCGCGTTCAAATCACTGATATTTACAAAAGTGTGGCGCAAATGCCTGCGGCCCACCGGTTCCATGCATAGGAACCCCGCAAATCTACGCATATGATTTCGCCATGCCGCCCATGAAGCATTCACTCTCGCACGCTTGCTCCGACTGCGCCGGTACGGTGTCGCGCCTGCCGCGCAATGCCGGGCGCGCCATGATCTGGGCTTACCGGCACACGCTGTCGCCTTTGGTCGGCTACAACTGCCGCCATCTGCCGACCTGCTCGGTCTATGGCGACGAGGCGATCGAACGCTTCGGATTGTGGGGCGGCGGCTGGATGACGCTGGCGCGGCTATTGCGCTGCCAGCCCTTTGGGACTTCCGGGATCGACAACGTGCCGCTGACAAAACCTGCGGGCGCGCGCTGGTATCTGCCGTGGCGCTACGGGCGATGGCGCGGCGTCAACGCGCCCTGACAGTTTCGCTGCACTGCCTTCAAGCCAACGGCGCATTGCTACCGTGATGGAACTGCAGCGTGACGCGCGCATTGATTTGAGACCTTGTCCGGAAGATCAAAAACAATGCGCTGGAAAATCAGCCACGGGGGTCACGACCCCAGACAGATCGATCTGATCGCAGTCCTTGCCTTGCTCATCCTGATCGTCGCCGCCTGGCGGTTTTTCGCAGGCAGCTCCGACCCTCCAAGCACGACAGCCATCATTGAGCCGAGCCAAAGCGTTCGCTGGTGAGGACGCCTTAGCGCGAAAACCAGAAGTAACCTGGGGGCGGCCCGATGGGGGCCGGCGGACGGGGTTTTTTGGGCCGCGGTGGTTTTGGCGGCAGTGGCGCAGGTTCGGCCGATGACGTCGTATCAGCGTGCCCTGTATCGTCAGCGGCCAGCCTGACCGACAGCAGCAGGTTCGACTCATAGGTTCGCCAGCGATAGCCGATGCCGAAATCCATCGGTTGAGCGCGCCGGAACAATTCGGCGTATTGCTCCTGATATTTGTTGGGGAATTCGGAGATCGGACCGGCATAACGGCCGAACGGGAAGAACCGCCATTTCTTCGGACTGTAATAGGCCAAGGGAATTCCGGAATCGTCCTGGATGATGGTCGCGCTGTTGGCGAGGATGAAGTCGCGCACCGTCGAGAAATTGCCGGAATGCAGCAGATAGGACGCGCTCTTGATCAGGCTGTTGCCGGGCGCCAGCGTCTGGCAGAATTTCAGGAAGCCCGACGCCTTGACGCCGGGATTGGAAAGATCGGTCGAGAAGTAATACAGCGTCTTTTCGGCGCCATCGCTGCCTGCGAATAGGATGCGCACGCCGCGGGTCGCGATGTTGCCGGGATTCTCGTTGCCTAAATGCGCTTGCCCCTTGTCGTCGAGCGCGACAGGGCTGACGTCGCGGATGGTCTTGCCCGAGCGCGCCAGGAACACATAGAGGATCGGCAAGGTGCCGTTGAGCTGCCCGGCACGCAGATCGACCTTCATCATCTTGGTGATGAAGAACGAGAAACTCAGGATCGAGCTCATCGAATGCTCGACATTATAGAGCGCGGCCCCGACGCCGCCGCGCGGCAATCGGACAAGATCCGGCACCGACCCGGGCGGCTCCAGCGCGCTCAGCACATAGGTCGTCGCCTTCGAATAGAACGCGTCCGCGTAGAGGAAGTCGGGACCGGAGAACATGTAGAACATGGTCGGCTTCGGCGCGGCCAGGTTGGCGGCCGACCAGCTGCGGATTTTCGAGAGCTGGCGCTGCTCGAGCTGGGCGAACGCCGCGTCAAAAAATCTGGCGTGGTGTTGCCAGGCCGGGTCTTTGGTCAAAGGCGTCAGCGGCGAGCCGGCCGATGGCGCCATTCCCGCCAGGAACCGCGCGGTGTCGTCCGCGGTGACGGTCTCGGCGGCGGGAGCAGGCGTTGCCGCGGCGAGGAACATGGTTGCAGCGATCGCTGCAGTTTTCGCGGGCGTTAGCATCTCTATTCGCGGCTTGTCTGGCTGCTTGGGGATGCGGCGCCCGGACCGGCCCGCTTGCGGAAGATGGCGTAAATCAAAAGGCCCGAAATCATAATCAAAATACCGAGAGAAGATTGCAGCGGCCGCTCCGTCAAAAGATAGTACATCATGAAGCCGGTCACGAGCAGGAAAACCGCAGGCGTAATCGGGTATCCCCAGGCGCGATAGGGCCGCGGCAGGCCGGGCTGCGTGATGCGCAGCTTGATGACGCCGAGCACGGTGAAGAACGAGCAGAACAACAGCGCCGACTGAATGAAATCGAGCACCTTCTCGAAACTTTGGGTGAACAGCATCAGATTGGCGACCGCGAGCTGGAACAGGATGGCGTAGACCGGCGCGCCGCGGGCCGATTTGCGGGAAAATACCTGAAGCGCCGGGATGTCCTCCCCCATGGTCATCATCACGCGCGGGCCTATCCACATCATCGCGCTGATCGAGGAGATGAGGCCGATGCAGATCATGGCGCCAACGATGCGGCCGCCGAGATCGCCGAAAATATAGCTGCCGGCGATGCGGGCGACGTCGAGCTGACCTGCCAATTTGTCGATCGGCGCGGTGCGCAGGAACACCGCGTTGAGCGCGACATACAGCACCAGCACGATCAGTGTCCCCCAAAGCAGCGCGCGCGGCAGGCTCTGCTGCGGGGTTTTCATCTCGCCGATGATGTAGGTCGCCGCATTCCATCCGGAGAATGAATACATCACGAACACGAGCCCGATCGCGAACGGCGCGCTGGTGATATGGGCTAGATCAGAGACATCGGGCGTGAATCGCACCGGCTGCGGCGTGCCGATGACAAAACCCGCCACCAGGAAGGCCACGATCAGCACCACTTTCAGGATCGTCGAGATCAATTGAAAGTTGGAGGAGTGTTTGATGCCGCCGAGTTGCACGAGCGACACAAGCCAGACGATGCCGACGGCGAGCAAAAGCGGCGGAGCGCCCGGAAAAACCGATTTGCCGTATTCCCCGAACGCCATTGCGGCCAGCGCTACAGGAGCCGCGAACCCGACGGTCGCCGACACGAAGCCCGCCAGAAATCCGAACGCGGGGTGAAAGGCGCGGCTTAAGAAATTGTATTCGCCGCTGGAGCGCGGAAACATCGCACCGAGCTCGCTGTAGGAAAACACCCCGCACAGCGCGACGATGCCGCCGACCGCCCACAGCAACAGGATCGAAAAGCCGGAGGGGATGTCCTTGACCTGGAAGCCCAGGCTCGTGAAGACGCCGACGCCGACCATGTCGGCGACGACAATGGCGGTCGCGACGAAGACCGAGACAGTGGACCGATGACCTGGGAGGCTGTCGGGCCAGGCCGCGCTTCCCGTTTCTGATGCCGCCATGTCGGTCCATACCTTGGGGCGCGCGTCACGCCGGTAATTTTCATCGTGCAGGCTGTCCTCCCTCAATTCAAGCAATGTTAACAATGATTTAAATCTCGGCCCGAATTCGGTATTTAAATACCTGTCAAGCCCTCCCGGGCGCCTACGGCATTGCGGAAACTCGGTGGTCGCCCCACAATCGCGACACGATTTGGTGATCTCGTAAAGCTTCCGGGATGGGGAGTTTTTCTCGGAAGCTTAACGTCACCTAAACGCCAGCGCGTTCACATCTGCCGATTGTCGCTGGATATTGGGGTCATGGGTGGATGGTCGGGGCGAAATTCCAGACGCTTGAGCGCGCCTGCCGGGTGACGTCACTCGTGACGTCGCTTGGCGCCGGGCGGGCTGCACTTTCGCAGCGCTGGCGCTGGATTGCGCTGCTGTCGGCGTTTGTCCCGCTGTCCTTCGTTCTCGTTCAATGCGGACAGGCGCCGAGCGCCGGCACCCTTGCCGCCAATGTGCAGTCCAGCGGGGATTCCTTCGACGACCGCTTCCCAAAACCTCAATTCAAGGATCGCTTCCCAACCGCGAGTGAAAGCCTGGTTCAGCGGCAACCGGTCGAGGCGCCGCCCAAACAGACGGCGCAGGCGGAGCCCGCGCGCTACCGGGTTGCGTCGCTGGCCCCAACCGTCCCCTACGGGCGCTCGGCGCCGCGAGAAGACCAGACCACCCTCGTCAGCCTGAAAACCTCGGCGTTCCCCTATCTCGGCAATAATCCGCACACCGACGAGCCTTTCCTGAACATCTCCAAGGGCGGTCGCCGCGGCCACCGCAGCTACGGCGGCCGGGTGTACTGGCAGGACGAAACCTACAGCGACAACCGCGTCCTGATGCATGTCCCGGAGAATTTCGATATCCGCAAACCGGGCGTCATCGTGGTGTTCTTCCATGGCAATGGGGCGACGTTGGAGCGCGACGTGCGCGACCGCCAACTGGTGCCGCAACAAATCTCGGAGTCCGGCGCCAATGCCGTGCTGCTGGCGCCGCAGCTGGCGGTCGATGCAGCCGATTCCTCCGCCGGCAAGTTCTGGCAGCCCGGTGCGTTCAAACGCTTCATCGCCGAGTCCGCCGATCACCTCGCCGAGCTCTACGGCGATCCGCGCGCCGCCAAGGCGTTTGCCAACATGCCGATCGTCATCGTCGGCTATAGCGGCGGCTTCATGCCGACCGCCTGGAGCCTGGATGTGGGCGGCCTGAGTAACCGCGTCCGCGGCGTGTTGCTGCTCGATGCGGTCTACGGCGAACTCGACAAGTTCGCGTCCTGGATCGAAAGCAACCGATCCGGCTTCTTCCTCAGCTCCTATACCCATTACACACGGCGGCACGACCGCGATCTGATGCAAATGCTGAAGGAAAAGGGCATCGCTGTCTCGGAGAATATCGATGCGCCGCTCAAGCCCGGCAGCGTGGTATTCGTCGAGACGCCGGAAGGTGTCACCCATCGTGACTACGTCACCCACGCCTGGACCGACAATCCGGTCAAGGAAGTGCTCGCCAAGATGGCCGCGACGCCGGCGCTGACGAGGATCGCCGCGAGCGCCGCCTCGCCCGCCAGCCAATAGGCGGCGCGCGCGTAGCCCGCATCGGCAAAGTTCGTCACCTGATCTTAAAGCTAAAAATGTGATGTTGAGGGCCGCGCGATTTGCCGATGCGCGGGATTGTTCGCCATACGTCCCAGCGGCAATTACACCCGCAAGGGCGACGACATCCACGTCAAGATCTCGACGCTGCGGCACAATCCCGATCCCGGGTTCAAGCCGCTGTTCGGAACCGACATGATCACGCTGACGCTGCACGGAGCGCAGAACGGCGACATGGTCGACTTCGAAGGCACCGCGTTGCAGTTGCCCGGCATCGCCTTCAAGGCGGTGCTGACGCGGATCGGCGACTAGAGCTTGATGCGCGATCTAATCGGATCATGGTCCCGTTAGAATTTCGGTATCTTCTCGGCGAAGCCGTTGTAGCAGGTCAGCCGCTCGTCTTCTTCCTTAGTCAAATGGCAATCGGCGACACCTTTCGCGGCGGGCGCCTTGGGATTTGGCTTGGGCGGGAAGATGGCATCGTAGCAATCGAGCCGGCCCTTCGTTCCATCGTCGATGTCAAGGCAGGCCTGCAACCGCTTGGCTACCGATTGATGCGCGCCAGCCGGAGCCGCACCCTTCGTCGCACTCTTCGGCTTCACCTGAACCAGCGGCTTTCCCCCGACCGTCGGCGGGCTACCCTTGCCCTCGGCCGGTGGGGTGCCTTCGGCAGGTGGGTTGGTTTGGGCAAAGGCTGCGGCGGAATATAGGACCAGGACCAGCGGAAGTATTCTTCTCATAATGCCTCACTTTTCGTATTCGCCCGCCGATGTAAGGCAAGGCAAACGGCGAGTCGAGCCGCATGGCGCCGAAAATCCCCCGGCTTCCCCGCCGGGCGGAGCGGCTACGCCGGTTAGGCCGCCGGTCGGCGGCGCGGCCTTTTGCTAAATCCTAGGGTGAAGTCCGATTATTTTCTTTGGCGCTGTTCCCGGCAACGGCGCATTGCAACGCCCGAATCGCCTGCTATACCGCTCGTTCCCGCTTACCTGCGCTCGTTCGCAGGAGTGAGCTTAAGGAGAGACCTATGCCCGACAAGAATACCCCCACGTCAGGATTCCAGTACAGCCTCTCGAATCTGAAACCGGTCGAGCCCGTGCACAAGATCGCCCTCACCTTCCCCGACGGCGCCAGGCGCGAGTTCCCCAAAGGCATCACCGGCCTCGACATCGCCAAGGGCATCTCGCCCTCGCTCGCCAAGCGCACGGTGGCGATGGCGCTCGATGGCGAGGTCAGAGATCTCGCCGACCCCATTGAACAGGACGCGAAAATCGAATTCATCGCCCGCGACGATGCGCGCGCGCTGGAATTGATCCGCCACGACGCGGCGCATGTGCTGGCCGAAGCGGTGCAATCGCTGTGGCCTGGCACGCAGGTGACGATCGGTCCGGTGATCGAGAACGGCTTCTATTACGATTTCTTCCGCAACGAGCCGTTCACGCCGGAGGATTTTGCCGCGATCGAAAAAAAGATGCGCGAGATCGTCGCGCGCGACAAACCCTTCACCAAGGAAGTGTGGGACCGCGAAAAGACAAAACAGGTATTCCGCGACAAGGGCGAGGCGTTCAAGGTCGAATTGGTCGACGCCATTTCCGGCGACGAGCCGATCAAGATCTATTTTCAGGGCGACTGGTTCGATCTTTGCCGTGGACCGCACATGACCTCGACCGGCAAGGTCGGCAACGCGTTCAAGCTGATGAAGGTCGCCGGCGCCTATTGGCGCGGTGACTCAAACAATCCTATGCTGACGCGCATCTACGGCACGGCGTTCGCCAAACAGGAAGACCTCGATGCGTATCTGAAGCAGATCGAGGAAGCCGAGAAGCGCGACCATCGCAAACTGGGGCGCGAGCTCGACCTGTTTCACTTCCAGGAAGAAGGCCCCGGCGTTGTGTTCTGGCATGCCAAAGGCTGGACCATCTTCCAGGCGCTGATCGCTTACATGCGCCGCCGCTTGACCGGCGACTACTCTGAAGTCAACGCGCCGCAGATCCTCGACAAGTCGCTGTGGGAAACCTCCGGCCATTGGGACTGGTACCGCGAAAACATGTTCGCCGCGCAATCTGCCGGCGACGAAGCCGAGGACAAGCGCTGGTTTGCGCTGAAACCGATGAACTGTCCGGGCCACGTGCAGATCTTTAAGCATGGCCTGAAGAGCTATCGCGACTTGCCTCTACGTCTGGCCGAATTCGGCGTGGTGCATCGCTACGAGCCGTCGGGCGCGATGCATGGCTTGATGCGGGTGCGCGGATTTACGCAGGACGATGCGCATGTGTTTTGCACCGAGCAGCAGCTCGCCGACGAGTGTCTCAAGATCAACGACCTGATCCTGTCGACCTATGCTGATTTCGGCTTCGAGGGCGAACTCACCGTAAAACTCTCGACCCGGCCGGAAAAGCGCGTCGGCACCGACGAGATGTGGGATCATGCCGAGCGCGTGATGGCGACGGTGCTGCAGGAGATCAAGGCGCAGGGCAGTAACCGCATCAAGACCGAGATCAATCCGGGCGAAGGCGCGTTCTATGGCCCGAAATTCGAATATGTGCTGCGCGACGCCATCGGCCGCGACTGGCAGTGCGGCACCACGCAGGTCGATTTCAACCTGCCGGAACGATTCGGCGCGTTCTACATCGATGCCGATGGTTCGAAGAAGGTGCCCGTCATGGTGCATCGCGCGATCTGCGGCTCGATGGAGCGCTTTATCGGCATCCTGATCGAACACTACGCCGGCAATTTCCCGCTCTGGCTGGCGCCGGTGCAGGCGGTGGTCACCACCATCACCTCCGAAGGCGACGAATACGCCAAGGTGGTTGCCGCCGCCGCGCGGCGCGCCGGCCTGCGCGTCGAGATCGACCTGCGCAACGAGAAGATCAACTATAAGGTCCGCGAGCATTCGCTGGCGAAAATCCCGGCGCTTCTCGTGGTCGGCAAGAAAGAAGCCGAGACGCATTCGGTCTCGATCCGCCGCCTCGGTAGCGAGGGGCAAAAGGTGATGCCGACCGACGAGGCCATCGCCGCGCTGGTCGAAGAAGCGACGCCGCCGGATGTGAGACGGGCGAAGGCGGCGGGTTAAATCTCTTACCGTCGTGGCCGGGCTTGTCCCGGCCATCCACGTCTTCTCTTGTTATCCGCGGCCAAGACGTGGATGCCCGGGACAAGCCTGGACAAGCCCGGGCATGACGGTGCAAGGATTCACAATCGATCTAAAATTGGCTTTCACCTGCCGTGCCGTTCGCCTATCTGGTGGTAGGAAACTCTCCTAATCCCCCTATGAAAGAAACGCTCGTGCCCGACGCCATCGACCTCCTGAAAATCCGCCGCTCGGTAAAGCCGCGCGAGATGAGCGGACCCGGCCCCTCGCCCGCCGAGCTTGAAACCATCCTGACCATCGGCGCACGGGTACCCGATCACGGCAAGCTAGTGCCGTGGCGATTTATCATTTTCGAGGGCGAGGCGCGTGCTCGTGCCGGCGAGGTCATCGCAAAGGTATTCGCGCAGAAGAATCCGAACGCGCAAGCTTCCGAAATCGATGTCGAAAAGCGCCGGCTCACCGATGCGCCGCTCGTGATCGGCGTCGTCAGCTTCACAAAACCGCATCCAAAAGTGCCGCCGTGGGAGCAGCAATTATCGGCGGGCGCCAGCGCGATGAACATCGTCACCGCGGCGACCGCGCTCGGCTACGGCGCGTGCTGGCTGACCGGCTGGTTCGCGTTCGATCGCGACGTGCTCGACGGGCTCGGATTGAAGGCGGACGAAAAGCTCGCCGGCCTCATCCATATCGGCACGCCGTCGAAACCGAGCGAAGACCGCCCCCGCCCGGCACTTGCCGACATCGTCACGCGGTTTTAGAGCAATATCGTCATGCCCGGACTTGATCCGGGCATCCTTCGTTCTTCACGAGGAAGCGGTTTTTTTCCAGATGGATTGCCGGGTCAAACCCGGCAATGACGACGGTTTTCACGCCGCCTGTGATGCGCGCTCGCCAAACTTGCACAGCAGCGCTTCGACCTCGGCCGCGGGCTTGGCGGCGCTGAACAGAAAGCCCTGCACTTCGTTGCAGCCTTCGGCGCGCAGCCAGTCGAGCTGGTCGATGGTCTCCACGCCCTCGGCGGTCGTGGTGATGTTGAGGCTGCGGCCGAGGCCCGAGATCGCCCGCACGATTGCCACACAATCGGAGCGCTCGGCGAGATCCTTCACGAACGAGCGGTCGATCTTGATCTTGTCGAACGGAAAGCTTCGCAGATAACTCAGGCTGGAATATCCGGTACCGAAATCGTCCATCGAAATGCTGACGCCGAGTTCGCGCAATTGATGCAGGATCGCTAGATTAGCCTCGGTCTCCGCCAAGAACAGCGATTCGGTGATTTCAAGCTCGAGCCGCCGCGGCGACAATCCGGAATTCGCAAGCGC
This sequence comes from Bradyrhizobium lablabi, assembly GCF_900141755.1. NCBI lineage: Bacteria > Pseudomonadati > Pseudomonadota > Alphaproteobacteria > Hyphomicrobiales > Nitrobacteraceae > Bradyrhizobium > Bradyrhizobium lablabi. Next base: position 6,952,189 of record NZ_LT670844.1, on the reverse strand, counting down.
CGAGATCACGACCTGAACCAAATTGCGGCTGCGAAACTGCACCGGCGACAGATTAACCGCGACCTTGATGCCTGAGGGCCATTTCATCGCCTCGTTGCAGGCTTCCCTGAGCACCCACTCGCCGAGCGGGGTGATCAATCCGATATCCTCGGCGACCGGGATAAACTCCGCGGGCGAGATCATGCCCTTTTCGGGATGCCGCCAGCGCAGCAGCGATTCAAAGCCCGAGATCCGGTCGGCGGCGATGTCCACCAGCGGCTGATAGTGCAGCTCGAATTCACCATTGGCAAAGGCGCGGCGCAGATCGAACTCCATGTCGCGGCGCCTTTGCGCCTGGCGGTCCATCTCGCGCTCAAAGAAGCGGTGTACGCCGCCGCCGTCCGACTTGGCGCGGTACAGCGCCATGTCGGCGTTGCGCATCAGTTCCTCAGACGTTGTGCCGTCGCCGGGCGAAAGCGCGATCCCGATGCTGGCGCCGATGACGACCTCGATGCCGTCGATGTCGTAGCCTGCGCTCAGGATCTGGATCAGCCGGGTCGCAAAGCCGCTGGCTTGCTTCGGCGAGACGTCGGAGGCCAGGATGACCGCAAACTCGTCGCCGCCGAGCCTTGCCACCAGATTGCTGCCGCGAACTTCCGACCGCAGCCGGTCGGCCACCTGCTTCAGCAGGCGGTCGCCCATCGGATGGCCGAACGAATCGTTGACGTTCTTGAACAGGTCGAGATCGACGCACAACACCGCAACCCGCTTGTTGCCCGGCTCGGCCTGTTCCAGCGCCTGTTTGAGGCGATCCTGATAGAGTTCGCGGTTCGGCAGATTGGTCAGGCCGTCGTGGTGGGCCATGTAAGCGATCCGCGCCTCGGCCTTGCGCCGCTCGGTGATGTCGACGACGGCGACGAGATAGCCGTCGCGCCCCTCGAACGAGACACGCCTTCCATATGTCAGCACCTGGATCTCGCTGCCATCGGCCTTGAGATGCCGCCAGTGGCGGCCGGAATAAAAGGCATCGCCGATTTGCTGCAGCGCCTCGGTATGGATGACCCACTCGTCCTCGGGCCAGATGTCCCGGATCTTCATGCGCAGAAACGTCGCGCGGCTATAGCCATAATGCTGCACCGCTGCGTCATTGACGCTGAGGAAGCCAGTCGTCTCGGCGTCGAACACCCACATCGGCATCGGGTTGTTGTCGAACAACAGACGAAACGAGGCTTCGCGGCGCTTCAGCGCCGTCACATCCGAAATCGTCAGCGAGAGGATGTCGCCGAATGCGGTGACGCCCAGCCGCAGGTTGCGATCATCGCTGTCGATTTCGAACTGATCGCGGTCGCCGCTGTTGACGACGGCGAGCAATCGTTCGATGACCTCCGGCAGGCACAGGAGATTTCCCCCGGCGCTGAGGCGGTGCCACAACAGGCCGCTCGACGGCAACTTCAAAAGCCGCGACGTTCCCTGATTGTGGTGGACGATCTGGAAATCGAACGGCTGGCCGCTCAAATCGCGAATCGTCGCCAGCGACAGCACGCCCTCGTCGGTGGTGGAAAAAATCGCATCCAGCAGATTGTACTTCGGTGCGCGCTCGTTGACGTACGTTCCGATCAGTGTACCGCCCCAGCGCGAGAACGTCGGAAGCGCGAGGATATCGTAGGTCTGGACCACCCCGTCGCGCACGCAATGGGCGGCGGCGAGATAGGGACGGCTGGTTGCAAGCGCGCAGGCCGCGGCCTCGCCGAGCGCGGTGGCGCAATCGGGCGGCAGCGCGCTCAAGGGAATGTCCCAACGGTCGTCCTCCAGCCATTTCTGGATGTAGCGGCCGGTGCGCGATACTTCGAGCACTGTCTCGTTATGCTTCAAGAGGACGATATGATCGGCGAGCTTGCCGAGGCTGCCCAGCATGACATCTTCATAGCGCGGCAAGCTCTCGCCCGGCCGCAGCGCGGCGTGCCATTTGCGGCGCAGAACGGGAACGTCGTCGAACATTTCCGTACTTGATTTACCGGACGTTTTCTTGGCCGCAATCATCGCATTCCCCGCAAACGCAAACCTCTGCCCCGCCGCATCCAAGGCGGGCAGGGTTTAATGCGCTGTAAAAATTGCGAGGTGGTATCGGCAAACCGTCGATTATGACAGTTTTAATTCATCGGATGGTTAGTACGAGTTAGCGACTATGACTGTCGACGGAGGGATTTCAGCGCTAATGCGCGACGACTTCGACCTCGCCGTCGACGCCGTTGACGACGTTGAACGGCCGCTCGTAGACCTTGCCCTCGTTCTTGGCGATGGCGCGATATTCGCCTTCGGAGAGCACGACGCGCGGGAATGCGCCGATCGATTCCTTGATGACGTCGCCGCCCGGCGTGATCACCGACCAGGCGGTGTTCGCCAGGGCCTCACCGCCCTTGTCGCTGACGAGCTTCAGCGTGATGACGGCGGCGCGATGGGTGATGATGACGTCGGTCAGCTTGCCGGCCTGAACGCGGATATCCGAGCGCACCACCGAATTGGCGTCGCCATAATTGGAAATGATGTAGTAGGTGCCCTCCGGTAACAGCACGACATCGCCGACGGCGACGTTCGGCACCAGTGCGGCGCGTTCGCCGACTTCAAACTGGCTGCCTTTGTAGATCGCGAACGAAATCTGGTTCTGCGGAATCTTGGACGCGCCGACGCGGCCTTCAATGCGCAGGCCGCCCGCCGGCAGTACGAAGGATTCGCGGTCGGTCTCGGATTTCAGCGTCACCGCCCGCACCGCGCTGACGAGGCCAAGGGCGACATGAACGACGTAGCTGCCCGGCGGCAGCACGATATTCGGGGTCGCCCCGCGCTCCTCGCGGATCATCTTGAAGGTGCCGGTCTCGTCGGGACGGTCAGAGAATACCCGCCACACCAGGCCTGAGTTGATGACCGGCAGGTCCTTGCCGTAACGCGCCGTCAGCGACAATACCGCCTGGCCCGCGGTCGACGCGCCGGGCGGTGGGACCACCGGCGGCACGGCGGCGATCGAAGGCTGCGTCAGCGGCGCCGGCAGGGGGATCGATGAAGGGCCGGAGGGTGGGGCCAGATTCATCGCCGGCCCCGAAGGCTCCGGCACGGAAGCCGGAGGTATCGGCGGCGGGTGATCGGTGAACATCTGCGCCGAGGCGGGGAGCGGAAGGGCAAAACCGAGCATCGCCGCGAGCACAAGCGCCAGCAGCGGGCGTTCGCCCCGCCCGGTTCGACCAATACCGCTACCCCCTGATGTCATAGCGCATGCTTTTCACCGAAAACGCGGCAAATTCAAGCCACCTGACCCGCCGGACCGTAGCCTTACGGAACCGGCGCCAAGTCCCATATGTTACTTCGCAAGGCCGCGCTGCAGTCACAATCCCCGCCTAGCCCCGTCCCGAGCCCGGCATAAGCGGCATAAACCATGCTTGTGATCAATTCTGGCGGGGCCGGTCCATGGTGAATAGTCTTGCGCGCGCAGGAGTGCTTTAGGTGCTGGATATTTTGATCGGACGTAGCCAAAACGGCGCCGAGGGCCGCCAGAAGGTGGGCCTCGGCAGCATCCGGCGGCCGGTGATCGGGCTGGCGCTGGGCGGCGGCGCCGCCCGCGGGCTGGCGCATATCGGCATCGTCCGGACCCTGGTCGCCCACGGCATCGTCCCCAACGTCGTGGTCGGAACCTCGATCGGGGCCGTGGTCGGCGGCGCCTATGCGGCGGGCCATCTCGATACTTTGGAAAAATGGGCGCGCGGCCTGCAGCCGCGAAATATCCTGAGCTATCTCGATATCCGCCTCAACGGCTCCGGTCTGATCGGCGGCGACAAACTGGCGGCCCAGCTCGAGGCCGCGATCGGCCCGATCCTGATCGAGGAATTGCCGCTGAAATTCGCCACCGTGGCGACGGAAGTCCGCACCGGCCACGAGATCTGGCTGACCCATGGCCGCATGGTCGACGCGATGCGCGCCTCTTACGCGCTGCCCGGAATCTTCTCGCCGGTCCTGGTCGGCGACCGCTGGCTGGTCGACGGCGCGCTGGTAAACCCGGTGCCGGTGTCGGCGGCGCGCGCGCTCGGCGCCGAAATCGTGATCGCCGCCAACCTCTCCAGCGACGTATTCACGCACTCCACCACGATCTATTCCCATGGCCCCTCGACTGAGGCGCCGGAGGCCGTGATCGAACCCGCGCGGCCGAAGCGCGGGCTGGGCAAGTTCTTCTCTCCCGAGCGCACCATGAAGCGCGAATTTTTCGGCGGCGGCGGGCGGCCGGGCATCTCCTCGGTCATGGTCGATGCCTTCAACATCATGCAGGACCGCATCACCCGCGCCCGCCTCGCCGGCGATCCACCGGACCTGTTGATTTCGCCTCGCGTCGGTCAAATCGGCTGGTTCGACTTCCACCGCGCCGACGACCTGATCAGTTTTGGCGCGCGCGCCGCCGAGCGCGCCATCGACTCGATCCAGGAAGCGATCCACATTCTCGCGCCTCCTGCCGGCAATCGGGGCCCGGCCGCCGACAAGATCCCTTGATGAACTTGAAGGGCGAAGCCAAAACCTCAATCAGGCGGTCTTGATGTAGTCGCGCAGCGCTTCCTGCTCGGCCTCGTATTCCCTGACCCGCCATTTGACGATGTCGCCGATCGAGATCAGGCCGACGACCCGCTCGCCCTCGACCACCGGCAGATGCCTGAACTTGCCGAGCGTCATCATTTCCATGATGGCGCTGACGGTGTCGGCCTGCTTGCAGCTGATGACCTTACGCGTCATCACCGCGCTGACCGGCTCGTCGAGCACGCTGGCGCCGCGGTCGCCGAGGACGCGCACGATGTCGCGCTCCGACAGGATGCCCTCGACGCGGCCCTGGCTCATCACCAAGACGGCGCCGATCTTGCGTTCGCCCAGAATCTTGATCGCCGCGGCGAGTTTGGCGTCCGGCTCGACGCTCGTAATCTGATGGCCCTTGGTGTCGAGAATTGCACGTACCGTCATTGTCGTCTCCCTGAAGCCGGTCGCGCCCTTGAAGCGAGCGCGATCTTTGTTCGTTCGAGTCTTCAATCAACAGTTCTGCGCCGCTTCGGTTGCGGCGCGTTCGGCAAGCACAGTGGTTTAAGCACGCTTACGAGCTTATGCCTTGCCTCAGAAGGCAGCAATGATGAATGAAATCGCCCCGCGCCGCAAGCAAGGATCAGCCAGAGTGCGATGCATCGGACGATGACGCATCCGCAGCATCGGCCGCGCTGCGCGGCACCGGGTCGAATAGCGAAAACAACACCAGGCCGGCAAGGAACCCGCCGATATGCGCCTGCCAGGCGACGCTGGCGCCGTCGCTGCCGATCGCGATCGACCCGATGCCGAAGATGATGTTGACGCCGAACCAGATCACGAGAAACGCCAGCACGCGCGGATTGCGCAAGGCGCGCATCAGCGACAGTGCCGGCACCCTCGCCGCCGCATCGGCATCGCCCCGGCTGAACGACAGGAAGCTGCCCTTGACGAAGGCAAAGCGCATCGCGGCCGCCATGGTGCCGGACACCGAGGCCGAGGCGCCGATCATCGGCGCGACCGCGTGCTCATGGGTGACGAGATGCGCAAGAGCGCCGGCCGCCGCCGTCACCGCCATGAACAGGAAGAACCGGATCGCGCCAAACCGGCGCGCCAGCGCGCTGCCGAACGGCAACAGCCAGAGGACATTGAAACCGATATGGCTGAGATTCGCATGCAGCAGCGAATACGTGACAAAAGTCCAGACCTTGGCGCCGGCGCCGCCGGGAAAATTGATCGCCAGAAGCGTTGAATCATAGCGCTTCGGAATGAAACCGAACACGTCGACGGTCCAGTTTTCGAGTTCCGGCGGCAGCAGCACGCGCAGATGAATGACCGCCAGCAGCAGCACATAGGCGGTGAGCGGGCCGGGCAGCGTCAGAAGCGGTTCGCGCGGGGCCTGCGGCGCAGCGTCCTGCGGCAAATCTTGCGGGTATTGCGGTGGGGATTCCAAGGGGTCGACGGCCTTAAGGCAGCGGCTCTCGCGAGCGATTGCGCCCCAATAGGCGGCTTGGCGGTGCGGTGCAAGCGCAGGATAGCCGCCAGACGCGCGAAACCTCAAAGAAAAGGGAGGGCTCTGAGAAAGCCCTCCCCCGTTTTTGCCGGTCTTTTTTCGCGCAGAGCCCGGGTGACATCCCCACCCCTCCCCGCGCGATGACCAAACCTGTTTGACGCCGCCAGTGTAGCAACCTCGCCGGCCACTTGGAGGAAACCGGCGAGAATTAGAGTGCGCGGACCATAGCAGCCCGCAGCCGAACCCCAAGCCCATAGTTAATTTAACGTTAACAACGCAAAGACGCGGCGAAGACGGCGGAAATGCGCCTGCGGCATGGACGCTGCAGTGCCTCTCTTGCAAAACAAACCGGGGAATGCGCGTGCGCAAGAGCGGGACAGATGTGTCCCACCGGCGCATTCGCCGGGGCAAGGTTGAGGTATGAAACATCCGTCAAACCGCGAGTTCTTCGCCTATTGGGACGAGAAGCGTGGCGGCGCGCGGGCGCCGGACCGCAGCGAGATCGAGCCCGGCGCGGTGCGCGACCTGCTCGGCGACATCTTCGTACTGTCCTATGACGCTGCATCCGGCTATCCATTCCGCGTTGCCGGAACCAGGGTGTGCGCGCTGCTCGGCTGTGATCTGAAGGACAAGAGTTTTTCCGCGCTGTTTGCGCCGCCGGCACGCCGCGAGATCGAGGACATCATCGCGGTGGTGGCGGAAGAAATGCTGGCTGCGGTAGCCGGCATCACCGCAACGTCGGAAGACGGCTCCCCGGCGCATCTGGAATTGCTGCTGTTGCCGTTCAACACCCGCGCCCACACCCCGCTCAGCCTGACCGGCCTGTTGGCACCGTTCGAAAGCGAACACAAACAATTGCGGGATTTCAAACTGACGTCGTGGCGCTATTTCGGCCACCCGCCGCCGCAGCGCCTCGTCCCGCGCGCTTTGCGCAAACTCAAGATCGCGCGCGGCTTCATGGTCTATGAAGGCCTGAGCTAACCCTCTCCCGCGTCTGCGGTCCGCACGTTACCGCTGTAACGACTTTCTCCGCGACTGAAACTCAACTGCAACCCGCGCACAATGATCTGCTCGTTCCGAAATTCGTGGAGCGGGTCATGAGCAATTTCTTCGGTCGTCGCGCGGTGGTGGTCGGTGGCGGCATCGGCGGTCTGTCGGCAGCGGGTGCCTTGGCGCCTTATTTCGAGCAGGTCGACGTCCTTGAGCGCGACCGTCTCGCGGCATATGCCGAATCGCGGCCCGGTACCGCCCAGGATCGGCACACCCACGGCCTACTAGCCGGTGGCCTCAAGGCACTCGGTGAGATTTTCCCGGGCTTCGAGCGCGATCTTGCCGAAGCTGGGGCTGTCTCCGTGGGGGTCGCACAGGACATCCGTTACGAGCGGGCGGATGTTGGCGCGCTGCCGAGGCGGGATTTCGGCCTGTCGATCCTCTGTGCGTCGAGACCGTTTATCGAGTTCGTGCTGCGACGTCGGGCCATGGCGGTCGCTAATATCGCGCTGCGAGCGGGGTGCCGGGTAACCGAGATTGTACCAGCTCATGAAGCCGCGCACGGTGTCCGATTTGACTCTGGGTCGGGACCATCGGAGACGCTGGAAGCCGATCTGGTGGTAGACGCGTCGGGTCGTGGGGCAACGACATTGGAGTTGCTGGACACGCTCGGCTGGGAACGGCCGCAGGTGACCGAAATCGGGATTGATCTCACTTACACAACCGCTGTGGTGCGGATTCCTGCTGATGCGATGCCGGACTGGAAGCTGGTGATTACGCTGCCGAACCCACCAGCCTTGGGGCTGTACGCCGTGTTAGTGCCGTTAGAGGGCGGTCGCTGGATCGTCACGATCGCCGACCGCGGCTCAATTCCGCGGCTGGACAATTGGGGCAGTTTCCACGCCGCGCTCCCCCAACTGCTCACGCCAACAATATACGATGCGCTGCGTCGCGCTGAGCCGCTGGACGGCATCCGGCACTACGGCTTTCCCGCGAGTGTTTGGCGGCACTTCGAACGCCTGCCCCGCTTGCCCCGCGGGGCGCTGCCGATCGCCGATGCGCTTTGCCGGTTCAACCCGATCTACGGTCAGGGCATGTCGGCCGCTGCCAAGCAGGCCCGATTGCTGCAGACCGTGTTGGGACTGGCCGCGGCCGAACCGGATCCGCTTCTTGCGGCACAGGCCGGTTTCATGGCCGGGGTCGAAGCTGTGCTGCAGACGCCCTGGAGCATGTCCACGAGCGCCGACCTCGCTTTTCCCGACACGCGCGGCGAACGGCCGGAGGATTTTGAGAAAAGCCGACAGTTCGAGGCCGCTCTGTTCCGTGCGGTGGTCGCTGACCCGGTCGTCCATCGCGCCATGATAGAAGTCGGCCAGCTTCTGCAACCCCACGACCTATTGCACGAACCGCATATCAAGGAACGGATCGATGCGGTCTCCGCCAAAGCCTTCGCGTGACTGGCAACACTGGCGTTTCCCGGAAGGCCACCCGATGCCAATCTGCGGTGGGCGATCGAATTTGCACGGTGATTGACAGACGCATCGCACCGTCTCAGGTTGCGCGCTGATTTCAAATTGGGGGTGAAGCGTTGCGCAATCGCTGGGCGATCCTTGCTGTCCTGTTCGTGATTCGCGGCACCATGGCGTTCCAGTTCCAGAGTGTTGCCGCGATTGCACCGTTACTCACAAGTGAATTCGGCGTCAGCCTGGCTGATATCGGCGTTCTGATCGGACTGTATTTCGCGCCCGGCGTTGCATTGGCTATGCCGGGCGGCGCCATCGGGCAAAGGTTCGGAGACAAGGCGACCGTGCTCGGAGCCCTGCTGCTGATGCTCGCGGGCAGCGTGGCCATGGCCTTCGCTGCCTCCTGGAGCGCGCAGATCGCCGGCCGGCTGGTTGCCGGTGCTGGTGGCGTCATCCTCAGCGTTCAACTGACAAAGATGCTGACGGACTGGTTTGCGGGTAAGGAGATCGCAACCGCGATGGCGATCTTCGTCAATTCATGGCCCGCCGGTGTCGCGATTTCGCTGCTGCTGATGCCTTGGATCGGCACCACCTATGGCGTCGGCGCGGTTCACCTGAGTGTTGCTGCATTCAGCTTCTTTGGTATCGCGCTGCTCATGATCACGTACCGGTCGCCGGCGGATGTCGCGGTCGCATCAACAGCGAGCTTGCGTCTTGATCGTAATGCCATCATCTGCGTAATCACCGCCGGCTTGATTTGGGGTCTGTTCAACGTCGGCTTCGCGGTGATCTTCTCATTTGGGCCCTCGCTGCTGGTCGAACGTGGCTGGTCGATCGCGGCGGCAGGTTCAACCATCAGCATCGTCTTATGGCTGGCGGTGATCTCCGTTCCGCTGGGCGGTTTTGTTGCGGATCGGACCAAGCGACCCGAACTCGTTCTGGTCGTAAGCTGCATCGTGTTCGCGATCCTGATGACTGCGCTGCCGCGCAGTGGCTCGGTCATTCTGGTTGTGGTCGCGCTTGGGCTAATCGGCGGGCAGCCGGCGGGTCCGATCATGAGTCTACCGGCGCGCGTGCTGCTGCCGGCGACGCGGGCGATCGGCATGGGCCTGTTTTTCACTATGTTTTACGCCAGCATGATGCTCGGCCCGATCGTCGCCGGCGCCTGCGCCAAATGGGCCGGCAGCGCCGCCGCGGCGTTCGACTTCGGCGCCGCCGCGATCCTTGCGTGTCCGGTGCTTTTGTGGGGTTTCAATCGCATCCCCATAACGCTGACGGGCGTTATTGTTGGCGAGCGCGGAGGCTCCTGATGAACCTGGCGCCCGGTTCGGAGCGCATCATTGCGAGCGACGAAACGGATCCCGTGGCAGGCGATGTGCGCTGGTCCCCTGTAAAATCGCTTTGGATTGGAACGATGACCGTGCTCGCGGTCGTGCTCGGGCCGCCGCTTTTTTCCTGGAACGCGTTCATCCTGTTCCTGGTGACAGGCGCGGTGACGCTATGTTTCGGGCATTCCGTCGGCATGCATCGACGTTTGATCCACTCAAGCTTTGAATGCCCGTTATGGGTCGAACAAACTTGCGTCTATCTCGGCACATTGGTCGGTATGGCCGGGCCATACGGCATGATCCGGCTGCATGATTTTCGCGACTGGGCCCAGCGCCAGTCGGCGTGTCACGATTATTCCTGTCACCGGGCGGGGTTTTGGCGCGATGCATGGTGGCAAATGCATTGCAAACTGGTGCTGAGGCATCCGCCGGAATTTCGGCTGGAATCGCGCCTCGCCGACAGCCGACTTTACGCCTTCGTTGAACGGACATGGATGTGGCAGCAACTTCCCTGGGCGGCATTGTTTTTCGCGATCGGGGGCTGGAGCTGGCTGGTCTGGGGAATTTGCGTGCGCGTCAGCGTATCCGTCACCGGCCACTGGCTCATAGGTCATTTTGCACATCGCCAGGGTAGCCAGAGCTGGATTATCGAGGGCGCGGCGGCTCAGGGATACAATGTCGGGCTCGCCGGACTGATCAGCATGGGTGAGGCATGGCACAACAACCACCACGCTTTTCCCGGTTCAGCGAAGATGGGGCTATTTCCGGGCCAGATTGATCTGGGCTGGTGGCTGATCAAAGCTTTGGAAGCACTCGGCCTCGCCACGCGCGTCAAGACACCCGACGATCTTCCGATACGCCCGGGGCTGCGGCGCCTGCTTGATCCAAGTGTTTGAAGAGGCCGCGGCCTTCCGCATTGGACCATCGGTTACGGAGCTCACGTGAGTGCTCACACATGATGCAACCGCCGGTAACGGCTCATTAACCTTGCTGGCCGTAGGGTCTAACGACACCGGGGAAGCGGTCGTCGGGTGGCGAAGATGGCGTTGGCGAACAAGAAATCGATTCTTCCGGCCGCCGAAGAACGCCGGCGCTTTCAGCGCGTCAAGGTCCATCTGCTCGGCCGCTACATGCTGCCGGACCGGCGCGAATTTCCTTGCCAGATCATTAATATGTCGCCGGGCGGGTTGGCGCTGCTGGCGCCCGGTATCGGCAATGTCGGCGACCGCGTGATCGCCTATCTCGACCATATCGGCCGGGTCGAGGGCAAGATCACCCGCATCATCGACAACGGCTTCGCCATGACCGTGGGAGCAACCGCGCGCAAGCGCGACAAGCTCGCGGCGCAGCTGACCTGGCTTGCCAACCGGGACATTCTCAACCTGCCGGAAGACCGCCGCCACGACCGTATCATTCCGCGCAACCCGATCGCGCTGCTCACCCTTGAGGACGGCACCAAGATGACCTGCCGGGTTATCGACATGTCGCTGTCGGGGGCCGCGATCGCCGCGGAGAACCGTCCCCCGCTGCGCTCCATGGTCATGCTCGGCAAGGTCCAGGCCCGGGTGGTGCGAAACCTCGAGGAAGGCTTCGCGCTCGAGTTCGTTCACGAGCAGATGGCCGACACGCTCGAAGACAGCGTTACCGCGCGGTAAACCGCAGCAGCCTGCACTTCACCCTTTTCTGAAGCCCGAAGGCAGTGTCCGCATGGCCGGATGCCGCCGTCGGCCATTTGGCGCGCCGGTCGCTTCAGTTAACGCGGCCGGATTTTGAGCCCGCAATCGCCGGATTGGCTGGCGGCCAGAGCTTAATACGTAAAATTTGAATCAATTGCAGTTGTCTAAAATTCTATTCGAATTCTATTCAAGTATAGATCGAGTTAGCCGCGATTTTTACTTCCATTCGTCTCAAATGTACTTGGCGTACTTAGCAGCGGCGCAAAACCTTTGTGCGAAACGTGGTCCCAACAAGAAACGGGGGCCACAATGTTTGGTTTCAGGGGGCAGAAAACGGGATTGGCGATTGTCGTCATCCTGGCGGGATTGAATGCGCCGGCGCGTGCCGGTGACGAACGGGCAATGTATGCGAGCCTTGGCGACACCACGCGCGCACCGATCGGTTGGGTCGAATTTTGTGCCGAAAATCCCGGCGAATGCCGCGGCGGCCCGTCGCAGCCGCGCGATATCGTGCTGTCGCAGACGGCATGGCGGGATCTGTTGCGGGTCAACCGCTGGGTCAACGAAACCGTCAAGCCGATGACCGACATGGATCATTGGGGCGTGATCGAGAAATGGTCGTTGCCGACGGACGGTTACGGCGACTGCGAGGACTACGTGCTGCTGAAGCGCAAGATGCTGATCGACGCCGGCTGGCCGCGCGAGGCGCTGCTGATCACGGTGGTGCGCGACAAGAAGGGCGAAGGCCACGCCGTGCTGACCGTGAAGAGCGACAAAGGCGAGTTCATCCTCGACAACCAGAACGAGAGCGTCGTGGACTGGACCGAGACCGGCTACCGCTTCGTCAAGCGTCAGTCGCAGAGCGATCCGAATGTATGGGTCTCGCTTGGCGACAGCCGCCCGGCGGTCTCAACCGCCAGCGCCCGCTAACGCAAGATAACAGGACACGCGACCCGGTCACATCCCCACCCCTCCCCGTCCCAGACCGGATCGCGCGCGGCCAGCTCTCCCCCAAGAGCTGGCCGCAACTTTTTTGTCCACGGAACATCGCTGATCTCTATCGGGGGTTTGTGGCTCCATCGGTCGCTCGGTGAAAACAGCGGAACAGGTTGGGCGCCCGAAAATCCGCAGATTTTGTCTATTGCCCGCTCCGCCGTCGTAACCGCGATCAAGCCGGTCCGCTGCAATTCGCGGTGCTTTGCGCGACGCGAATATTTCCGGACCGCGCGGCGTATCCGGGGGGAATCGCCTTCCTATCTCTACCCAAGGGTGTAGACTGAAATTTTCGGATCCATCGCTGCGATGGCATCCATCAGCAATTTTGGCAGGTGCGCAATGACCGACCTTGCGACGTTGAAGACTTTGAATGAACAGCGCTGGGCAAATGCCAAGCTTACGCCCGGACGTACGCCGGAGTTTAAGGCGCCGGCTCAGAAAGCCGTCACCAACAAAGCAAGATACCAGTCCATCGAAAGTCGAACCGGCGTCAGCTGGATTTTCATCGCGGTCTCGCATTACCGTGAATCGTCGCAGAATTTCAACAAGAGCCTGGCGCAAGGCGACCCCTGGAACAAGGTCTCAACGCATGTGCCTACCGGACGGGGGCCGTTCGCGAGCTTTGAAGATGCCGCTATAGACGCGCTGGTGAACTGCGCTCCACATGCGGCGCGAAGCACGGATTGGTCGATCGGGGGGATGCTCACGCTGCTGGAGCGATACAACGGCATGTCCTATGCCAACGCCAATAGGCCAAGCCCCTACATTTGGTCCGGCACCGACCAGTACAAGATCGGCAAGGTGTTGGTCGATCACGGACCGATCGAGGAGGTGGTCGACAAACAGCTCGGTTGCGCCGGCCTGATCATGACGATGATGAAGCTCGATCCCGCCATCACGTTCGGTGCCTCTCCGGCACCCGGCGCACCGGCGCAGACTTTTGACGCGACCTGGCTCCAGAACTCTCTCAATGCGCTCGGGGCAACGCCGCCTCTGTTGGTCGATGGTACTTTCGGCGCCGCCACAAGGACGGCGCTGCGCGCATTTCAAAAAAGCAAGGACGGATTGACCGCAAATGGCATCGCGAACGTGGACACGGTTGCCACGATAAAGGACGCGCTCGCGGCAGCCCCCGGCGCATGAATAATGGGGCCGGCACCGGTTCCTGGCGATGACCATTGGTACTCGCAACGGGGGCATCTCGGTGCTATAAAACGCCTTGATTGCCATTTGTCCTCGGCGGGCGATCGGGATCAGGGCGGTCCGCGGCCTTCGCCAAGTTGGTCGCGCCGGCATCTGGACCCGCGGCGCCGTCAACCAGTTTCTTCGACTGCCAAACTTTACTTTTTCGGCGAGCCTTGGAGCGCCATGATCGAAGTCACCTCGGAGAATGCAAAGACCGGCGACGTCGCCCGCATTGGGGCGCAGCCGATTGCGCTGGCCGCCGCGGCACTCCTCGTCCTCCTGCTCGGCGCCAGCGGCATCGGGCTATGGCGTGCCTATACTGGTACCTCTCCGGAGCCGGACCGGGTCGTTGCCGCCCGCCAATTGCAGGCAAAGACTGCCCAAACCTCCGAGCGGCTGGTCGAGAAGACCAAGGACCTGGAGGTCACCCAGCAGGAATCGATCGACCAATTGCAGGTGGTTCAGGATCAGCTGCAAACCGTGAAACGCCTGCTCGCCGCGCAGCAATCGGACACCAAACGGCTGTCCGAGCAGGTTGCGGCGCTGACCGAGGCGGTCGAAGGCCTGCGCCAGTCTTACGCGAGCACCCCGCCTCCCGATGCCTCCGCTTCCCCCTCGCCCCGCAACAAGTCGATCCGGACAAGATCTCACGCGACCCGGAACGTCCATCGCAAGCTTGCCAAATCGCGCGGCTGACCGGCATTTCATCCCTCACCGCACGGTTACCCCTGACACGAAGGGCTGGCTGCCAGTTTTTTGCGCCGATTGTGAACTGGATCACATTCGCCCGCGCCGAGTTCGGCCATTGTGTAGTTCACCGGATGGCGTGAGCCGATTTCAATATCCGGGGCTGGCAAGGTCGTTGGCGGTATACTGCGCCGACGGCCTTGTTTTTTCCCCGCCGGATTGATCGACGGTCCGCCCGGGGAAAGCCCGATCCTCGCAGGCAGGTGATTTGCCTTCAGCGGTGTTTATTTGCTGAATGCAGATTCCCAAGTGAGACCCCGCACCCGAGGAAATCCACCATGAGCGCCGAACCCCTGCTGACGTCCGATGTCGTCGGACTGACAAAAGTCGCGCCTTTTTCGCGCCGCGGCTTCATGACCGCCTCTGCCGCCGTCACCGCGGGCTATACGCTGGCGGCCGGCCCCGTGCGCGCCGACGTCATCACGACCGACACCAACGGCCTCACCGCGGGGGATGCCAAGATAAAGGTGGCCGACGGCGAGATGCCCGGCTATTTCGCGCGGCCCGCTAGCGCGAGCAATCCACCGGTGGTGCTGGTCGCGATGGAGATTTTTGGGCTGCACGAATACATCAAGGATGTGACACGGCGGCTTGCAAAACTTGGCGCATTCGCGGTCGCGCCGGACTACTATTTCCGCAAGGGCGATCTCACCAAAGTTGCCGATATTCAACAGCTGCTGCCGCTGGTGAATTCCAAGTCTGACGCCGAGCTACTGTCCGACCTCGACAGCACGGTGGCCTGGGCCAAGGCGCAAGGCGGCGACACCTCCAGGCTCGGCATCATCGGATTCTGCCGCGGCGGGCGGACGGTGTGGGAATATGCCGCCCACAACGGCGCGCTGAAGGCGGGCGTTGCGTTTTATGGCCCGCCGGTCGATCCGCCGAACCCGCTCTGGCCGAAGAGCCCGACCCAACTGGTCCCCGAGATGAAGGCACCGGTGCTTGGGCTTTACGGCGAGGCGGATACCGGCATTCCCGTGGCCCAGGTCGAGGTGCTCAAAGCCGCCTTGGCGGCCGCCAACAAGCCCGCCGAGTTCAAGATCTATCCGGGCGCGCCGCACGGCTTCCACGCTGACTATCGTGCAAGCTACCGCAAGGAAGCCGCCGAAGACGGCTGGAACCAGATGCAGGCCTGGTTCAAGAAATACAACGTGCTGGGCTGAACAAAGTCGGGCGCGCCGCTTTCAGCGCCGCGCGCGACGATTCTCAAATCATGATCCGATCGGATCATGATTTGATTTCTTTGTTTGGGCATGGACTCTTCGAAGACCAATCAGCCTATCCGAAACGATCGCCGTTGCGATGCGCTTTGGAGGTTTGCTCGATCTCCCATATCATCCAAACAAAGGTCGCGCCCAGACCGACGACGACGCTCAGGAACAGCAGCGTCAGACCCGGGACTGTGAGCATGGTGAACATTCCTCAAGTGTTGCAAACGCCGTACCAGCGATCGCCATCAAACCGGGTGGCTTCAGCTTAAATACACCGAGGCCGCCGGAATCCGCGTAGCCCTCAAGCATATTTGACCGACTGGACGGACCGCCGTCGACCACCGACGACGGCGTCGCGCGGCCACGTCGGCAGCATTGGCCTGATCGGTCCGGAGATTTTTTTCGTAATACGAAGATTGTTCAGTTCGGTCGCGAAGTCGCAGTGTACCGGGTACCGCGTGCAAAGACCGCGCCGCGGCGACCTTTCTCCATCGCTTTAAGTATTTGGTAACGCCGGCGATCCGGTGGTAATCCAGAAGCAACCGGTTTGCGGTTGCCCGAACGGGCCAGCCTCCCTTTGCCGCGAGGAGCGGAACGCGCGTGCGCAAGCTGATCGCCTTCGACGACGATACTTTCGACAAATTGAAGCAGCTCGGCCGCGACCGGATGGCGACCATCCAGGAGCTCGCCGATGAGGCGTTCGCCGATCTGCTCAGGAAGCACGGCGTTCCCATCGACCTGAAGGATGCGCTGCGCAAGAGCGCATCGCCTTCGAACGCGCCGACGAAAAAGAGCACGGCATCGATGCCATCGAAACCGAGAGCCGGACGATAGATCCGCGCGACGCAAGCAGCGCGCGATGGTCAGTCGATCTTCTTCAGCCCCTTGTTGTATCGCGCTCCGTTGGCGACGTAGAATTTCGCAGCACTTCCCATCTTGGCGACCTGCGCCGGCTCGAGCGCGCGGATCACCCGCGCCGGCGATCCGATGATCAGGGAGTATTCGGGAAACTGCTTGCCCTCGGTGATGACGGACCCCGCGCCGACGATGCTGCCGCGGCCGATTCTCGCGCCGTTCATGACGATCGAGCCCATCCCGACCAGCGCGTCGTCCTCCAGCGTGCAGCCATGCAGGATGACGTTGTGGCCGACCGTGCAATTTTTCCCGATCGTCAGGGGAAAACCCATGTCGGTGTGGCAGGTCGAATTGTCCTGCACATTGGCGCCTTCACCGACCTCGATCCATTCATTGTCGCCGCGCAGCACCGCGCCGAACCATACGCTCGCCGAATTCTTCAGCCGGACCTTGCCGATCACGGTCGCGGTTGCGGCGATGAAATAGTTACCGTCCGCGGGAAGTTCGGGCGCCTGCCCGTCAAGTTGGTAGATCGGCATATTCGTCTCCTGTTCGCGGAGACTGTGGCATAGGCCAATGCTTCAGGCCAGCAGTCCGGCGGCGCGCAGCGTCATCAGGAAAAAGGTGCCGGACATCATGCTCCAGAACCCCGCCAGCACGGTTGCCAACATGACGAATTCGACGCGGCGGCGCTCGACCTTGGCGCCGCGCAGCGTATTGCGCATGATGATGAAGGGCGCGGCAAACACCAGGAACGGCACCGCCGCGAAGGTCTTCGGCGCGGCCCCCTCCTGCAGCAGTCCAAAACCGGCGGGGCGATGCACCAGGGCCTGGTATCCGCTCGTGAGCGCGCCGGCCAGTGCAAAGCCGATGCAAAGGGAGAACAGGGAATTCAACGCATCGGGCGACATTTGCAAAGGTCTTTCGCTGCTCAACCAACTTCCCCTGCATCGCAAAATTGGCCGTCCGCCGCCACATCATCCTTAAGGAAGGGTTAACGTGGATTGCCCGGAACCGCCGTTCATGCATGGCTCGCCGCCCCTCGGTCCCGCGAAAGCGTGCGGAAGTTTGCGGCCGCGTGGCATATTCGGTAGCGATTCGGCTGCCTATCCCTGGACCTTCCTGACGATGCTCCGTTCATGACTTTCCTTACGACGGCCCAGCACTTCGCGCGCGGTTCGCGCGAGCGCGGCCACCTGATCCCGATCACGCTCGGATGCGCGGTTGCGGCGGCAGCGATGGCGCTGGTCGCCTATTTGCTGTGGCCGACCTGGGGACCGGACGCCTCAAACGGTCCGGCGCGGCTGCCGGTGAGCATCGGGAATACGCTGTTCAACGTGCCGGCCGCGGCGATCCGGATGAAAATCCAGCGCCATTCCGGGCCGCAGGAACGCGTCGATCTCTCCTTTGCCTACCCTTCGCTCGAAGCGCCGGAGGCGCCCAAACATGTCAGCGCCGATGTCGTGGACGAAGCGGTCCAGCCGATCGATCGCATCTTCCTGTCGATCGCGGCGCATCATGACACGCTGGCGCCGGAGATCCGCATCCGCACCATCTATCCGCGCTACCTCGAGCAGGTCTCGACAGAGGAGCAGGAGGGATTGACCAAACGCGGCTTTCGCGACGGCACGCCCTATAGCGGCGAAGACCTGTTCCTCGCCAACACGCCTGGTCTGAGCGCGCGCTGCACCCGCGACGCCGCGACCCCCGGAATGTGCCTGAGCGAGCGCCGTGTCGACGATGCCGACCTGACGTTTCGCTTTCCACGGAGCTGGCTATCGCAATGGCGCGACGTCGCAGGTGCGATGGACCGGCTGACGGTACAGTTGCACGGGCCTGCAAACAGGCCGTCGTCCTGATCAGCCCTGCTCGACCAGATCGTCCTCGAGGATCGCCATCTGGAACTGGAACGAGCGGTCGTCGTCTTCATCGTCGACGAACAGCACGCCGATGAATTCCTCGCCGATATAGACCTCCGCCGAATCGTCCTTCTTCGGCCGCGGCACCACGCGGATCTTGGGATTGCCGAACAGGCGCTTGAGATAGGCGTCGAGCTTCCTGACTTCCTGAACGTCCACGGCAATCTCCAATCCGATGAGGTTTCGGGGGGTTTTAGGACGAGACGAAGCGAACCGCTAGCCTAACTTGCGCAAAATTGTACGCCGGATTCAGAAGATTTCCAGAACTCACAATCCGATCGCGTTGAGCATCTGATCCATGGTGCGCGACGGCTCGGCGCAGCCGGCCTCGCCGACGATCTTGGCGGGAACGCCCGCGACCGTCACATTGTGCGGCACCGGCTTCACCACCACGGAGCCGGCGGCGATGCGGGCGCAATGGCCGACCTCGATATTGCCGAGGATTTTCGCACCCGCCCCGATCAACACGCCATGGCGGATTTTCGGATGACGGTCCTCGTTCTCCTTGCCGGTGCCGCCGAGCGTGACGCCGTGCAGGATCGAGACGTCGTCTTCGATGACAGCGGTCTCACCGCAGACGAAACCGGTGGCATGATCAAGGAAGATGCCTCGGCCGATTCTGGCTGCGGGATTGATATCGGTCTGGAATACCGCCGACGAGCGGCTTTGCAGAAAATATGCAAAATCCTTGCGGCCCTTCTGATAGAGCCAGTGCGCCAGGCGATGCGTCTGCAGCGCATGAAATCCCTTGAAGTAGAGCAGCGGGTGGATGAAGCGCGAGGTCGCGGGATCGCGGTCATAGACGGCCACCAGGTCGGCGCGGAAGGCGTTGCCCAAATCCGGATCGTCGCGCAGCGCCTCGTCATAGGCCTGACGGATCAGGTCACCCGACAACACCGAATGGTCGAGACTTTCGGCGAGGCGATGCACCACCGAATCTTCCAGCCGGTCGTGATGCAGCACGGTCGAATAAATAAAGGAAGCAAGCTCCGGCTCGCGGCGGACGATGTCTTCGGCCTCATTGCGTATGCGATCCCAGACCGGATCGAGCGCCTTGAGCTTCGCACCCTGCGGATTGACCTGATGCATCGCCATCTGCTGCTCCCGCTTTCTTATTGTTCGCGTCATCCCATCATAGCACGACGCAGGGACGGCTGTCCCTCACGCCATTGCGCCGATGCCGAACCCCGGCCCGGGCTGTCGAAAGCGTACCAAAACGTTGAAACGGCACATTTTATTCACCCGGTCGAAATCCGCCTTTGGCATTGGGGCGTTGGCTCAAAGTGGTCGGGAATTTGCGGAATTCAAGCCGCCCGGAGGGCGCAATCAGGGGCGATCGGCGAGAAATTCCAGCACCCCCGTCTTGTAGACCTTGTCGCCGACCGCCCGCATGTGGTCGCGGTTGGGAATGTCGAGCACCCGTGCGCCGCTGATGATTTCTCCGAGCGCCCGCGCCGAGCCCGCGATCTCATCCTTGGTGCCGACCGCGATCAAAACCGGCACGGTGATTTCGGCGGCCTCCTCGATGGTCATCAGGCGCCGCGAGCCGCGCAGGCACGCGGCGAGCGCCCGGCGGTCGGAGCGGGTCTGGTCGGCGAACGCGCGAAAGGTCCGCCCGACCGGATCGGTCACATCATCGAGCGAAGGCGCCTCCAGCGCCTTAGCGACGTTTTCGCCGGGACCGCCGCCCTCGATCAGGCCGATGCCGATGCCGCCTAAAATCGCCGACCGCAGCCGCGCCGGCGCCTGCCGCGCCAAAACGGCCGTCATCCGCGATCCCAGCGAATAGCCCATGATGTCGGCGCGCTCGATCTTCAAATGATCCATCAGCGCGGTGACATCGCCGGCCATGGTCGCGATCTCGTACTCCCGCGGATCATAGAACTTTGAGGAATCGCCATGGCCGCGATTGTCGAGCGCGATGACGCGGCGGCCGTTTTTCTTTAGTTCCGAGACCCAGGCCGGATAGACCCAGTTGACGTTCTTGGTCGAGGCAAAGCCGTGCACCAGGAGGATCGGGTCGCCCTCGCCTTCGTCGAGATAGGCAATTTCAACAGCGCCGTTGTGAAAACTCGGCATCGATTGTTCCGTGGTTTAAGGGAGTGAAGGCTAAAGACTAACCGTGTCAGCCCGCGATCGCCACCGGCTGCGACGCCGCTGCCAATTGCTCGCGCAGCCGCCGCGCTTTCCTGCGGTTGAGCCACGACTGCGTCATCCGTTCGGTGGTGGCCTTGATCGACAATAGAAAA
The DNA here is from genome assembly GCF_900141755.1 of Bradyrhizobium lablabi. Taxonomy (NCBI): domain Bacteria; kingdom Pseudomonadati; phylum Pseudomonadota; class Alphaproteobacteria; order Hyphomicrobiales; family Nitrobacteraceae; genus Bradyrhizobium; species Bradyrhizobium lablabi. The sequence goes on along the minus strand of NZ_LT670844.1, from coordinate 6,931,536 downwards.
CCGAACAGCGCCAGCACTGCGCTGAACACCCAGAGCGAGAGATTGAACGCGCCGGCCGCCAGCAGCAAGGCGCCGCGGCCCAGCACTTTGAGGATCGCGCGGGTCTGGCCGCCCTTCTGCTCCGCAAGCCGCGCCGCACGCGCGACGTCCTTCGGATCTTCGGCGATTTTCAGCGTGTCCTGCGCGGCGCGGATGCCTGCCCGTTCACTGATCCGTCCGACATCTTTGGCGAGACGCACCAGCGCGCCCGCCTTCTCCGCCCGGAACGCCGCCTTGATCGCACTGACGGTCTGACCCGGCCGCGCCACCGAGCCGGAGGCGACAGCTTGTTGAAGCAACGGCGTATCGACGATCTCGCGCGCGGAGCGGCCGGCCCATTGCGTGAGCCCCTCGCCGAGCCGGCCGACCTTGCGGGCGTCCTTGACCAGCGTGAGACCGGCGCGCACAGGCGCTGCGCCGCCAACGGAGACATAGGTCGCCGCGGTCACCACAAGCCCCGCGGCCGCAAGCCCCAGGACCAGGCGGTCGGTATCCTCGCCCATCGCCAAGTGCTTGCCTTCGCGCACCACGTCGCGGATATCGCCGAACACGACGAGATCGCCGGCGACCGTGCCCGACAGGCTCGCGACATCGTCGGCATTGCCGGTCACGAGCCCGGTCGCAAAATTCTTGGCAAAATGCGAGGACGAATTCGCTTCCGTAACGGCCTCGCTCACCCTCCGCGACAGATCGTCGTTGAGCGGGATGTTTTTCTCCTTGGCGAGGTCGGCAAAGCTGGAAGCGAGATCGGCGTCGTCTGCCGCGAGCGCGGCCTCGATATTCTGTTCGATCACGGCGCTATTGTTCCGCAAGGCAGAATTAAGCTGAACATCGGAAAGTTCCGCCGGGTCGTCCTGGGCGGACAAAATGGCGGCGGCCTCGCGCGCATGCGGCCACAGCAGCGCGCACGCCGACGCGCATACCGCCATACCAGCCAAAGCCGAACCGATCCGCCACCGTTTCATCCCAAAAGCCTCAACTATTCGCCTCACATAAAGATCACAGGAAGATGATAGGCTATTTTCAATATACAACGGCCCCGACGAAAGAAGGGCTTCTCTCCGACGACAAGATTGTGTCGAATTTGCATGAGCAAATGAGCGGTCGGGGGGCTCTGGGAATCATCTGAACCCGTCAGTATGGTGCACGGCATTTCGACACCGCCGCATCCTATTGCGCGTCCTGTTGATTGCGTCCGCCTCGATTGCCACCCAGGGTGAATATCATGTCCGATCATGTCGTTCCGCACTTTCACAACGATGCCGGCGTCTCGATCATCGAGATTGGATCGCAGGAGTTCATGTGCGTGGGCGCCAATCCGCCGTTCGATCATCCGCATGTTTTTCTCGATCTCGGCAACGACAACGAGATCATCTGCCCCTATTGCTCGACGCTGTATCGCTACGCCGCCGACCTGAAAGCCGGCGAGGCCCGGCCGCCGGAATGCGTGGTGAAGGACAAGGTCGCCTGATCGGGTGGTGGCGGCGTCGCGCACCATCTTCATTGCTGGTGCCGGGATCGGGGGATTGACGGCCTCGCTCGCGCTTGCCGCGCAGGGTTTTCGGGTCGTCGTCCTGGAAAAATCCGAGCGGCTGGAGGAAGCCGGCGCCGGCCTGCAGCTCTCGCCCAATGCCAGCCGCATCCTGATCGAGCTCGGGGTCGAGCCGCGGCTGCGCGCGCGCGCGGTCATCCCCGAGGGGATCAGCCTGATGAGCGCGCGCAGCGGCCGCGAGGTCATGCGGCTGCCGCTTGGCGATGCCGCGACCGCCCGCGCGGGCGCCCCCTATTGGGTGATGCATCGCGCCGATCTGCAGAGCGCGCTGCAGGCGCAAGTGAGCGAGCATCCCGATATCGAATTGCGGCTCGGCTGCCAGTTCGAGGACGTCGTCAGCCATGCCAAGGGCATGACGGTGGTCCAGCGCAGCGGCATGACCCGCCAGCAGGATCTGGCGCTGGCGCTGATCGGAGCCGACGGCATCTGGTCGAGCGTGCGGCATCATCTGTTTCCGGAATGGCAGCCGCAATTTTCCGGGCTGATCGCCTGGCGCGGAACGCTCGACGCCACGCAATTGCCGCGCGAATACACCTCGCCCCGGGTCCAGCTCTGGATGGGACCGAACGCCCATCTTGTCTCCTATCCGATCTCCGGCGCGCGCCAGATCAATATCGTTGCCGTGGTGCCGGGCGAGTGGAACCGGCCGGGCTGGAGCGCGCCCGGCGAGATCGGCGAGATCAAGAACTGCTTCGGATCGTCGCGCTGGGCCGGACCGGCGCGGATGATGATCTCGGCGGTCGATGGCTGGCGCAAATGGGCGCTGTTCACGATGCCCGATGGCGGCGGCTGGAGCAAAGGCGCGGTCGCCTTGTTGGGGGACGCCGCCCACGCCATGCTGCCGTTCGCAGCCCAAGGCGCGGGCATGGCGATCGAGGACGCCGCGGTGTTGGCCAAATGCCTTAAAGAGGCGGCCGGCGAGAATGCCGCGGCCGCCGTCCCGGCCGCGCTGAAACGCTATGCGAGACTGCGCCGCCCGCGCGTCAGCCGGGTTCAGCGCGCAGCAAGGCAAGCCGGGATGATCTATCATCTCACGGGACCCATGGCGTTGGCGCGCGATCTCACCATCAAGGCGATGGGCGCAAGGCTTTTGCTGGCGCGACAGCGGTGGATCTACGACTGGCGGGCGTGAGGGGGATGACATGTTGCGTGGAGATGGCGTCCGCCCACATAAGGTCGTCATACCCCGCGCATGCGGGGTATCCAGTACGCCGCGGCTTCTCGGTTCTATCGCTGGCGTCTCTGGAATACTGGATCGCCTGCCTTCGCGGACGATGACAGCGGGGGGGCTAAGCATTCGCATTTGAAACAGCCACACGCAGCTTCGCGATCTCGCCGCGCGTTGCGCCCGAGTTTTGCCGGAAACTTCCCGCCCTCCGATAGCAGAGGGCGCAGGGAATGCCGGGCGCCCGATGCGCCCGCAGCCGCGCGTGTAGTGTAGGTAACACGCGCGTTAGTCACCACGGTCACACCGGAAACACCCGGCATTCCCCGCGCAATGGTTTTAACGGTTGCTTCGTGCTCTCCCCGGTGACCGGGCTTTTTTGCCACCGTCATCGGCGGAGTTGCCTCCGCCAACTTGACACCAGCGTCGGGGTGTCAGGACCACACGACTTCGCCGTCCGCTTAGGCGCTGTTCGTCAATAGCGCCACCTGCGTCCACCGCATCCCGCCCTACGTCCGTGACGATCGCGAAACGCCCCTCTGTGTGGGACGGGATGGCGGGGGATATAGAGGTGATTTGGGCAAACGACGAAGCGGAATATTTTTGCAAACCGGACTGGACGACCCAAATCAGCTTGATCGGCTTGAGGAAATTAGGTTTTTCAGAAATTCCGGACCGGCCGCAAAAAGCGTTAGAGCCGGATGACTTTTCTTCGAATCGTCATCCCGCTCTATCTTTTTGTTTGAGCATGATCTCCGCGCAAACGCTTCGCGTTTGTCGCGAGGGAAAACCGGTACCCACTTTTCCGGATCATGCTCTAACTAATAGACCACGCTGCCGGACGATACCGCCGGACGCGGCCCCTTGGCATTTGCCGGCGGCACCGGCTTGAGCGCCGGCGCGTCCGCGGCCGGCGGAGCAGCATGGCATTTGTTGCGGCGCCAGGCTTCGTCGGCCAGCTTAGCCTGGCCGCGCATGGCGATGTAGTCATTGCGATAGGCGAGTTCGGCGACCACCGGGCCGGCAACGCCGGTTTCGGCCTTTGCCATCAGGCCCTGCAACTCCGCCTCCCGAACCGCGAGCGCCTTGCGCTCGGCTTCCAGCTGCTTGCACTCGTACAGATCGTATTTGGCGGGATCGGCAAAGGCCGACGTCATGGTGTCGCTCATATCGGCGCAACCGCCAACTCCCGCCCCGAGCACGAGCAGCACCGCAAGCGCGGCGCCGCGCGGCGAGGTTAAGCGATGGGCAGGCGAAGCGTTCATGCGACCTTGATAGATGGACAAGCTTGAGGTTGCGTAAAGCAGGCGCAGATGTCCGCATTGAGGCTTTGCGTTAAGCCGCTCCCTCGCTTAATGAAGGGGCCGCGTTTTCGGGCAACCTAGCCCAATTCCTTTCCTGAAGGAAACGCGCTAAGTATCTGATCTCGCGACCAAAGCGGACGTGGCGGAACTGGTAGACGCAAGGGACTTAAAATGCCTTGCGACTCCTGAAAGGTCTCATCTTTTTTGGAAAACGCGATCTCGCTTTCGGCATCAACCTGCCGGAACGAAGCGAGATTTGGAAAACATTTTTGGGGGCCTCTGATGGCCCTTACAGTCGACACGCTGCTTGCGGCCATGCGCACTGCGCGCGCGTTGCACTTGCACTGCCGCCGCATCGTCTTCACATCCACGACGCTGAAAGACTCGATACAACGAGCGATATTACGGTAGGAGGGTTGTGACGACGCCAGACGATCACCCTTTGCCGGATTCCTGGGGGGGGGGGCGCAGCTCAGTTGCGGGGAGCCGACATTATCATCATCGACGACCCGCTAAAGGCAGACGATGCCTTGTCTGAGCCCCGCCGCCGCTCAGTTAACGACTGGTATGACAACACGCTGTGCAGTCGCCTCAACAGCCAGGAGGACGGTGCAATTATCATTGTCATGCAGCGGCTTCACGCCGACGACCTCGTTGCTCACGTCCAGCAGAACGAAACGTGGGAGGTTTTGTCGTTTCCTGCGGTCGCCGAACGCGACGAGACCTACGATATAGTTACGCCCTATGGCCGGAAGCAAATTCAGCGAAAGACGGAAGACATTTTGCAGCCGGCCCTTGTGCCTGTCGGAATTCAAACTCGCACGTACAGTTGATGAAGTCCGCCAAGAAATGGCTTAGGCAAAATGCGACCAACGGCATGTACCGTTCGCGGCGACGGCGCGTCCTTGTTGACCGAAAGGTGCGTGCGAGCCCCGTTGTAGTAGGTCGCGTAAGATCGCAGCAGATGGCGGAGATGCCGCTCGCCGAACACGACAACATGGTCAAGACATTCCCGCCGGATCAAACCGATCGCCCTTTCGCAATATCCGTTCTGCCACGGCGATCGCGGCGCGGTTGGCCGATCCCGAATGCTCATTGCCCGAAGGCGGCGGATGAAGACGTCACCGTAGACGGCGTCGCGGTCACGAATGATGTATCGCGGCGCTACTTTCCAACCATAGGCCTCGGTGAGCTGGTGCGAAATCCATTCCACCGTTGGGTGCGCGGTCACTCCCAGCCACAGGATTTGGCGGCGATCGTGATGCAGTATCAGCAGCCCGTAGAGCAGTCGGAATGAGATTGTCGGAACAACGAATAGGTCCATCGACCCGATGCCGTCGGCGTGATTATCAAGGAACGTCTTCCACCCTTGGGACGGTGGTCGCCTTCCCCTCGTCATATGCTTTGCAACGGTGGTTTGTCCGACATCGATGCCGAGCTTGAGAAGCTCGCCATGAATCCGTGGTGCGCCCCACAATGGGTTGGCGAGACTGATCTCGCGAATGAGCTGACGGATTTCCAGCGGGGTCTTTGGACGGCCACTGCGCGGTCTTGATTTCCAGCGCCAATACGCTCGGAAGCCGGCACGATGCCAGCGGATCACGGTCTCCGGCCTGACGATCTTCAAAGCGGCCAGAACGCCAGGTGCCAGCCGATACAACCCGGCAAATACCAGACGGTCGATGCTGGTGAAGCCTAGTCGCTGCGCCGATTTACGTCGCAGCACGTTGAGTTGATGACGAAGCGTCAAGATCTCTGCCTGCAGCGACGCTCGCGATCGAAACAATCCGATCAGCGCCAACCAAATCAGGCTGTAAACATCTCTCATCAACCAAGAGCATCGCCCGATTCGACTGCGCTTACTAGCCGGATTGAGTTTCCGACAATGACAGCTCCGATTGCTTCCGGCTGGAGCGATTGCCGGGTGGGGCTTGCACCCACTGGAAAGCGCCGCCTTTGCACGGCGCACGCCAAAGGCAGTCATTCGAAGTTCGAAGACAAAGCGCCTATGACATCATCCAGGGATCTCTTGATACCATTTGTGTTGTGCCGAGCGGCGGATCTTCAATCGAAATGAACCGGATCCGGTCCGGGATAAGCGAGGGCGACGAACTCGCAGAAAGCGCGGGCCGCGGGGGAAAGCCGGGCTTTGCTCTTCCAAGCAAGGCCCACGTCCATGGTGTGAACGTCGTCATCCAGCGTTTTGAGATCGATGCGATGTCCTTCGAGAGACCACGGCCGATAGACCATATCGGACAGTATAGTGATGCCCATGCCGGTCGCCACCATGCTGCGAACGGCTTCCACGGACAGGGTACGGAAGATGACGTTGGGGACGTGCGGCGTACATTGCCAATAGCGCATTGCAGAGCGTTCGGCTTCGTCAACGGTCAGCATCAGAAATGGCTCAGCGGCAAGATCGGCCAGCCGAACGCTGTCCTTATGCAATAGCGGGTGATTTGCACAGGTCCACAGCCGCCGCGTCGAACGCAACAAGCGACGCGAGCAGATCGAGCGCCGGTCGTGCAAGTTCGAGACGAGCATAACGGCGGCATCGACGCTGCCGCTCATGAGGCTGTGCTCGATGGCATCGCGCTCGAATTCATGGAGTCGCACCGTGAGGCCCGGAAAGGCTCGCCAGAAGCGCGACAGAAGTGGCGGCAGGAAGTAACCGGCCACGGTATAGCTGACGGCAACGTCCACGGTGCCATCAACCTGGGTTCCCCAGCGATGCGGGCCCCGCGTCGCATCTGCAACGCTGGCCTCGATGGCGCGGGCTCGCTGCAAGAATTGCTGTCCGTCGAATGTGAGGGTGACGCCATTCGAATGCCGGTCGAACAGTTTTCGTCCGATCTCGGCTTCAAGCGCCTTGATTGATGCGGTGACGGCCGACTGCGTCACGTTGAGACCAGCGGCGGCTGCCGAAACCCTTCCGGCTTCGGCGGTGGCGATGAAGTGGCGGACCTGACGGATAGTCAGAGCCATAAAAAATTCCGATATCAGCCAGCGATTTTTCGAATTTTACAATTGCTTGCTGCAACGCAAAAGATCAAGATCAATTGTTCGTTCGCGTTTGAAAAGGCGTCTCGATGACTTCCGGTGACTTGGACCTGGTCGCTCGCGATGTCACCGTGCAGTTCGAGGGTTTGAAAGCTTTATCTGGCGTCACGCTGGCCGTGACGCGGGGACGCATCACGGGACTGATCGGCCCCAACGGCGCCGGAAAAACCACACTCGTCAACGTCTTGACGGGCTTTCAGCATGTCGGCGCGGGAACCGTTGAACTGGAAGGTGAAGCGGTCAACGGCATTGCGGCTCACAAGCTGCGACGCAAGGGCGTGGCGCGCACTTTTCAATCAGGACGCCTTTTTCGCGAGTTGCCGGTGGTGGACAACCTGGAGGTCACCGGCGTGGGCCTCGGCCTAACCCGGCGCGACGCGATCGCAGAGGCCGAGCGCGTGATGGACTGGCTGGGCATATCGCACCTAGCCGGTACAATCGCCGGGGCCCTGCCCTACACCGACGAGCGACGCGTCGCCATCGGCCGGGCCATCATGTGCAATCCGCGCTATCTGCTGCTGGACGAGCCCGCAGCAGGCATGTCCGAGCATGAAAGCCACGATCTTGCGGCCATCATCAAACGGATTGCCGGGGAGCCTGGGATCGGCGTGCTGCTGATCGAGCACAATATCGGTCTCGTGCTCGAACTGTGCGGACGCATCTTCGTGCTCGATTCCGGCGAGATCATCGAAGTCGGTTCACCGAACCAGATCCGCAACAGCGATGCGGTCCGGCACGCCTATATGGGAACGCAACGGGACGAAGTCATTCCAGCGCTTGCGGCTGTCGAGGCGGTCGCACCATGACATTACTGGCCATCGACAACCTCACGGTTCGCTACGGGCGCCTGACGGCCTTGCGCGGCATCAGTCTGAAGATCGCCGAAGGCGAGATCCTGTTCGTGACGGGCCCCAATGGCGCCGGAAAGTCGACCCTGCTGAATGCGATTGCCGGCGTCGTGCCGCCGATCTCGGGATCCATCACGATGGATGGCGCGGAGGTGACAGGAGCCCCACCCGAGTCGATCGCCCGGCGCAGATTTTCGCTGGTGCCCGAGGGGCGCAACGTCTTTGGTGCACTGAGCATCGAGGAGAATTTGAAGGTCGGCGCCGGCATGCGGACCGACAGGCAGAAGGTCGCCGACGATCTCAAGACCGTCTACCGTGAATTCCCGATGCTGGCCGAGCGCCGCCACGCGCCAGCCGGCATGCTTTCGGGTGGCCAGCAGCAGATGCTCGTCATCGGCCGGGCCCTCATGACCTCGCCCCGCCTCATGGCTATCGACGAGCCATCGCTCGGACTTGCGCCCATGATCATCGATCAAGTGTACGAAATCCTCGAGCGGCTGCGAGCGCAGCGCAAATTGACCCTGTTGATCGTCGAACAAAGTTCGACGCGCGCCATGATGACCGGCGGGCGGATGATTCTCATGCGTGGCGGACGCATCGTGCTGGAGGGCGAGGCGGGCGACATGGTCAAGGACGAGCGCCTGAAGCAGGCGTATTTCGGCTTCGGAGACCATTGAAGATGACAGAACTGCTGCAAATCCTCTTTGACGCGCTCAGCCTGGGTAGCCTTTATGCCCTGGGCGCCCTCGGTATCGCGCTGATTTTCGGCGTGATGCGGCTGGTGAACTTCGCGCATGGCGATTTCATCGCTTTCTGCGTGTTCGCGATGCTGTGGCCGTCGATCAATGCGGCTGCCATCGTCTTCGCCGGCAACCTGCCATTCTACCTTCTCGTTCCGCTGCTGCTGCTTATCGGGGCCGCGCTGTCGATGTTGTCGGAGGTGATCGTTTTCCGGCGTTTCCGCAACACCAATCCGGCGACGATGATGATCGCCTCCTTCGCCCTCGGCTTCGTGATCCGGCATCTTTTGCTGATGCTTTATTCGAGCCGCCCGAAGTCGATCACATTATGGCCCAGTCTTGGCCTGCCGGTCGAACTTTGGGGTGCCCGCATCCCGATGCTGCAAGTCGTCACCATCATCATCACTTTGGCCGTGCTGGCTGCTCTTACGCTTTTCCTCAAACGCACGCGCTACGGGTTAGAGATGCGCGCGGCTGCCGAGAACTTCACCATGGCCCGCATGCTCGGGGTGCGCGCCAATGGGGTCATCTTGCTGGCCTTTGCCATCAGCGGCATGCTGGCGGCGGCGATCGGGTTGATCCTGGCGACCAACTCCGGCACGGCGGATATCGGGATGGGCGCCAATGTCATGCTGATCGCCTTCATCGCCACGGTGATCGGTGGTCTTGGCAGCGTGCCGGGAGCCGTTGCCGCCGGCTTCCTGATCGGCGGCGCCAGCGTCGTGTTTCAGGCGACGCTGCCGCATGATGCCCGCGTCTTCCGCGATGCCTTTGTATATGGCGCCGTGATCGTGGTCCTGCTGGTGCGCCCGCAAGGGCTATTCGCACCCAAATCCGCCAAGCAGAGAGTCTGACCCATGCCGCAGCGACCATCGGTCATTTGGCGAACGATTGCGACACCGGTCGTCTTGATCGTGGCGCTGCTCGCCATCGCCGCCTTGACCTATCAATTCGGCAGCAGAGCCTTCAATCGCACCGTGGTCGAGATGTTCATCAACATCATGGTGGTCGCCGGCCTCTACGTCTTCGTTGGCAATTCAGGCCTTTTGTCGTTCGGCCATATCAGCTTCATGTGCCTCGGCGCCTATGTGACCGCATGGCTGACCATCCCACCGATGATGAAATCGGTTACGCTCAAAGGGCTGCCCGCGTGGCTCCTGCACACGCAGTTGCCGATGTGGGTCGCCACGCCGATCTCGGGCGTGTTCGCGGCCCTGTTCGCACTCATCGTCGGGCGCGTCATCATGCGTTTGTCTGGGATAGCCGCCTCGATCGCGACCTTCGGGCTGCTCGGCGTCGTCAACAACGTCTATTCGAACTGGGACTCCGTGACAGGCGGCCAGGGTTCGATCGTCGGTACGCCGGCCACCATGAATGTCTGGATCGGGTGGCTGGGCGCCGCGGTCGCCATCGCGATCGCCTATCTCTACGCGATTTCCCGCTCCGGTTTGGCGCTTCGCGCCACCCGCGACGAGGCGGTGGCCGCCAGCGCCTCCGGAATCGATATTGTCCGCGAGCGGTTGATAGCGTTTGTCGTCAGCGCCTTCGTCATAGGTCTCGCCGGCGCGCTCTATGCGCACTTCCTGAGCATCGTCAATCCGGGCTCGTTCTATCTGCGCACGACCTTCATCACCTTGTCCATGCTCGTGGTTGGAGGGATGTATAGCCTCAGCGGAGCCGTCGCCGGCGTCGTGGTGATTTCCGCACTGATCGAGATGTTTCGCGACCTGGAAAGGGGCGTCAGCCTCGGCGGTCTGACCATTGCACTCCCGAACGGGGTTCAGGAGATCGCGATCGGCATCATCACCATCGTCATCCTGATGTACTTGCCAACCGGCCTCACCCGCAACCGGGAATTATCCTGGAGGGGATGGCCGCTCGAGCGGCGGCTGCCGCGGCCCGTGCAGACGGCCCTAAGGAATTGAACTGAAGTACGGCGACAAACGGAGGAATGGTCAAATGCGTTTCACGACAATAATAGGCACCTTGGCTGCGGCGACCGCGCTATGGTGTACGCCGACCCAGGCAGCCGACGAGATCGTGGTCGGATTTGCGACAGCAGCATCCGGTTTCATGCAGGCCTATGACAAGCCGGCCCAGGATGCTGCGCTGATCCGCATCGACGAAATCAACAAGGCGGGCGGCTTGCTCGGCAAGAAGATCAAGCCGGTGTTTGCCGACACCAAGACCGATCAGGCCGAGGGCGCCAAAGCGGGCCTCGCGGTGCTCGATCAGGGGGCCGAGTTGGTGATCGTTTCTTGCGACTACGATTTCGGCGCGCCGGCGGCTCTGCAAGCACAGTCGGCCGGTAAAGTCTCCTTCTTCCTGTGCGCGGAATCGATCAAGGCCGGCATCCCCGGCGTCGGTCCTTACTCGTTCTCCGGCTCGGTGCTGGCGGCCGTGCAGGGCGCGACCATGGCCGAATGGGCCTACAAGAAGAAAGATGCCCGCAGCTTCTACCGGCTGCTCGACAGTTGGACCGTCTATAACAAGGGTATCTGCGATGGCTTCGACTGGGAGATGCCGCACCTGAAGGACGCCACGCTCGCCGGCAGCGACACATTCAAGAACGACGATGCCTCGATTGCCTCTCAGATCACGCGCATCAAGAGCCTGCCGAAAGAGCCCGACGCCATCATGCTCTGCACGATGATGCCGGGCGCCGTCTCCGCCATCAAGCAGATCCGGGCAGCCGGTATCAAGTCGATGATCCTCAACGGCTCGGGCGTCGACGGCAGCTATTGGCTGAACGCCGTTCCGGACCTGTCGAACTTCTACGTGCCGGTACAGGCTTCGATCTATGGCGACGACCCCAATCCGAAGGTCACCGAGTTCAACAAGAAGTACAAGGACGTCACCGGTGGCGATCCTTCCAGCCAATACGTCTATCCGGGATATGTCTTGATCGACGTCTGGGCGAAGGCCGTCGAGCGCGCCAAGACGACGGACGCCGAGCCGGTGGTGGCGGAACTCGAGAAAATGAACAACGAGGCCACGCTGTTCGGGCCACGTACCTTCAGCAAGGAGCTCCACCATCAGAACCAGGGTCGCTATCTGATCGTCGATACCGAGGAAGGCAAGCCGCGCGTGGTCGATCAGTGGACGATTTCGGAGAAGATACCGGTCGACTATCTGGTGTCCAAGTAGGCTGGCAACATAGACTGGCAACGCGCCGCCACAGGTTGCGTGCCGCTGGCGGCCTTTGCCTCTTTGGGTCGATCGCCATGAACGTGACGCCTGTTGAAGTCGGCAGGCGTCTCGTTCGGCGGGTTTAGGGTTGATTTTACAAATGCTGCGCTCGAATGCAGCAGCCGGGAGAAGGACACCACAGAGATGGTCATCATTAATTGCGACATGGGCGAGGCCTTCGGCCTCTACAAGATGGGCGACGACGAAGGCCTGATGCCCGAGATCGACGTGGCCAACGTCGCTTGCGGCTTCCATGGCTCTGACTTCAATCACATGCGCAGCACCGTGCGTCTGGCCAAACTGCATGGCGTCAAGGTTGGCGCCCATCCCTCGCTGCCCGATCTGCAAGGGTTCGGACGTAGGGAGATGAAGATCGGCCGCGAAGAGCTGACGAACTGCCTGCTCTATCAGATCGGTGCACTCAAGGCGTTCCTGGATGCCGAAGGCGTGATCCTCAATCATATCAAGCCGCACGGCGCACTCTATGGCATGGCCGCGCGGATGGAGGACGTCGCGGAGGCCGTGGCGGACGCGGCCGATGTCTACAAGGTGCCGCTGTTCGGCATGAAAGGCACGCTTCACGAGACGGTCTATCAGCGCCGCGGTCATACCTTCGTCGCCGAATACTACGCCGATCTCGACTATAATGCCGAGGGTGGCCTCATCATCACGCGTGAACATGACGCCAAGGATCCAACTGAGGCGGCAGCACGGTGCCTGCGAGCCTTGACCGAAGGCAAGACGCGCAGTGTGGCTGGAAACGATATCGCCGTCGGGTCCGATGCCATCTGCGTCCACTCCGACACACCGAATGCCGTCGCCATCGCCCAGGCCGTTCGCGAGGCAGTCCGCCCCTATTTGGCCGCGCGCTGACGCGCGGCCGGCCAAGGCCGCAGCGATCAAAGGACGAGGAACTCATGGCTATACAGCAAATCTTTTCGCCGCTCCCAGGCATATTCTACCGCAAACCCGCGCCGGACAAGCCGGCCTACAAATCCGATGGCGACACGATCACGCAAGACGACACCATTGGCCTCATCGAGGTCATGAAGTCGTTCAACGAGGTGAAGGCAGGCACATCGGGCAAGATCGTGCGCTTCCTTGCCGAGAATGAGGAGGCCGTGATGGCCGGTCAGCCGATCGCCGAGATCGACGTTTGAGGTTTTCAAACTGTCCATGACGATCCATAAGCTTCTCATTGCCAATCGCGGCGAGATCGCTGTGCGCATTATTCGTGCAGCACGGGAGTTGGGCCTTGCGACGGTCCAGGTCTACAGCAAGGCCGACAAAGACTCGCTTGCTGTGCGGCTCGCTGACGAGGGCGTCGACATAGGCTCGCCGCAGGCGTCGAAATCATATCTTAACCGCGACGCTATCCTCGTCGCGGCCAAGATAACGGGCGCCGACGCCATCCATCCGGGCTATGGATTTCTTGCCGAAAATGCCGAGTTTGCCGCCGCGGTCGAGGCGGCGGGGCTCATCTTTGTGGGGCCGACGGCCCAGTCCATCCGCCTGATGGGCGACAAGGTCGCCGCCCGGGAAGCTGCAGCGGCAGCAGGAGTGCCTACGGTTCCCGGCAGCCGCGGCCGCCTGGAGTCACCTGAGGCGGCATTCGCCTTGGTGAAGACGACCGGCTTTCCCGTGATGATCAAGGCGGCGGCTGGCGGCGGCGGCCGCGGCATCCGCATCGCGCGCTCGGCCGACGAGTTTCATCACCTCATGCCGCAGGCGCAGGCCGAGGCGCTGGCGGCCTTCGGTGATGGCGGGCTCTATGTCGAGAAGCTCATCGAAGGTGCGCGGCACATCGAGGTGCAGGTGCTCGGCGACGGACAGGACGTTATCCACTGCTTTGAACGCGAGTGCTCGCTGCAGCGCCGCCGTCAAAAGGTTTGGGAAGAAGCTCCCTCGACCTCGCTGACACCCGCCATTCGCGAGAAGCTCTGTTCGTCTGCCGTCGCGCTCGCCAAAGCGGTGCACTACCGCGGCGCGGGGACGCTCGAATATCTGTACGATGACCGCAGCCACGAATTTTACTTCCTGGAGATGAACACCCGCATCCAGGTCGAGCACCCGGTGACGGAGATGGTCACCGGCATCGACTTGGTGCGCGAGATGATCCGGATCGCCGGCGGCGAACGCTTGCGCATCCGCCAGGATCAGGTGCGCGTCAATGGCCACTCGATCGAGGTCCGCATCAACGCCGAGGACCCGGCGAAAGGCTTCGCCCCGAACCCAGGCACGGTCACCGCACTCAGTGTGCCAGGTGGCAACGGGGTGCGTTTCGACAGCATGCTCTATGCCGGCTACACGGTGCCGCCGTTCTATGACAGCTTGCTCGGCAAGTTGATCGTCCACGACGAGGATCGAGCGAGCGCGATTCGACGTCTCGATCGCGCCCTCGGTGAACTAAACGTCGAGGGGCTGGCGACGACCAAGCCCCTGCACCAGGCGCTCGTTCGCGACCCCGACGTACAGGCCGGGCGGTTTCATACCGCCTGGCTCGAACCGTGGCTGGCATCACATACTGCAGGTCTTGCCGCAGCAGAGGCTGCGCTGGCGGTGCCGACCGCTCCTGCCCCCTCAACCGCAAAATAGTCCGCCCCGTCAGCAACAGGAGGCCAGTGTCCCATGCAAACTCGATTTTCCTTCGGCGGCGATGAGCATATCTTCGCCGAAGTGGATGAATCCATGTCGCTCGAGGCTTTTTTCAAGAGCCTCTTCATCACCAATGCGGTACGCGACGCCAAGATCAAAGGTGTCACCGAGATCTGCCCGGCCAATGCCTCTTATCAGGTGAAGTTCGATCCGGATCTGATCGAGCCGGATGATATGCTCGCCGAGCTGAAGCGCCTGGATTCGGCGGCCGAAAAGTCCGAGCCGATCATCGCGACGCGGATCATCGAGATCCCGGTGCTTTACGACGATCCCTGGACGCGCGAGACGCTGATGCGCTTCCGCGAGCGCCATCAGGATCCCAACGGCACCGATCTCGAATACGCGGCACGCATCAACAATCTCGACGGGATCGACGCGTTCATCAAGGCGCATTCAAGTTCACCTTGGTTCGTCTCGATGGTGGGCTTCGTCGCCGGCCTGCCCTTCCTCTATCAGATGGTCGAACGCAAACGGCAGATTCAGGCGCCGAAATATCTGCGCCCGCGCACGGACACACCCAAGCTGACGGTCGGGCACGGCGGCTGCTTCAGCTGCATCTACTCGGTGCGCGGTGCCGGCGGTTACCAGATGTTCGGCATCACGCCCATGCCGATCTACGATCCCAATCAGAAGATCAGCTATCTGCGCGATTTCATGTGCCTGTTCAAGCCGGGCGACATCGTGAAGTGGAAGCCCATCGAGCGGCCGGCCTATGATGAGGCGGTCGCCGATGTCGAAGCGGGCCGCTTCTCGCCGACCATCCGGGATGTCTCGTTCTCGCTCACCGAGTTCAACCGCGACATCGATGGTTACAATCGTAAACTCGAGGGGGTCCTCCATGGCCATTAAGGTTTTGAAGCCGGGTCTTTCGACCACCGTCCAGGACCTCGGGCGTCCCGGCTATTATCACATCGGTATCCCGCTCTCCGGCGGAATGGATCGGCATGCGCTCGCCGCCGCCAACCTGCTCGTGGGTAATCCGGAGGGAGCTGCCGTTCTCGAGGCCGTATTTATGGGGCCGGAGCTCGAGTTTACCGATGACTCCATGGTCGCGGTTACGGGGGCCGAGTTGCCACCCAAGCTCGATGGTGTTCCGCGCGAGACGTGGGCCTCCTTCAAGGTCAAACGCGGCCAAAAACTTTCTTTCGATTTCCTGAAAATGGGCGCGCGCGCCTACATTGCCGTCGCAGGCGGAATCGATGTGCCCGTCGTTCTCGGCTCGCGCTCGACCTACGTGCTGGGCGCTCTCGGCGGCTTCAAGGGTCGAAAGCTGGAGGTCGGCGACGAACTACCCGTTGGTGCGGCTACGACAGCGGTCAAGGAGGGCCGTACGGTCGGGGAAGAATTGCGCGGCTTGCCGATGGCGATGCCGACGGAGTTGCGCGTCATGCCTGGACTTTACTGGCATCGCATCACCGATGCCGCCGGCAGCGGTTTCTTTTCTGACACCTGGAAGGTCGCTCCGGAAGCCGACCGGATCGGCTACCGCTTCAAGGGCGGCAAGCCACTCGAATTCGTGCCGCGTGAGCCACCATTCGGCGCGGGCTCCGATCCCTCCAACATCACCGATGCCTGCTATCCGTATGGCTCGATCCAGGTGCCCGGAGGCACTGAGCCGATCGTGCTGCATCGTGACGCGGTTTCGGGCGGTGGCTACTTCATGGTCGGCACAGTCATATCGGCCGATATGGATCTGATCGGCCAGCTTCAGCCCAATACGCCGGTAAGGTTCGTCAAGGTCGAAATGGATCAAGCGCTTGCGGCCGGCAAAGTGCGTGCCGAGCTGCTGGCGAAAACCCGCTCGTCCTTGAAGTCATCGCCCTAAATTCTTGGACGGAATTTCCACGCTGGTTGATGCGCAGGCTATTTGGCAGCGGGGGGGCGAAACCGCGATGCCCATTATCGCGGAAGCACTGTTTTCCTCTCGGCGTAGCTTAGCCGATGAACCAAGGCCTTTAGCCAACGTCCGCTTTGCGCCAGAAGCGGCCATTCGAGCTTTGGCTAAGGTCCATCATCGGGGTCGCGGCGTAATCACAAAAACACGCGCCGACTATCTAGCCGTCGCATCAAACTCTATCTCGTGCCTGTCGCAAATCAAATCCGGACATATTTGTGATGCAGTCCGCCGAGGATTGGGCGGCAAAGAATACGCCCTGCCCTCTCAACAGTACGCGATAGGGGCGAGTCTTTATTCAAGGACAGGTGCGTGCGCGTCTCATTATAGTAATTCATATACGACAGCAGGACATGGCGAAGATGCCGCTCGCCTAACACGACAACGTGGTCAAGGCATTCCCGTCGGATCGAACCGATCAGCCTTTCGGCATATGCGTTCTGCCACGGGGAACGCGGCGATGTTGGCCGGTCGCGAATGCCTATCGATCGGAGTCTGCGGATAAAGACCTCACCATAGGCCCCGTCCCGGTCACGAATGAGATAGCAAGAAGCCTGTTCCCACCCGCATGCTTCCGTGACCTGATTTGCGATCCATTCTGCGGTTGGATGCGCTGTGACGCCAAACCACAGAATATGTCAGCTCCCAACGAGGCCCGCGACTGGAACAATAGCACCAGCACCGACCAGACCAGGCTGCAAGCTTCTCTCATAAGCCAGAAACATTGCGCGATTCGGCCTCACTTGCCAGCCGGATTCGGTTTCCGACAGGGACAAGGGGCGCTGGGGCCGTCAGAGCGCGGTTTAGCACCCGGTGAACCGAGGATCGTACCCCTCGTACAGCTCTGTCAAATACGCCCAGCCATATATCGTCAGCTGCTCGGCATCGCGCTGGCCAGCAGACGCGAGGCTTTCAATATATCGGCTAATTTTTTTCCTTGAATCCGCGGTTCGCTCGGCATCAAGGGGGCACATCGATTGATAGGCTTTCAAAATACGTTCAACCACCTCATTCATCGCAAACTCCAAATAAACGCATCGCAATAGTCGCAGTGCACCATTTCAGATTTCCGTCGTCAACCCCACCGGAAGAGGTAGTACGCAATTGTTCTCGAAATTGCAGACGGGATCAGCCCCAAATGGAATTAGTCTTGGTATCGTTCGGTAGCGGACTGACAAACCTACTTCAGTTGTCCCATCATATCCCCTCATAAGCCCACGACCATTATTCGAGCGGATGTAACTCAATGGTCGTTTCGTGGAAGGCCCCGGAGCGATCCGCGGGCCTTCCGTTTTACGGGCGCTTTATCGTCGGCACCTCCAACCGATGGCGTAGGTCGTGGGAATGGCCATGGAGTTCTCCCGCGTCATTAGCCCCGTCAAGGACATGGAAATATGGACCGCGAGCAGCGACGGTTTTTCGTTCGTGATCAGTTATGAGAGCCGCAGCGGTCCCGGCTTTCACGGACACGCCGGCTTCGTGGCGTCGTGGCGTCCGATCGATCAGAACAGGAGCGCCATCAAGATCGGCGGCTCGCCCTTTAAAACGCTCGCCGAGGCCGAAGAAGCCTGTAAGGCCATGCTGGGACACCTGAGGAGAAAGCTCGAGGGGGAATGATCTCCTTTTTGCTGAATAACTACCGATTGCTGCGGCGTTAGGAGCCAAACCCTTTCTGGGCGCCTTGACGCGTCTAGTCCCAGAAACCGCGTGTGACAGTGTCGCCTAGGGTTGTCGTCCCGTCCTCGAATAGTCGGGCATCCAGTGATACCAATTTGTGCTTGCCGAACTTCGCGTGTTTCGTCGGGGAACAAGCGATCATGAGCGCCGACGAATCGCCTGACATGCTCCTTCACCTGGGCGCGTTCTAGGGTCCCCTCGAGCAAAGATATGAAAATCGCATTGATGACATCGTCCTTGTCCGGAAAGTATTGAGGTAGCAGCGCTCGGATTTGGTCGTAGTCGCTCGGGTCCCATTCGTAATGGAACTTTCTAACCGGAGGCTCTTGGATCGCTTTTTCTGACTTCTCTGCCTCTCGCATCCAACGAATCCGTTGCCCGGCACTATTGCTGTCAGCGATGTGCTTGGCGACGACACTATCGAGATACAGCAAGCGCGTTCGGCTATGGGGGATTGATGCGCCGGAATCTGAACAGCTTTGCAGAGGTTCGGATAACCGCATTTTTGGAGAGTTGCTGCTGGTTAGCTTCTTCCATCAGAAACAGGGCGGCTTCCAGATCGCACTCGATGTTAGATTTAATCAATGGTGTTCGCGGAGCACGTGGCTGGGCGATTCGGGTCATTTCTAGAATTGTTAGATAGAATTTGCGCGGATCATCAGCACCCAAAGTCTCCGCCTTTACCTCGTAGAGATCGGCAAGCTCCGCAGCGTGATAGGTTTCGGCCAAGACGTGCACATCTCTTTGAAAATTACTCACCTTCAATTTCTGAGCGATTATTAAAGCAATCTTGGTTCTGAGTTCGTTGAAATGGTTAAGGTCTGCCGCGCTAAGTTGCTGGCTTATGGCAACGTTGGGCTTTTGCGCCTTTTGACCAATATCGTTCATTGCGCTCACAACTGGCAGGTAACGCTTTCCGTAGTCCACCATTGCGACTTCTGCGAAAGCATCGGTTTGGGATACCACATTTCTGATTTCGCAAAATTCGGAGGCAGACGCGCCATCGCACAAAATAGTAAGTACCGAGCCACTAACAGAAGCAGCAAAAAACATTCTATGAAAAAATGCCTTCACAGTCCCCCCCCCCCCCAAGAAATGCGGCATATATCGAAGGATAATCTTCATCAAAAGCAAGGCTCAGTTGGCGGCGTGCAACAAGAGCAGACTTGACAAAACGAGGATGGGCGAAACAGCTAGAATGCCCATGAACATTATGAGTTCTTGAATGTCATAATCCTCTCCACGCGAATATGCATCTTTGGTGTTTTGACTGACGATGGAGTCATAGTCCACGCCTCTTTCTTTCATCCATGCAATGATGGTTACGACCTGATTTCGGATACCAGTCACGCGCCTGTTATAATGAAGAACGAGCAGCCAACTTGCTGCAGCTACCCCGCAGCTCAGGACAAGAAGATATATTTGGATTTCCGCCAAGGCTGGTATGGCAGCGGCGACCGCCAATGCAAGGTTGACCGATGCTCCCCATTTGAGGACATCCCACCTTTGGGTTTTGTACGCGGCAATATACCTGCGGCAATTTTCCAAGGCTGCCGATGCAACTTGAAATTCTTTGTCAGCCAGATCGTTCATTGAGAACCACCCGTGCCGCCTTGGGTTGTCGCCCCCCACCAAATGATCAATCGAGGAGTGGATTTTCCGCCGACTGCCGCTTGCCGTGCTTTTTGAGCAGATCATTAAAGGCTTCGACTGCCAAGGCGTTTAGTGTGGTGTCGTGCTCCAACCGCCAGCATTTTCAGGGCGCGCCAGCCCTCAGCATTTATGCGGACCAGTACATATTTGAACGCGCCAGAATCGCGGGCGGTCGGACATTGCCGACCTTATTGTCAACAGGCCAAATCTTTAGCCATTCGTCGGGGCACGGCTTGAGCAGCGCGAGCAACTCCTGCTCGGTGGCCGGTTCTTCACCAAGCCATTTCGACCAATCGGATTCGTCAAGAATGACTGGCATGCGGTTGTTGACCCAGCCGCAATCCTCGCACAGAGAGCATTTCATGGCTTGCCGAGCCTACCCGGACTTTTGCCACGAATCATCCTTAAGTCCGATCTCGATCATGCCTCGCGGGCCAAAGGGGGATGGTCAGACCCGGCGCGTGTCGTCCGTACTCACCACGCGTCGGGCCGCTTCCCAGCCGAAATCGGGGCGGACATCGTCACCTTTCCGGCCGCAAGCCTGGCAGGTAAACCGCCGCTCTTTATCGGATAGCTGGACGTCATCCGGCCATCTGTCCGCGCTCATGGTCGTCGAGTGGCCGCACTTGTAATCCGAGCAATAGATCAGGACACCGCGAACGCCAGCGGCATACTTGCATACTCCAGTGGGGAACTGGCTCACTCAGTCGATGTCGTTCCCGTCATCGTCCTCGTCGGCGCCCCGATCGGGATCTTCTACGTACACCAAGCACCCTTCATAAAACGAGATGGCGCGGCCTCGCAGCGGACAAGCCGACTCATCCGTGATGCTGTGTGCCTCCGCCCACCGGTAGCCAGCGGCGTGAGCGGAGGGCGAGAGCAATTGGCGGGGGCCGAGTTTTCCGGACCGTCGCTGGTTTCAATCTCGGCGTCGTGCACTTTGCGGCCCCATTGGTTTCACTGAATGGCCACATAAGAATCAGATGCTAACCAAATTTCGTGGATAGGAACTTTCTTAATTTGTTTTTCAAACTGGAAAGGAATGACCATGCGCATCTTTACGGCATCCGTCATTATTGCAGCCCTCTCCCTCGGGACGCCGGCTTTCGTGCAGGCACAAGGAGCACCCTCGCAACCCGAGGCACAGACACCGCCCGATCAGTCCAGCACGATCATACGGAGCATACAGGTCGTCGACATCAAGGACCTGAAACCGGCGTTGCGCTCGAAGGTCGATGAAGTCGCCAAGCACACAAGCGAAGAAGACATGCAGTCACTTCGGAAGTCTATTGACGCAACACCAGAGGCGGCAGCGGCGCTCAAGGCCAAAGGCCTGAGTTCGTCACAAGTCGTTGCGATCAATATCGCCGACGGTGTCCTGACGCTGTTCGCCAAGACAGCTTGAAATCAGGATTACTAACTGCGGAGAGCCGCATGCCGGATAATCAGGATCGGGAAAGCTTGATCAGATTTCGAAGGTTCGCCGTTATCGCTGTAGCATTCATTCTGGTGGTTGCTGTCCTCACATGGGGACCGTGAAATATCACGCATGTTGAGAGTAATCCCGGACCGAGCGGAACACCGGGATCGACGGCACTAAACCAGACCCCACCGCCAGCCGCCGGTCCCTCAGAGACAACCACAAAAGCGGCGCGCTGAGCACCCTTTATCAGCCGTTCGAAATTCCGCGCGAGTTGACCATGCAAATAGGGCAAAACGCCCCGGTTGGGCGTGGATTTGTCATAACCGACTACTCCTCGTTGAAGCCGGCATGTGACCATGTTTTCCCCGAGGTGGGGAATTGTCAAATCAGGAACGGCGCCGTCAGCGATGGGCTCCAAAAGTGGCCGCCGCAGCCGGGAGGTGCGACGGCCAAGGTATGGAGACTCCTGGCGTGGTCGGGAATCGATGGACCAGCCAAGGCGGATTTTTGCATGCATATTCCGGGCCGGCCGCCCGTGAGGGCTTGGCAATCGTCGGGCTTTGATGCCGCCACGGCCGAACGCCAGAAGATCACCCTTGCCGAGATGCGCGCTGCCGGCGTTCGCGGACTGCTGATTTATTGCTCGGATTA